>NZ_JBSGHN010000006.1:103865-377441 GCF_053604425.1 Microbispora sp. NPDC004025 | reverse complement strand
AATGCCTGAACACCAAGGACAACTCCACCTCCTCGGGCGCGCTGGTACAGCAGAACTCCTGCGACTCGGCGGCCACCAAGCAGTGGACCCTCCAGCCGGCCGGGTCCACCCCCTCGCAGACGCCCACGACCACGCCGACCAAGAGCCCGACGGCTACGCCGACCGCCACGCCCACGGGCGGCCCGACCACCCCGCCCACCACCGGACTCGTGGGCTGGGCGACGCAGGGCGGCGGCACGAGCGGCGGCGCGGGCGGCGCCACGACGACGGTCACCTCCCTGACCGCGCTCACCGCCGCCGTGAAGGGCGACGCCGCGAAGATCGTCCAGGTGAACGGCAACTTCACCTGCTCGGAGGACGTGCGGGTGGGCGGCAACACCACCATCGTCGGCGTCGGCGCCGACTCCGGGCTGACCGGCTGCGGCCTGAACATCCGTGACGTCGACAACGTGATCGTGCGCAACATGAAGATCTCGAAGGTCCGGGCCGGCAACGGCAACGGCGACGCGATCCACCTCGACAACGCCAAGCGCGTGTGGCTCGACCACAACGACCTGTCGAGCGACACCAGCCACGGCACGGACTACTACGACGGCCTGCTGGACGTCACGCACGGCTCCGACTACGTCACCGTCTCCTGGAACAAGCTCCACGACCACGTCAAGTGCTCGCTCGTCGGCCACAGCGACAACAACAGCTCCGAGGACACCGGGCACCTGCGCGTGACGTACCACCACAACGCGTTCCAGACCTGCGCACAGCGCAACCCCCGGGTGCGCTTCGGCAACCCGGTCCACGTGTTCAACAACTACTACTACAAGGACTCGTCCTACACCGACTACAGCTACGGCATCGCCTCCACCTGCGGCGCCGGGGTGCTCGTCGAGGGCAACTACTTCGAGAACGTCGCCGAGCCCACCCACACCTCCGAAGGCTCGTCGCCCGGCGGGTCGATCGTCGCCCGCGACAACTACTTCGTGAACTCGGGCACGCCGCAGACCTCCGGCAGCGTCGCCTCCATTCCGTACTCGTACACGGTGGACAACCCCAGCGGGGTCAAGGCGAACGTCCTCGCCAACGCGGGCACCGGCAAGATCTGAGTTCCCGGCGCACAGGTACCGGCACGTCCCTGTGAAGTCCCGGAGGCCGCGGCACCCCCGCCGCGGCCTCCACCGCGTCTCATCCTGTACTTGATAAGTCTCGCCGAGAGCTAATTGAACTTATCAAGTTGCCACTCAGCGCGAGGGAGGAACTGCGAAGCTTCAGGCGATGCGGATCGATCGTCAGCTGTCGAGGGCGGCGCGTTCGGCGTCGGTGAGCAGGCGGGAGCGGATCAGGAAACGGACTCCCTCGGGCGCCTCCAGGGAGAAGCCGCTACCACGGCCCGGTACGACGTCCACGGTGAGATGGGTGTGCCGCCAGCGCTCGAACTGGCTCGCCGACATCCAGAACGTGACCGGCTCGTTCACGCCCTCCACGGTCAGCGAGGCGAGCAGCACGTCCGAGGAGCCGGTGCGGAACTCGCCTTCCAGGTAGCACATCGGGGCGCTGCCGTCGCAGCAGCCGCCGGACTGGTGGAACATCAGCGGGCCGTGGTCCGCCCGCAGCCGCCGGATGAGATCGGCGGCCGCGGGGGTGAGGTCCACGCGGGACACCTCGGGCATCAGAAGAAGCCGAGCTTCGAGGGGGAGTAGCTGACCAGCAGGTTCTTGGTCTGCTGGTAGTGGTCGAGCATCATCTTGTGCGTCTCCCTGCCGATGCCCGACTGCTTGTAGCCGCCGAAGGCGGCGTGGGCGGGATAGGCGTGGTAGCAGTTCGTCCAGACCCGCCCGGCCTGGATGGCGCGGCCCGCCCGGTACGCCTTGTTGACGTCCCGGGTCCACACGCCCGCCCCCAGGCCGTACAACGTGTCGTTGGCGATCTTGATGGCGTCGTCGAAGTCGGTGAACGAGGTCACCGAGACGACCGGCCCGAAGATCTCCTCCTGGAACACCCGCATGTGGTTGGCGCCCTCGAAGATCGTCGGCTCGACGTAGTAGCCGCCCGACAGCTCGCCGCCGAGATCGGCGCGGTGCCCGCCGGTGAGCACCTTGGCGCCCTCCTGCCGTCCGATGTCGAGGTACGACAGGATCTTCTCCAGCTGGTCGTTGGACGCCTGGGCGCCGACCATCGTGGCCAGGTCCAGCGGGTGGCCGCGGACGATCTTCTCGGTCCGTTCGACCGCGGCCTCCAGGAACCGCCGGTAGTGGCCCTGCTGGACGAGCGCCCGGGAGGGACAGGTGCACACCTCTCCTTGGTTGAGGGCGAACATCGTGAAGCCCTCCAGCGCCTTGTCGAAGAACTCGTCGTCGGCGGAGGACACGTCGTCGAAGAAGATGTTGGGGCTCTTGCCGCCGAGCTCCAGCGTGACCGGCTTGATGTTCTCGCTGGCGTACTGCATGATCAGCCGCCCGGTGGTGGTCTCCCCGGTGAAGGCCACCTTCGCGACCCGCGCGCTGGAGGCCAGCGGCTTGCCGGCCTCGACGCCGAACCCGTTGACGATGTTGAGGACGCCCGGCGGGAGGAGATCGGCCACCAGGCTCATCCAGTAGTGGATCGACGCCGGGGTCTGCTCGGCCGGCTTCAGGACCACGGCGTTGCCGGCGGCCAGCGCCGGCGCGAGCTTCCAGGTGGCCATCAGGATCGGGAAGTTCCACGGGATGATCTGGGCGACGACGCCGAGCGGCTCCTGGAAGTGGTAGGCGACGGTGTCCGCGTCGATCTCCGACAGGCTGCCCTCCTGGGCCCTGATCGCCCCGGCGAAGTAACGGAAGTGGTCGATCGCCAGCGGGATGTCCGCGGCCAGCGTCTCCCTGATCGGCTTGCCGTTCTCCCAGGTCTCCGCGACGGCGAGCCGCTCCAGGTTCTGCTCCATGCGGTCGGCGATCCGGTTGAGGATGTTCGCCCGCTCGGACGCCGGCGTACGGCCCCAGGCGGGTGCGGCGCCGTGTGCGGCGTCCAGGGCGCGCTCGACGTCCTCGGCGGTGCCCCGCGCGATCTCCGTGAACGTCTGGCCGTTGACCGGGGTGGGGTTCTCGAAGTACCGCCTTCGCTGCGGCGCGACGTACTCGCCGCCGATCCAGTGGTCGTAACGCTGCTCGTACGCCATGAGGGCGTCCGGCTGTCCCGGCGCGGCGTAACGGGTCATGAGAGAGACCTCCCGGACAGGGTGTGGGACTGACGCCCCGGACGTTAGTCGCGGGCACGTTGCCGAGACGTTGCGGCCGTGTTCCGGGCGTCGTTCCGAACTCAGCCTCCGATCCGTGCGGTCAGGAATGCGGTCATGAGTGGTCAAATCTCCTCTAAGATCACGCGTCATGATTCCGGAAACGTTTTCCGTCTCCCGCAGGGACGCCCTGCGCCTGCTGGCGGGCGGCACCGCGGCGGGGCTCGCCGCCGGGCTGCCCGCGTCTCCGGCGAGCGCGGCGGCCCGCGCGTGGAGCGTCACCGGCCGCAGCGCGACGTCGTTGAAGCCCTTCGACGACGCGCTGAAGCGCTTCATGCAGGCACGGACGATCCCGCACGCGTCCCTTGCCGTGGTCCGCAAGGGCAAGCTGATGCTCGCCCGGGGCTACAACTGGACGGCGGACACCTCGTTCGCGGCCGGGCCCACGTCGCTGTTCCGCGTCGCGAGCCTGAGCAAGCCGGTCACCGCCGCCGCGGTGCTGAAGCTGGCGCAGGACGGCAAGCTCAGCCTCACGGCCAAGGTCGCGCCGCTGCTCGGGCTGAGCACGACCGCCGACCCGCGCCTCGCCTCCGTCACCGTGACCCACCTGCTGCAGCATCTGGGCGGCTGGGACCTCGACGTGTCGGGCGACCCGATGTTCGGCGACAGGGCCGTCGCGGCCGCGCTCGGCGTCCCGCTGCCCGTCACCCAGGCGCACATCATCGAATACACCACCCGCCGCAAGCTCGACCATGCCCCCGGAACGACGTACGCGTACTCGAACTACGGATACCTCCTCCTGCAGAAGATCATCGAGAAGGTGAGCGGGGTCTCGTACGCGAGCTACGTCCAGAGCACGATCCTGACGCCGCTCAAGATCAAACGGATGGTGCTCGGCAGAACGGCGAAGAGTCTCCGCAAAGCGGGCGAGGCGCCGTACTTCTCGCAGTACACCGGCAAGAGTGTGATCGACACCTCGAACTCCGTGATGCCATTCCCGTACGGCGGGTTCAACCTCGAGAACATGGCCGCGCACGGCGGCTGGCTCGCCACGGCCGTCGACCTGGCCAAGTTCGCCACCCTCTTCGACGCGGCGGGCGTGCTGACCTCGGCGTCGATCTCTAAGGCGTTCGCCAAGCCGTCGATCGGCGTCAACTCCGACGGCTGGTACTACGGCCTCGGCTGGCAGGTGCGCCCGGTCACCGGCGGCCGCAACACCTGGCACACGGGATCGCTGGCCGGCACATCCACGCTCATGGTCCGGCGCTACGACGGGCTGAGCTGGGTGGTGCTGTTCGACCAGCGTGACGACGCCTCGGGGCTGAGCTACGGGGACATCGACGCCCAACTGCACACCGCCGCGAACTCCGTGAAGTCGTGGCCCACCACCAACCTCTTCGCCACGTACGGTCTGTGAGTGTGGACGACGTCTGGGACCTCGTGGTGGTCGGCGCCGGGCCGGCGGGCTCGGCCGCCGCGCTGCGGGCCAGGCAGCTCGACCCCGGCTGCCGGGTGCTGCTGCTCGACCGGGCGGCCTTCCCGCGTGACAAGGCCTGCGGCGACGGCATCGCGGCGCACGCACGGCAGGAGCTCGCGCTGCTCGGGCTGCCCGATGTGCTCGACGACCACCGGCCGACGCCGCGCCTGTCGGTGACGTCGCCCGGCGGAGCCCAGGTCTCGGCCGTCGTCGCACGGCCCAACCACGTGGTGCCCCGCCGGGTCTTCGACGCCCGGCTGGTCGAGGCGGCGCGGGCGCGCGGCGTGGAGGTGCGCCGCCACCGGGTCCGTACGCTGACCGCCCTCGGCGAGCACGTCGTGCTCGACGGCCACCTGGTCGCCCGGGCGGTCGTCGCCGCCGACGGCGCCAACTCGGCCGTACGGCGGCTGATCGGCGTCCCGCCGAGCCCGGATCGGCACACCGCCATCGCGGTGCGCGGCTACGCCGACGTGCCGCCGGACGACGACGTCCAGGTCATCGTCATGCAGAGCGAGGCGTGGCCGGCCTACGCCTGGTCGTTCCCGGTGGGCGACGGCACGGCCAACGTCGGCTACGGCCTGCTGCTGCCGGCGCTGAGTCAGACCGGGCTGCCGGGCCGCGAGGTGCTGCACGGACGGCTGGCGCGGCTGCTCCCCGCGCTGATGGAGCACCCGCCCGGACAGGTGCGCGACCTGCGCGCCCACCACCTGCCGCTGTCGAGCGGGCGGCCGGTGCCCGGGGCGGGCCGGGTGCTGCTGGCGGGCGACGCGGCGAACCTCGTCAACCCGCTGACCGGCGAGGGCATCTACTACGCGCTGCTGTCGGGACGGCTCGCCGCCGAGGCGGCGGTCGGTTCGCCGGGCGACCCGCTGCGCGCCTACCGGCGCGGTCTGCGCCGGGCCCTCGGGCGGCACCTGCGCACCACCGACGTGCTCGCCCTGGCCGCCCGCTCCCCCGGCTTCATCGACGCGGCGATCGCCGTCGCCGCCCGCCGCACCGAGGTGTTCGACCTGCTCGTGGACGTCGGGCTCGGCGCGGGCACCGTGCCGCCCCGCCTCGCGGCGGCGGTCGCGCTCCGCTGGCTGCGCGACCTCACCTGAACAGTCCTCACCTGAACAGTCCTCACCCGAACGGCAGGCCGTACTCCGCGTCGAGGTCCCGCACCCGCCGCGCGGCCCGGGCCCGGGCCGGGGACCCGGCGGGCAGCGCGGCCAGCAGCGCCTGCCAGGCGACGAGGTCGTCCCTCCCCCATGGCGCGCGCGTCCACCGTTCGAGCAGCGCGGGGTCGCGGCGGGCCACCAGCAGCTCGCGTACGCCGTCGTCCAGCAGGCGGCGCTGCCACACGACGCCGGGCGCCTCCGAGCCGGGCAGGAGCGGCCCCCGGTAGGCGCGCAGCGCGGCGTCCGCGTCGGCGGCGGCCAGGTGCTCGGCGAGCGCCTGGAAGTCGGCCCGCACGGGCACCCGTAACCGGTACGGACGGGAGTCGAGCAACGGCCCGAGCCGGTGGCGCAGCCGGGACAGCTCCGCGCGCAGCGTGACGGGGTTCAGCATGCGGTCGCCGTACAGCTCCGCGCTGAGCTGGTCGCTGCTCAGCCCCTCCGGATGGCAGGCCAGCAGGACGACGATCTCACTGTGCCGTGGTCCGAGCCTGATGCGGCGCGCCCCCTCGGTGAGGACGGCGTCGTCCCGGCCCAGCGCGGTGAGCGTCACCGCGGGTGCGAGATCCGGCGCGGGGAGAGCGGCCAGATGAGCTTGCGCGGCACTGGCCGCCGCCTGCACGAGGGCCAGGCTGTACGGGCTGGCCAGGTTGTCGCCGCCGCTGACGTCGACCGCGCCGAGCAGGCGGCCGGTGTGCGGGTCGTGGATCGGCGCGGCGGCGCAGGTCCACGGCTGCACCGGTACGGCGAAGTGCTCGGCCGCGAAGATCTGCACCGGATGCTCGACGGTGAGCGCGACGCCGGGGGCGTTGGTGCCGGCATGGGCCTCGTCCCACCGGGCCCCGGGGACGAAGTTCATCCGCTCGGCCCGCGCCCGTGCCCCGCGATGGCCCTCGACCCACAAAAGCCGCCCGGCCGCGTCGCACACCGCGAGCAGGTGCCGCCCGTCGTCGGCGATGCCGCCCAGCAGGTCGCGGAACAGCGGCAGCACCCGGGCCAGCGGGTGCGCGTCGCGGTACTCCTCCAGCTCGTCGTCGGTGAGCTCCAGCGGCGCCAGCGCGTCCGGGTCCACCGCCCGCGCCGAGCGCCGCCACGAGTCCGCCACCACCGCGCGTACGGGACCGTCGACCGCGCCGGCCGACAGGAAGCGTTCGTGAGCCCGGCGCAGCTCACCGGTGCGCTCGGCCGCGTCGGCCCCGGACTCAAGCGCGAGCCATGGATTGGTCACGGCGCCCTCACCTTCCGCGTCTTCAGGCGCCATCGTCACCCAGGCCCGGCCGCCGGGCAACACCCGGTCAGCCGGAGGACCAGATGTCCTTGTCGATGTCCCCGGCCGCCTGCGGGCCCATCAGGCCGAGCCCGCCGTCCACGAACAGCGACGCGCCGGTGACGTACGACGAGGCCGGCCCGGCCAGGAAGGCGATGACGGCGGCGACCTCGCGGGCGTCCCCGGGACGGCCCAGGGGGTAGCCGGGCCGGGTGCCGGGCTTCGGCGGCTCGTCCTCCTGGCCGGTCATCGGGGTCGCGATCTCTCCCGGCGCGATCGTGTTGACCGTGATGCCGTGCCTGGCCAGCTCCAGGGCGAACGTGCGGCTGAGCATGCGCAGGCCGCCCTTCGCCGCGCAGTACGGCCCGGCCCCGAGGCGGGGATAGTCCTCGTGGACGCTGGTCACGTTGATGATCCGCCCGCCCGCGCCGCGTTCGATCATCCGGCGCGCGGCGCGCTGCGAGCACAGGAACGGCCCGTCGAGGTCGACCGCGAGGACCGACCGCCACCGGTCGTAACCGATCTCCAGGAGCGGCTCGGCCGTGCCGGTGCCGGCGTTGTTCACCAGCACGCCGAGGCCGCCCAGCTCGTCGGCGAGCTCGTCGACGACGGCCGCCGCGGTCACCGGGTCGGTCAGGTCGTGCCGCCGCACGGCCGCGCGGCGGCCCTGCTTCACGACCTGGCCGGCCGTCTCCCGCGCGCCTTTCTCGTCCCGGTGATAGGTGACGCCGACGTCGAAGCCCTGCGCGGCGAGTGTCACCGCCGTCGCCCGCCCGATGCCCGAGTCGGCTCCGGTGACGATCGCCACTTTGTCGTAGTCGAAGCGCGAGATCGGCGCCGTCGTGTCCGCCATGCGCCCGGCGTACCCGGAAGATCCCCCTCTACACGCTCCGCCGGGCGCGGGCCAGGACGGCCAGACGTTCCCGTTGCCGGGGGGTGAGCCGCGCCAGCCGCTCACGCGGATCCGGCCGCTTCATGATCGCGTCGGTGCCGATCAGCGCCTCCGCGTGATCGGCCGCGAGCCGCACGGCGTCCTGCGACGCGGCGTCCGCCGCGAGCGGCGCGATCCGCTCCCGGTATCCGTCGTCGGCAGCGGAGTCCAACGCCCGCGCCAGCAGCCGGGCCGTCCGCTCCTCGTCCCAGCGGGACACGGGAAGCCACCGCGCGACGCCCGCGCGGTCGAGCCGCTCGGCGTTGTCCGGCCGGTCCACGCCGTGCGCCAGCAGCACCTGCGGGGTCGACGCCGACAGCGCCCGGGCGAGCGTGCCGATCCCCCCGTGATGGACGACCGCGGCGACCCGCGGCATGAACGAGGCGAACGGCGCCGAGGGCACCCACTCGATCCCGTCGGGCAGCGACTCCGGCTGGAACGCCGGATGCCGGTTCACCAGCAGGGCCCGCCTCCCGATCCGCCGGCACGCCCGCGCCGCGACGTCGTAGAACCGGTCGTGCAGCACCTGCCCGGTGCCCCCGGTGATCAGCACGGGCGGCTCGGTCCAGTCCGGGACCGGCCCCTCCGCCGTGTCGCCGAGCACGAACCCGCAGCGGACGACGCCCTCCGGCGCCGGCTGGCCCGCGGCGTCGAACCATTCCGGCCACAGCGCCAGCTGGGTCCGGGCGCTCGTCAGATAGGCGGCCCAGTCGCGGACGGGACGCAGGCCGAACGACTGGAAGACCTCGTCGTACCCCTGCCCGAGCACGCGCCGGAAAAGGTTCCCGAGCACCGGCAACGAGACGTACTGATGGGGTGTGACGGACACCAGCGCCACCGGGACCCCGCGGAGCTCGGCGGCCATCAGCCCGGCGATGCCCGAGGTGTGCCGGGCGACCACCACGGTGTCGCCCGGCCGGTAGTGCGCCTCGATCATGCGGACCTCGTCGGCGAGCAGCTCGAACAGGCCGTTGCGCCGGTAGAGCGCGAGCACGCCTTCGGGGTCCTTCAGGGGATCGAGCATGTACCGCCGGGCGTCGTCCAGGTGCCGGTCGTAGCCCTCCGCCGTGTCGATGGGCAGGTGCCGCAGGCCCGCGGCGGCGATCCGGTCGGCGAACCAGGAGTGCGTCATGACGATGACGTCGTGGCCGCGCTCGGCCAGCTCGCGCCCGATCCGTACGAACGGGAGCACGTCGCCGTTGGTGCCGTGGGTGCTCAGCAGCATCGTCGCCATGCGGATCAGCCGTTCCCGGAGTCGAGCAGGGCGTCGATCTCCTCATCCGACAGGCCCGCGAGCTCGTCGAGCAGTCCGGCCAGCTCCTCGTCGTCGGTGTCGGCGAGCTGCCGCTCCTCGATCACCTTGGCGACCTCGGCGACGGTGAACGAGGTGGTGTAGAGCGTGTCGAAGGGAAGCTCGACGCCGAACTCGGCGCGGACCCGCGCCATGAACTGCACCAGCCGCAGCGAGTGGCCGCCCAGCTCGAAGAAGCCGTCGTCCACCGAGGCCGGCGCCGTGTCGAGCAGCTCGGCCCACAACCGCATGACGGTCGCCTCGACGGGGCTCGCCCCGGCCACCTCCGTGACGGGGCGGGCGGCCCGCATGGCGTCGAGGATCGCGTCGGCGCCGGTCAGCCGGGTCGCGATCCGTTCGACGGCCGCCCAGCCGGCGGGAACGGCCGGTTCGACGGTCCTGACGGGCCCCGCTGCCCTCTCCTCAGCAGGGCCCGGCGTGTGGACGACGGCCGCCGCGTCGCCCGCGTCGAGGACGTACCAGGCCGTTCCCTCGCCGTCCGGCTCCACCGTCGCCGGCAGGGCGGCGAGGAAGTCCCCGGCCGGCCGGTTGCGCTCGGTGGCCCGGAAGGCCAGGGCCACCCGGGCCAGCCCGCGCTCCCGCGCGAGCGCCCCCAGATGCGCGAGCATGCGGTGCTCCACCCCGCGGCCGAGCGCGCGGCAGCTCAGCAGGAACGCGCCGATGCGCAGCGTGTCCCCCTCCGTCCGCACGTCGGTGAGGCCGACGACGCCGTAGTCGCCGAAGCGGTCCCGCACGTCCACGACGAACCTCTCCTCGCCGTCCAGGCGGCGCGTCCCCGAGAGGTTGAACTGGTTGGTCCGCTCGGCGAGCTGCGCGGCCCGGGCCTCGTGCTCGGGACCGGCCGGGGTGATGGTCACCCGCAGGTCGAGCGTGGCGAAGAAGTCGGCGAGGGACATCTCGCCCCTGGCCTGGTCGCGCCGCCGTTCCTCCTGGTAGCGCCGGGTGCGCTCGCGGTCGGCCGCGGTCACCGACGTCACGTCGAGCGGCCAGCAGTGCCGCAGGAAGGCCGCGGCCCCGGCGGCGTCGGCCGGAAGCCGGAGCGTCAGCACCTCGGGGCAGCCGGCCCGGACCTCGGCGCACTCGACCGGGCTGTCGTCGAGGAAGACGAAGGAGTCGAGCCCGAGGTCGAGCTCGGCGGCGAGCGAGCGCAGCGCGTCCGACTTGGCCTCCCAGCCGACGCGCATCGCGGTGATGTCGTCCAGGCCGACCGGCAGCTCCGGATGCCGGGCGAACACCTCGCGGACGTCCTTCTCCTCGTTCTTGCTGCACAGGCACAGCAGCCTGCCCGCGGCGACCTGGCGGGCCAGCTCCCGCCAGATCTCCAGCCGCTGCGGCCCGATGACCACGCCGTCGGGGCCGTCCTCGCCGACCACGCCGTCCCAGAGCGTGCCGTCGCAGTCCGCGACGACGACCTTGGGACGCGGGGTGGTCAGGGCGTGCAGGCGGCGGGCGACCGCGGCGGCCAGCGCGGCGAAGTAGCGGTCGGTGTAGGGGACGTTGCCGGTCCGGTCGGCGAACGCGTCGTGGACGTCCTCCGGCTCCGGCTCGTACGGCTCGGCGGAGGTGAGCACGGACACGGCCCGGTCGCCCTCGAACTCCCGGGCCAGCCCGGCCGCGAAGCGCGCGTGGGTCTCGGGCGAGCCGTGCCCGGGCGAGGGAGGGCAGACGACGAGCACGTGGGGCGCGCCGGACGCGCGCGCCGAGGCCCGCAGCGCGGCGGCGAGGTCGGTGGCCACGGCATCCAGTTCGCCGGTCCCGTCCGGGTCACGGTGCAGATCTTCCGCGCGGACGAGGACGACCACGGCGCCGGCCCGGCCGAGCACGCTGCCCGGGTCGAGGAGCGAGGGGAAGACCTGGTCGTACGGAGCGAAGGCGACGTCCCCCTCGGCGTCCCCCCCGCCGTCGAGTTCGGCGAGCCAGAACCGCAGGGCGTCCCCGAGCGGCTCGGCGGTGAAGGTCGCGGCGACCCCCAGCCCGATCTTGTCCACAGCGGTTTCCCTTTCGAGAGCGTGATCAGTCGGACATGGCGACGAGGATGCGGCGGGAGCCGGCGAAGGGCCTGCGGCCGTGCCCGACCAGCACGTTGTCGATCAGCAGCAGGTCGCCCTCCCGCCAGTCGACGTCCACCGCGTTGTCCAGGCCGCGGTCGCGGGCCTGGATGACGTACTCGCCGGGGATCGGGGCGCCGTCGGGGAACGTCACCGACTGCGGCAGCTCCTCCGGCGGCATGAGCTCGGCGAGCATGGCGGCGGTCTCGTCGCCCAGCGAGGCGGGATGCCACTGGTCGGCCTGGTTGAACCACACCTCGGCACCGGTCACGGGGTGCCGGGTGGTGGCGGGCCTGACCTGCGAGACCCGCACGCCGCCGTCGGGACGCCACTGCCAGTCCGCCCCGATGCGGTCGAGGAACTCGGCCACCTCGTCGCGGTCCTCGGTCTCGAACGTCTCCTGCCAGCTCTTGCCGAGCCCACGGCCGGCGTGCAGGTTCTGGGTGTAGCGCACCCCCTTGGCGAACGCCTCCCTGACCTCGTCGTCGAGCGACTCCAGCCAGCGCACGCCGTCCACGACGGGAGTCGCCCCGCCGCTCTCGGCCGCCTTCTCGCAGTAGAACAGCAGCCGGGAGGGCCAGGTGGCGGAGTACGACAGCTCGTTGTGCATGGAGATCGTGTACTCGGGCGGGTACTCGGTCGAGGTGTAGACGTTGCCGCCCACCTTGGTGCGGGGCGAGTTGCCGTGGACGTACGCCAGCCGGTTGGGCAGCAACATGTCCATGACGGCGTCGAGGGTCTCGGGTGTGACGCCGAACCCCCGGAATACGAGCGCCTTCTCGCGGACCAGCAGGTCGCCCACGTCCGTTTCGCGCAGCCGTTCCACCAGCCCCTCGGGCGTGGCGGCGTAGCCGTCGGGGGTTATTTCCAGGGGCTTCCAGAAGTCGTCCATGCGTCCTCCTTCTGCACGGGATCCGGCCGCGGCCGAGCACGGGGAAAAGTCGAATTAAGGAGGCAGGCGGGCCCTCGAATAGGCGGCGCCCCTGCGGCAATAGATTCCGGCGGCCAACATAGAACCCGAGTCGGGTTACGCGCAAGAAACATGTTTAATCCCGTCCCCTCGACGCCTGAAGTCAAATTATTCGACACGATCATGTGTCCGCCGGCAATGCCGACGAGCGCTCATGTTTCGCTGCCCGCAATCGATGACGGAAGGTCGATTTCCCCTTACTCTTCGCGCCTGATCGCAGGTCGAAGTGAGGCTTGCGTTACCAGACTCGCATCCCGTATCGTGAAATAATCCTCTTCGTGGGAGCGCTCCCACGCGTCTCGGCCCGAACGCGGCGAGATACGCGGCGAGGTCCTGCGAAATCGACGATCAAAGCGTTTTCTGGTTCAACCACTTTTCTGCGTGGTCAGCTGGTCCTGCGCATTTCTGCGCAGAGAGGAGAACGCTCGGTGACGATATCGCCGACGACTGACAACGAGCATCTAATAGCGTCGCTTTCCCCACGCAGGCAGGAGGCGCTGCGCCGGCTGCTCGCCGCCAGGGCCGCCAGGGCCGCCGCCGCGAGCGTGATCGCCCCCCGCGGAGAGGGACCTGCCCCCTGCTCCTACGAGCAGACCCAGATGTGGCTCGGCGCCCGCTTCGCGGAGGGCGCCCCGGCGCCGAACGCCACCATCGGCCTGCGGCTGACCGGCCCGCTCGACGTCCGGGCCCTGACCGTCGCCCTGGACAGCCTGGTCGAACGCCACGAGATCCTGCGTACGGTCTACGAGGGCGACGGACACGAGCCCCGTCAGATCGTCCTCGACCCCGGGCCGGCGCCGCTCGACGTCGTCGACCTGCGGGACCTGCCGGAGGACGAGCGGGAGGGCCGGGCCCGGGAGATCACGAGCCGGGCCGCCGTCGAGCGCTTCGACCTGGAGACCGGGCCGGTCCACCGTACGACGCTGGTCCGGCTGGGCGACGAGGACCACGTGCTGATGTTCGTCTGCCACCACATCGCGTGCGACGGGTGGTCGGTCGGCATCATCGTGGACGAGCTGACCAGCGTGTACGCGTCGGTCCACGAGGGCCGTCCCGCCGGAGTGGTCCCGCCCCCGCTCCAGTACGCCGACTACGCGGCCTGGTCACGCCGTGAGCTGAGCGGCGAGCAGCGCGAGCGGCGCCTGGCGTACTGGCGCGACCGGCTGGACGGCGCGAGCGCCCTGGAGCTTCCCATCGCGCGGGACGGCCAGCCCGTCGCCGAGGGGAACCGGAGCGACTGTCATCTGTTCACGCTGCCGGACGAGGTCCTGCGGGCGCTGCGCGAGGCCGGCGGCCCCGGAACCACCCCGTTCGTGGCCCTGCTCACGGTCTTCTCGATGCTGCTGGCGCGCTACACCGGACAGGGCGACCTGACGATCGCCACGGTGGACGGCGGCCGGCGCCGGGTGGAGCTGGAGCCGGTGCTGGGCTGCTTCGTCAACGCCCTGCCGCTGCGCGCCGACCTGTCGGGCGACCCGTCGTTCCGCGAGGCCGCCGCCGGAGTGCGGCGCAGGCTCGGCGAGGCGCTCGCCAACCACCTGCCGTTCTCCGAACTGGCCGGGGCGCTGAGCGACCGGGACGCCCGCAACTTCTCGCTGTCGACCGTCGGCTTCTCGCTGCGCGTGTTCCGCGACCAGCGGGGCCGCTGGCCCGGGCTGGAGGCGTCGGTCTGGGAGCACGAGGTCGACGACTTCACCTACGACCTCGCGCTGCTGGTGCACCTGAACGGCGCGGGCGACCCCGAGCTCTACCTGACCTACCAGAAGGACCGCTTCGACGCGGACTCCATCACCCGGATGGCCGGGCACTACCGGGCGCTGGCCGAGCGGATCGCCGTCGCGCCGGACACCCCGCTGGCCGGGCTCGACCTGGTCACCGACGCCGAGCGCGACCTCGTCCTCGGGACGTGGAACGACTCGGCGCGGCCGTACCCGGACGTGGCCCTGCCCGAGCTGCTGGAGCGCCACGCGGATTCGGACGCGGTGGCGGTCTCCTTCGAGGGCCGCACGACCACCTACGCCGAGCTGCACGCCCGCGCCGACCAGGTGGCCCATCTGCTGCGCGAGCGCGGCGTCGGCCCGGAGGACACGGTGGGCGTGCTGCTCGACCGGAGCCCGGAGCTGATCGCCTGCCTGCTGGGCGTGTGGAAGGCGGGCGCGGCCTATCTGCCGATGGATCCCAAGTTTCCCGCGCAGCGCGTCCGCGACATGCTGTCGATCGCCGCGACCCCGCTGGTCCTGACCTCGGCGGGCCACGCGCACCTGTTCGACGGCGTCGAGGTCGTGGACGTGGAGAGCGGGGTGCTCGACGACCGGCCGCGCGAGCCGGCGGGCGTGCCGTACGACATCGACCGCCTGGCCTATGTGATCTTCACGTCAGGGTCCACGGGCAAGCCGAAGGGCGTGCAGGTCACCCACCGCGGGCTGGTGAACCACGTGTGGTGGGCCGTGGAGGACCTGGCCTCCCAGGGCGACGGCGGCGCCCCGCTGTTCGGCTCGGTGGCGTTCGACCTCGTCGTGCCCAACCTGTGGGCGCCGCTCGTCACCGGTCAGCGCGTCACCGTGCTGCCGCAGGACTTCGACATGGGCGAGCTGGGCGCGCTGCTGGCGGCGGGCGGGCCGTACAGCTTCATCAAGTGCACCCCCGGCCACCTGGAGGTGCTCGGTCACCAGATCGACGCCCGGCAGGCCGCCGCGCTCGCCGGGAAGATCGTCGTGGCGGGCGAGGCGCTGCCCGGTTCCATGGCCAACCGGTGGCTGGAGATGCTCGGTCCCGGCCGGTTGGTGAACGAGTACGGCCCCACCGAGGCGTCGGTCGGCACCTGTATCTATCCCGTGAGGGACGCCCAGCTCGTGGAGGTCGTGCCGATCGGCCGCCCGCTGCCCAACATGCGGATGTACGTGCTGGACGCCGACCGGAGGCTGCAGCCGGTCGGCGTGCCGGGCGAGCTGTACGTCGGCGGCGTCGGCGTGACCCGCGGCTACATGAACCGGCCGGACCTCACCGAGGAGCGGTTCCTCCCCGACCCCTTCGAGCCCGGCGGGCGGATGTACCGCACCGGCGACCGGGTGGCCTGGACCCGCGACGGCGACGTGGCCTTCCTCGGCCGGTTCGACGACCAGGTGAAGATCCGCGGCTACCGCATCGAGCTGGACGAGGTCAGGGCCGCCGTCCTCGACCACCCCGGCGTACGGGACGCGGTCGTCGCCGTGCACGCGTTCACGCCCGAGGACAAGAGGCTGGTCGCCTACTACGTGCCCGAGGCGCGGGAGCCCGCGGATCTGGCGGACCACTGCGCGGAGCGGCTGCCGGAGTACATGGTCCCGTCGGTGTTCGTGCCGCTGGAGACCATCCCGCTCAACGCCAACGGAAAGGTGGACCGCAAGGCGCTGCCCGATCCGGTCGTCCGGGTCGGCGAGGACCTGGCCGAGCCGGAGACCGAGACCGAGATCGCGGTGGCCGGGGTCTGGCGGGAGGTCCTCGGCATCGACGCGATCTCCATCGACAGCGACTTCAACGCGCTCGGCGGCCACTCGCTGCTGCTCATCCGCATGGTCGCCAAGCTCAGGCAGGTGCTGCCCGCCGGCGGCTACCAGGTGACCGTCCTCGACGCGATCGCCAACCGCACGGTGCGGGAGCTGGCCGCGCTGGTCGACGCCGCCAACGGGGCGCCGGAGGGCGCCGCCGAGGAGGGCCCGCGCGGCCTGCTCGTCGAGCTGACCCGCCCGGTGAAGACGCCCACGCTGTCGCTCGTCTGCATCCCGTACGGCGGGGCCAGCGCGATGGTCTACCAGCCGCTGGCCGACGCGCTGCCGGACGGCCACTCGCTGTTCGCGGTCGCCCTGCCCGGTCACGAGCTGGGCGTCGAGGAGAGCACGATCCCGTTCCACGAGGCCGCCCAGCGGGTCTGCGACGAGGTCATCGAGCGCGTGCGCGGCCCGGTCGCGTTGTACGGCCACTGCGTCGGCAGCGCGCTGACCGCCGAGATCGCGCGGCGGCTGGAGGCGGCCGGACGGCGCGTCGAGGCCGTCTACACGGGCGGCAGCTTCCCGTTCGCCACCCCCAGCAAGGGCCTCAACGGCCTGCTCGGCCGGATCTTCCGCAGCAAGGCGCTGGACAACGCCAACGCGCACGCCAACTGGCTGCGCGCGATGGGCGCCGACCTGCAGGACCTCGACCCCGAGCAGGTCGACCACATCATCCGCACGATGCGGGTGGACGCGCGCGCCGGTGAGGACTACTTCAGCGAGCTCGTGGAGCAGCAGAGCCCGCAGCTGCGCGCCCCGGTCATCTCGATCGTCGGCGACCGCGACGCGCTGACCGACTTCTACCAGGAGCGCTACCGCGACTGGCACTGCGTCTCCGAGACCACCGCGCTGGTCGTCATGGCCGAGGCCGGCCACTACTTCCTCCGGTACCGCACCGAGGAGCTGGCCGCGATCGTCACGACCGCCCACACCAGCGTGGACCGTCCCGAGGAATGGCACGTCCCGGCGCCCGGCGACACGGCCACCTGGTGGCGGGAGCGCGTGTCCACCGACCGGAAGGCCGACGTGGACGGGCCGCAGCCCAGTCTCGGCCGGTTCTTCACGGTGGCGACGGGTCAGATCGTCTCGATGATCGGCGCCGTGATGACCGAGTTCGCCGTGCCGATCTGGGCGTACCTGAAGAGCGGTTCGCTGGTGCAGTTCGGCCTGTTCGCCATCATCGCCCTGGTGCCCGGGCTCGTGCTCGCGCCGCTGATCGGCGCGCTCGTCGATCGGTACGACCGCAAACGGGCGATGCTGGCCGCCGACGGCATGTCCCTGGCCGTGCAGGCCGCGCTGCTCGCGCTGATGGCCGGCGACGTGCTGAGCATGCCCCTGCTGTACGGCCTGCTGGTGCTGCTGTCGATATCGGTGACCCTGCAACGGGTGGCCTGGCAGTCGGCCGGCCCGCAGCTCGCGCCCAAGGCCTACCTGCACCACGTCGGCGGCGTCGTCCAGCTCGGCAACGCCGTGGCCCAGCTCATGGTGCCGCTGTTCTCCGTCGCCGTGCTCGCGTTGATCGGCATCGAGGGCATCCTGACCGCCAACGTGGTCTGCTACGCGATCGCGTTCGGCGTGACCCTGCTGGTCCGCTTCCCGGCCACGATGGCCTGGCGGCGCCGCGAGACGGTCTCGGCCGAGATCCGCAACGGCTTCCGCTACCTGCTGCGGCGGCGGGGCCTGCGGGCCATGGCCTTCACGATGTTCATCGTGAACTTCTTCCTGTTCACCGGGTTCATCATGATCTCGCCGCTGGTGCTGTCGGTCGGCGAGCTGGCCGACACCGGGCGGGTGGCGCTGCTCGCCGGGATCGGGGCGGTCTGCGGCGGTCTGATCATCACCCTGTGGGGCGGCCCGCGCGAGCGCCGGATGTTCGGCATGCTGGCGGCCGCCGGGGTGCTCGGGATCTTCTGCGCGATCGCCGGTCTGCGCCCGTCGCTCATCCTGATCACGGTCGGCGCCTTCGGCATGTCGCTGATGATGACGATCAGCGACGGCATCTGGCTGACGATCATCCACTCGAAGGTGCCCCAGCGCTACCACGCCCGGGTCATCTCGATCAACCGGATGCTCGCGCTGTCGACGCAGCCGGTCGGCCTGGCCGTACAGGCCTGGCTGGTGGGGCTGGTCTTCGAACCGCTGATGCGGCCTGACGGCCCCCTGGCCGACACGGTCGGGAAGGTCATCGGCACGGGAGACGGCCGCGGCATCGGCCTGCTGTACATCGTGTGCGGCCTGGCCATCGCGATCACGATCACGCTGGCCCTGCGGCACCCGGCCCTGGCGAGGTTCGACCAGGAGACCCCGGACGCCGAGCCGGACGACCTGGTCGGCTTGGAGGCGCTGCGCAGCCGGCAGGAGCGGCGGCACGTCCCGCCGCAGCGGGTTCCGTCCGAGCTGTGAGGATGTGAATGGCATGCGGGCCGCCGGGTACGGCGGCCCGTATGGACGAGAAGAAGATGAACCCGAAGCAGCTCGCCGAGGAGCTGGCGACGAACGCGCAGGACGACCCGCGGTTCAAGAACCGGACGCCCGGCATCCGCGCCACGCGGCAGGGATCGGTGGAGCAGGCGGACCTCGACGCGGCCGGCATCGTCGGCGGCAAGGGGATCTCGGGCGGCGGCGCCTCCGGTGGAGGGACGCTCGGGCAGCCGCCGACCGGGCGGCTCGACGACGACCAGCTCGCCGACACGGTGGCCGGCACCGGCCTGCCGCCCGATGACGAGGAGGACGAGGAGGACGAGGGCGACCAGTGACCGCCCGGGACACGACCTAGGCCAGGCGGAAGGTCGGGCGGCCGCCGGGACCGGTCTCGGCGTCCAGGGTCTTGCCGCCGACGGCCTGCGCGACCTCCGGTTCGAGGAAGACGCGCACGTCCGCTCTCTCGATCACCTCGTCGCCCGAGAAGGGCGCGCTGACCAGCGACAGCTCCAGCGAGGCGGGCTCGCCCGGCTTGGCCGCGATGCGCAGGCCCGCCTCCTCGGGGAGATACTCCCCCACCATCAGATCGCGGATCGCCTGAACGGCGTGATCGGTGACTGTCAGCACGACGCGCCTCCCGTGTGTCTGCTCACGCGTCCTCACTCGCCCGGCTCCCGGAACCGCGGCGCGTCCGGCGGCGGGCCGGCGTTGTCCTGGGTCAGCGCACCCAGCGTGGTGTCGTCGGCGATGGCGTGCTCGGCCTCGGCCGTGTCCTCCAGCGCGGCGATCTGCTCCGGTGGCCGCGCCCTCCGCTCCGCCTCGTCCCGGTCCCGTACGGCTCCTTCGATGGCCTCCAGCATCTCCCCGCGGTCGTAGGAGCCCTCGGGGATCTCGTTCAGAAGGGCCAGGGTCTCGGCCGGCACGTGGATGTCCGCGGCGGCGGCCGAGTAGAGGTCGCGTCGCGTGACGTGGGGACGGTCGTGGAAGATCTCGTCCACGACCTGGCGCAGCCGCTCCGTGTCCACAGGGTGTCCTTACCCTCCGGTGCGCGGATCCCACGCTCCCTCACAGGTCGGCGACGAGCAGCCGGTATCCGACGTCGTACTCCTCCAGGCCGAGCAGGTCGCGGTGGCGCTCGTGCCAGCGGCCCGACTCCAGGTCGGCGGCGAGCCGGTCCAGGGCCGGCCGTACGACCGCCTGGTCGAGCTGGGCCAGCACCGACATGCCGGACCTGACCATGGGATCGAGGTAGCCCTCGGGCCTGCGCCAGTAGGCGGCGCCGAACCCGTCGGTGCAGTCGTGCGGAATGGGCACGGCCTCGACCCGCGCGCCGCCGAGCAGCCGGACGAGGTCGTCGATCGAGGCGGCGCGGGCGTCGTCCAGCGCCGCGCCCTCGGGCAGGTACTCCCTGAGGAACCAGTAGTCACGGGTGAGCTCCTGATCCCAGGTGAGGATCACCACGCGGCGCCGCGCGACCCGGCGCAACTCGGCGATCCCGGCCGCGAGGTCCGTCCAGTGATGCACGGTCAGGAGGGCCATGGCGGCGTCGGCCACGCCGTCGGCGAGAGGGAGGGCCTCGGCCCGGGCGCGCAGCACGGGAGCCGACCCCGGCGGCCGCTGGCCGATCATCACCGTGCTGGGCTCGACCGCGAGCAGGGTCGCCGGGGGTTCGTACGACCCCGTGCCCGCCCCCACGTTGACGACCGTCGCGACGTCCCCGAGCGCGGCGGCGATCCGGGCGGCCAGTCGCGGGTCGGGCCTGCGCGCGGCGCTGTAGGTCGTGCCGATCTCGTCGTAGACGGTCATGATCCTCAGTATCCGCCACGCCGTGTGGGGGCTGCTCAGGCGAGCCAGTCGAGCCACTCGCCGTGCGGCCCGGCCATCGCGAGCGGCTCCCCGTCGAGCGCGGGCAGGAACGCCAGCCGCCTGTCCGGCAGGCCGGCCGTCAGCTTCGCGGCCAGTTCGGGCAGCCGGGGCGAGCCCTCGTTGGAGATCCACCGCACCGGCAGGGTCCGCACGAGCGCCACGAAGCGGTCCCGCGCCGCGGCGTCCAGGTAGGGCATGACCGCGCTGTGGAAGACGACGACCGTCGCCCCGGCCGGCGCGGCGGCGACGAGGCCGGGCAGGACCGCCTCGGCGTCCCCGCGCACCAGGCGCGGCGGGTCCCGTCTCGCCATCCGCACCGCCCCGCGCAGCCGCGCCAGCCGGTCCTCCTGCTCCGGCCACACCAGGCACTCCAGCCAGCGCACCGCCTCGTCGTCGCGTACGTCGACCGGGTCGAGATCCAGTCCGGCCCGCCACACCACGTCGGGGAGGCGTTCGGGCACCGACACCTTCCCGTTCGTCCGGCAGGTGAGCAGGACGGGGCTGTCGGCCGGTCCGATCTCGGGCCCGTCGTCGTACCGGTAGCGGTACCGGTCCGGGTACAGGCACAGCCCCGCCGACGCGCCCACCTCCACCAGGGCCAGCGGCCGCGGCAGCGCCGCCAGCACCGGCAGCAGACTCGCGCACCGGCCCGCCTCGTTGGTCTGCGTCCGCCGGGCGAGCACCGTCTCCCGCACCTCGGCCCAGTGACTCACGGTCCACTCCCGGAACCGGCCGAACCCCTCGTACGGCCCGCCGAGGAAGCGCACGGCGGCCAGCAGCAGGTTCGGCTGTCTCTTCGGCTCCGGCAGGCCGTCGATCAGTTCGACCAGCCCGGGATCGGCGGCGATCCCGTGAGCGAGCGCCTCGTAGACCGGGCTGTGCCCCCTGACCTCCCGCTCCGCGAAGTACCTGTACCACTCCGCCGTCTCCATGCCCGCCTCCCCCAGGAACGCTCTGGGCTCCATCGAATCAGGCCGCGGCGCGCGGAGTCTTCCAGAGCCGCCGGCGCGTTCACTCCGGATCCGGCAGGCCCAGCGACGCGAGATTGGCGGGGTCGGTCACGACCGTGATGCCGGTGATCCGGCCACCGGCGACAGTGAACGAGACGACCGAGAGCGGTGCGCCGTCCTCCCCCAGGACACGAATCCGGGAAGGCCGTTGACGAGCACCACGCGGCCCCGGGTGTGACCGACGAGATCTGGGACGCCGCCGCCCACTTCGACGAGAAGCAGCTGTCCGCGATCATCCTGAACATCGCGCTGACCAACTTCTTCAACCGCATCAACCACACGATCCGGGAGCAGGCCGGCAAGACCTGGTGAGCCGGGGCGGGCGTACGCCGGAGGGCCTACGATGGGCCCCCGGGTCGTTCCCAGGTCCACAGGCGTTCGCCGTCCTCGATGCGATCGGTGGGCAGCAGGCCGATCCGCCGGGCCACCTTCGTGGAGGCGTGATGATCGGGATGGATGTGCGCCTCGATGCGGGAGACTCCTCTGCCGCGGAGCCATCCGGCCAGCGCGGTGGCGGCCTGCGTCGCGTACCCCCGGCCCTGCCACGCGGTGCCCACGACCCACGCGATCTCGGCCCGCCGCCCCTCGTCCATCACCGTCGCCTGGACGTAGCCGACCGCCCGGCCGTCGACGTCGCGGCGAATGATCCAGTTGAGCCACTCCTGCCGTCCGTCCGGGGACCGGCGGGCCTCGAGCGCCTCGTACCGGGCGCGTAGCTCGGCCAGGGTGGGCGCCGTTCCGCCGATGAAGGAGTACAGTTCCTCCCCCGCCAGCACTCCCGTCATCTCGTCCGCGTCCTCGGCCGTCAGCGGCCGGAGCGTGACAGGGCCCGCCGCGATGGTGTCGTGCATGCCCGAAGTCTTCCCGGCCGCGAGCCCGTACGCCCAGCGGTTTTCCACCCGCGGATAACCGATCGATTCCCGGCGGATCTCGAGTACATCATGGCGGGCATGAAGCACCGCAAGGGTTCCGAGCGTTCCCGCCGGAAGGCGCTGGCCGAGCTGCACGGCTCGCTGGACCGCCGCTACCGCCCGGAGGACGTCGCCGAGCTGATCCTCCAGACGCTCGCGGGACGGCTGACCGGCCGCGAGCGCGACGTCCTCGCCAGTGCCGCGCGGCACTCCTCGGAGCTTTTGCTGCTGACCGGCCCCGACCTGCACGAGTGCACGTCTCCGACCAATTCCGAGGACGAGAACAGCACGGTGACGGTCGAGGTCGACCTCGTCGACTCGTTCTCCTGCACGGCCGAGGACCTGAAGGACGTGCGGCCGGATCAGGTCGGGATCGGGGCGACGGACTCGCGTTCGACGAGGGTGACGTCCATGAACAGCGTGCCGGGCGGCGCCGGCTCCGGGTCCCGCAGGCGCCGGATCAGGCGCCGGGCCGCTTCCGCGCCCATCTCGTAGACCGGCTGCGCGATGACGCTCAGGGCCGGGGAGACCAGCACGGTCCAGTCGAGGTCGTCGAAGGCCACCACCGAGAGCCGGTCGGGCACCGCGATGCCGAGGTCGCGGATCGCGCGGTAGGCGCCGACCGTCATCAGGTTGTCCACCGTGAAGACCGCCGTGGGCGGGTTCTTCAGCGCGAGGACGCGCTTGGTCTGCTGATAGGCGGCCTCGGCGGCGTAGGTGCCGGTGCGCCGCACGAGCTCGCGGCGCACCGGCACTCCGGCGTCCCAGTGGGCCCGCAGGTAACCGAGCAGCCGGGCCTCGCTCGGGCTGAGCTCGCCCAGCGACACCTCGGCCTGCGGTGTGAGGAACCTGACCCAGTCCTGCTCCCGCGGCTGGCGCAGCTCCGCGATGATCGCGACGCGCCGGTGGCCGAGGTCGAGCAGACGCCGTACGGCCTGGTAGGCGGCCTTCATGCCGTCCACGACGACGGCGTCGGCCTCCAGGTGGTCGCTGACGCGGTCGAACAGGACCACGGGCGTGCCGCCGGTCTGCGCCTGCGCCAGATGGTCGACCTGGGTGACGTCGGCGGGCGCGCAGATGATCCCGTCCACCTGCTTGTGCAGGAGCAATTGGACCGCCTCACGCTCGCTGACGAGGTCCTCGTCGCTGTTGGTGACGAGGGTGCTGAAGCCGTGCTCGTGCGCGACGTCGGAGATCCCCCGCAGCGCGCGGGCGAAGAAGGGACTCTCGATGTCGGCGCACACCACTCCGATGGTGTCGGTCCGGCCCGTGCGGACGCTGGCGGCGAGGCGGTTGGCGCGGTAGTTGAGCTGCCGCGCCGCCTCCGCCACCCGCCGCCGTACGTCCTCGCTGACGCTTCCGTAACCCCCCAGCGCGCGCCCAGCGGCTGCCGTGGAGACGCCGGCCAGCGCCGCCACGTCCGGGAGCGTCGCCCGGCGCGGCCTGGATGCGGTCACGGATCCTCCCTTTCCCGGTATCGGTCGCCGCCGGCGGGGTCCCGGCCGTCATCGCGTTCGCGGGTACGCCCGGGAGGCGCCGGCGGCTCGCCCATCAGCGATCCGCCGCAGCGAGATTGTAGTGATCCCGCGCGGCGCGGGCGGTGATCCGTCCGGTGCGCAGGTCGGCCTCCACGGCCTCCCTCGGGCGCAGCGCCGGGTCGCCGTATCCGGCTCCGCCGCCGGCGCGCAGGCTCACCACCTCGCCCGGGGCGGCGACGTGCTGCCCCTTCGCCGGGAGCGGGGTCTCCTCGCCGTCCTGCCGGATGAGGACGATCGAGGCGGACGTGCCGGGCAGGCCGCCGTCGAGCCCCTGGGGAGCGTGACCGGGGTTGCTCTGCTCGGCCTCGGAGAGGAACTGCATGGGTTCGTCGGAGATGTTCCGGTAGTCGGCGCGGATGCCCAGGCCGCCCCGCGTGCGTCCCGCACCGCCGCTGTCGGGCACCAGCTCGTAGCGCTCGACACGCAACCGGTAGCTCGACTCGATGATCTCCGCCGGAATGATCGCGCAGTTGGCCATGTGGACGTCGACCGCGTCGGCGCCGTCGTGCGCCGCGGTGGCGCCCGCGCCGCCGGCGACGTTGGCGAGCAGCACGACGCCGTCCCCGGTCTTCGGCGAGGCCGACTCGCAGATCAGCACCGGCCAGCCCACGAACCATTCGGACGACGCGCGGTGCGGCGCCGCCGGGGCGAGCGCCCGGGTCATGACGGACGCCAGCCGCTGGGAGGCCAGGTGCCGGTCGCCGACCGCGGCGGGGAAGATCGGGTTGACCGCCGAGCCCTCGGGGGCGTGGATGGTCACCGGCTCCATCGACCCCTCGTTGAACGGCACGTCGCCGGGCAGCAGGCACTTGATCGCGTAGTGCACGACCGACCGCGTCGTGGACGTGGGGATGTTCATGCCGCCGGGCATCTGCGGGTCGCAGCCGGAGAAGTCGACGTGCGCGCCGTCGCCCTCGATGGTGACCGTGACGGCGAGGCGGACCGCCGCGCCGGGGTTGATCCCGTCGTCGTCCAGCCACCCCTCGGCCTGGTACGTCCCGTCGGGCAGCGCCGCCAGCTCGGCCCGGGTGCGCTCGGCCGTGTAGCCGATCAGGTCGTCGATCGCCGTCACCAGCGTGTCGGTGCCGTACCGCTCCGCGAGCCGGGCGAAGCGGCGCGCGCCCGAGCGGGCGGAGGCGACCTGGGCGCGCAGGTCGCCGTGGTTCTGCTTGGGGTGGCGGGTGTTGGCCGTGATGATGTCGCGGACGTTCGGCTCGGGGACGCCGCGCACCTCCAGCTTCACCGCCGGCAGCATGACGCCCTCGTAGAACGCGCTGCGGCTGGTGGCGGCCGCCGTGCCGGGCACGACCCCGCCCCAGTCGGCGTGGTGCGCGATGGCGCCGGTGAAGCCGATCAGCCGCTCGTCCTCGTCGAAGACCGGGACGAACAGGTTGAGGTCGTTGGTCTGGCAGGCCCCCAGGTAGGGGTGGTTGCTGAGGAAGACGTCACCGGGGTGGATGTCGTCGCCCCACTTGTCGAGGCAGGCCCGCAGCGCGGGGGACATCGAGGCGAGCAGCGTCGGGATGTCCAGCGCGGCGGCGAGCAGCCGGCCGGACCGGTCGAAGACCGCGCAGCTGTAGTCGCGCATGTCCTTGACCACCACGCTGAGCGCGGTGCGGCGCAGCGCGGTGCCCATCTCCTCCGCGATGGTCTCCAGGGCGTGCCGGATCACCTCGGTGGTGATCGGGTCGGTTCGTCTCGTGCCGGAGTTCATGCCGGGGTTCATGCCGGGGCTCATGCGGAGGTTCCCTTCACAGTCAGGACGAGGTTGCCGTCGCCGTCCACCCGCACCCGCGCGCCGGGCGGCACGACCGTGGTCGCCTCGCGCTCCTCGATGATCGCCGGACCGCTGAACGCCGCGCCGGGCGCGAGGTCCGCCCGCTCGTACACGTCGGTGTCGACCCAGCCGGTCCCGCGGAAGCAGACCCGCCGTACGGAGGCCGGGGTGGGAGTGGAGGACCCCGCCTCCGCGGTGGGGGCGGCCGTACGCGGCAGCACGCCGTGCACCTCGACGCCGACGGCGACGAGCTCGACGCGGGCCTCCTTGTCGCTGTGCCCGAACTCGAACTCGTGCTGGGCGTGGAAGCGGTCGAGCGCCTCGGCCAGGCTCTGCTCGTCCACCGGGCCCGGCCGCAGCAGGACCTCCACGTCGTTGTCCTGCCAGGCGTAGCGGAAGCGGGCCAGCCGGTTCTCGACGCGGCCCGTGGTGAGCGACTCCACTCGGGACAGGCGGCCGCGGGCCCGGTCGAGCAGGCCGGTGAACAGCTCCTCGATCCGCCCCGGGGTCAGCGTGTCCACGGGGGCGTCCACGGTCAGCGAGAAGTCGTACTTCAGATCGGAGGTGGCCAGGCCGAGCGCCGAGAACGTGCCGGGGTGGCGCGGCACCAGGACGGTCCTGATGTCGACCATCTCGGCGACCGACAGGGCGTGCATCGGACCGGCCCCGCCGAAGGGCAGCAGCACGAAGTCGCGCGGGTCGTAGCCTCGGTTGACGCTGACCACCCGGACACCCCGGGCCATGATGGCGTCGGCGACGTCGAGGATGCCCAGCGCGGCCTCCTCCAGGCCGATCCCGAGCGGCTCGGCGACGTGCGTCGCGACCGCCCGCCTGGCGGCCTCCACGTCGAGGGTCATCTCCCCGCCGAGGAAGCGCCCGGGGTCGACCCGGCCGAGCACGACCTGTGCGTCGGTCGTCGTGGGCCGGGTGCCGCCGCGCCCGTAGCAGGCGGGGCCGGGGACGGCGCCCGCGCTCTCCGGTCCCACGCGCAGCAGCCCGGCGGCGTCCACCCGGGCCAGCGATCCGCCGCCGGACCCGATGGTGTGGATGTCGAACTGGGCGACCTGCAGGGGCCGCCCCTCGAACTGCGACGACCGGTCCAGGCGCGGCCGGCCCTCGAAGATGAGGCAGATGTCGGTGGACGTGCCGCCCATGTCGAAGGTGATCTGGTTCGCGTACGCCGGGTTCTCCGCCACCCGGGCGGCGGCGAGCACCCCCGCCGCGGGACCGGACAGCACCATCTTGTGCGCGGCGGCCGAGGCCTCCGTCGCCGACATGACGCCGCCCGAGGACTGCATCACGAAGAACGGGCAGGTGACCTTCTCCCGCTCCAGGCCGTCCTCGACCGCCGACAGGTAGCGCGCCACCAGCGGCTGCAGCGCGGCGCTGATCGCGGTGGTCGACGTCCGGGGGTATTCCTTGATCTCCGGCGCGACCTCGGAGGAGACGGCCACGTGCAGGCCGGGCACGGCGGCGGCGAGCCGCTCGGCCAGCCGGCGCTCGTGCTCGGGGTTGCGGAAGGAGAACAGCAGCGTGACCGCGCACGCCTCGGCACCGCTCGCCGCGACCTGGGCCACGACGCGGTCGATCTCCTCGTCGGTGAGCGGCGTGACGACCTCGCCGAGCCGGTCGACCCGCTCGTCGATCTCGAAGACCATCTCGCGCGGGATCACCGGCTCCGGCTTGACGACTCCGAGGTCGAACAGCGCGGGGCGCAGCTGCGTACCGATCTCCAGGACGTCCCGGAAGCCGCGGGTCACGATCAGCGCGGTGGGCGGGAGCTTGAACTCCAGGAGGGCGTTGGTGGCGACGGTGGACCCGTGCGCGAACATCCGCAGCGCGCCGGTGTCGACGCCACGCGTGCCGCGCGCGGCGCGGACGCCGTCGAGCACGCCGCCCGCCTGGTTCTCCGGAGTGCTGGGGACCTTCTCGACGAGGACGCGTCCGTCGTCGCCGATGACCACGACGTCGGTGAAGGTCCCGCCGACGTCGATTCCGAGGCGTTGACTCACTGCTTTCCTGCCTTGTAGAAGTACGCGCTGACGGCCGGGTCGTTCATGTTCTCCTTGGTCGCGACGACCGCGTCGAGGCTGACCGACTGCGGCTTGGTCCCGTCCTTGAGGTAGGCGGCCAGGTCGGAGACCGCCCTGACGCCCATCTCGCCGGGCTTCTGGATGATCAGTGCGGAGACCAGACCGCGCTTGAGCAGGCTCACCTCGTCGGGCGAGGCGTCGAAGCCGACGATCTTGACCTGGTCGCTCTTGCCCGCGGCCTGTACGGCCTGGGCGGCGCCGAGGGTGGGGTTGGTCCAGTTGGTGAAGATGCCGGCGAGGTCGGGGTACCGCTTGAGCACCGCGCTGACGGTGCCGGCGATGGTGGTGAGGTCGGTGGCGTCGTAGCGCTCGGCGACGTACTCGAGGCCGGTCTGCTTCAGCCCCTCCTGCCAGCCCTTGAGGCGGGCGTCGGTGCTGGAGGTGCCCGGGGTGTAGCCCTCGAAGGCGACCTTGCCCTTGCCGCCGAGCAGCTTGTCCATCGTCTCGGCGGCCAGGCGGCCGGCGGCCTCGCCGTCGGAGGTGACGGTGGCGAGACGCGCCGACTGGTCGGCGACGTCGGCGTCCACCGTGATGATCGGGATGCCCTGCGCCATGACCTGCTTCATCGGCGCGATCATCGCCTTGGCGTCCAGGGCGGACATGATGATCCCGTCCGGCTTGCGGGCGGCCACGGACTGCAGGAGCTGGGTCTGCGAGGCCACGTCGAGGGTGGACGGCGCCTGCCAGCTGAAGTCGAAGCCCTGCTTCTTCGCCTCGGCCTCGGCTCCGGCGACCAGCGTGAGGTAGTAGGGGTCGAACTGGTCGTTCAGCAGCATGACGATCTTCTTGCCCGCGGCGCTCTTGCCGCCGCCGGCGTCGTCGGCGGACGAGGAGGTGCCGCAACCGGCGAGCAGGCCGACCGCCAGGGCGCTCGCGGCCAGGACGGGGATGGTTCGCTTCATCGGGTTCCTTCGGGTGTGGAGCGAGGGCGAGGGCTGTGGAGCGAGGAGGGGAAGGTCATGTGCGTTCCTGGGCGCGGATCTTGACCTGGTCCACGTAGACGGCCACGAGCAGGACGACGCCGACGGCGACGTTCTGCCAGAACGGCTGGACGTCCATGATCACGAAGCCGCTCTGCAGGACCGCCGGGATGAGCGCGCCCACCACGGTCCCGGAGATGCGGCCCCGTCCCCCGAACAGGCTCGTCCCGCCGATGACGACGGCGGCGATGGCCGACAGCGCGTCCCCGGAGTGACTGGTGATCGACGCCGTGCCGAAGCGCGCGACGTCGAGGACGGCCACGATGCCGCACAGGGCGCCGGTGCCGACGTAGAGCAGGATCATGTGCCGCTTGACGTTCACGCCCGAGCGCCGGGCCGCCTCCAGGTTGGCGCCCATCGCGTACGTGTGCAGGCCGAAGCGGGTCTTCGACAGCACGACCCAGAAGACCGCGGTGACCACGGCCGCGATCACGATGGACCACGGGATGACCCCGAACAGCTTGCCCAGACCGAACGACGACTGGAAGGGCAGCGGCACGTTCTGCACGTTCTGGCCGTTGGTCCAGACGCTCGCCAGGCCGAGCACGATGCCGCCGGTCGCGAGCGTGGCGATGAACGGGGGGATGCGCAGCTTGACGGCGAGCACCCCGTTGACGGCCCCCCAGCCGACGCCGACGAGCAGGCCGCAGACGATGGCCACGGTGATCGCGATGCCGAGGTTGGGGTAGTGGAAGTCGGCCGCCTGCGCCGCCGTCCCGGCGAGCGCCCCCATCACCTTCGCCACGACGACGGCGGAGAAGATCGTGATCGAGCCGATGGACAGGTCGAGCCCGCCGGCGATGAGCAGGAACGTGATGCCGCACGAGAGGATGAGCAGCTGCGACGCCGTGAGCAGGATGGACTCGGCGTTGCTGAGCGACAGGAACGTCCCCGCCGGGGTGACGATCGAGAAGACCGCCACGATGGCGATCAGCAGGAGCAGGATGGTCGCGTCGGACAGCCGCTGGGTGCGCGGCAGGGCCCTCCTGCGCGCCCTGGTCGGCGGCGTGGCCGGCGGCTTGGTCGGGGAAGCGAGGTCGGTCATCGGGGTTCTGCCGCCCTTTCCTCGGTCGGGCTGAGCGTGTCGGCGCCCGTCATCGCCCTGATCAGGTCGGTCGAGGTGACGTCGGACATGGGCGCGGTCAGGACTCGCCTGCCGAGCCGCAGGACCGTGCAGCGGTCCGCGACGCGGAAGACGTCGGGCAGGTTGTGGGAGATGAGCAGCACCGGCAGGCCCTTCTCGTCCCGGATCCGCCGGATGAGTTCGAGGACCGATTCGGTCTGCGCCACGCCGAGCGCCGCGGTCGGCTCGTCCATCATGATCAGGGCCGAGCCCCACATCGCCGCCCTGGCGACCGCGACGGCCTGCTTCTGCCCGCCCGACATGGAGCCGACCTCGGCGCCCAGGTCCTGGATCTTCGAGTTGAGCCGGCGCAGGTGCGTGGCGGCCTCGGCCCGCATGGTCTTGCGGTCGACGAACCCCAGCCGGCCCAGCAGCCCGGGGCGGGCGGGCTCGCGCCCGAGGAAGAGGTTGGCGTCCGGCGGCAGCGTCGGCGCGAGCGCCAGGTCCTGGTAGACCGTCTCGATGCCGGCCGCCTGGGCGTCCCTCGGCCCGGTGAACCGGTGCGGCACGCCGTTGATCTCGACGGTGCCCTCGTCGGGCGTCACCGCTCCCGCGAGCACCTTCACCAGCGTCGACTTGCCGGCGCCGTTGTCGCCGAGCAGGGCGTGGATCTCCCCGGGCGCGATGTCCAGGTCGACGCCGCGCAGCGCCTCGACGTGGCCGTACCGCTTGCGCACGCCGCGTACCCGCACAGCGAGGTCGGCGCTGTCCTTCATGAGGTCTCCTCCGGTGGGTAGAGGGCGTCGATATCGGCGGGGTAGCCGTAACCGCCGTGGTGGCGGCAGACGGAGGCGGCGTAGGCCGCGGCCCGCGCCATGGCGACCTCGGCCGGGGCCACGGGCAGCGCGACCAGCAGCTGCGCCGCGAAGGCGTCGCCGGCGCCGAGCGTGTCCACCGCCTCGGTGGGAACCGCCGGCTGCCACACTGTACGGTCCGCCGAGGTCAGCAACGCACCCTGATCTCCGCAGGTCACGACCACGACGCGGGGTCCGAGAGCGAGGACGGACGCGGCGAACCCGGCGCACTCGCGCCGGTCGAGCCGGGCCCGGGAGAAGAAGGCGATGGCGACCGAGGGCAGCAGGTCCCGCGCGTACTCCATGTCCTTGTACGAGAAGTCGAAGGAGACCTCGGTGACGCGGGCGATGTCGGGCAGCTGGTCCTCGACCAGGCTGGTGTGTCCCGTGTGGACGAGGTCGAACGACGCCAGATAGTCCACGTCCGCCGGGCTCAGCCGGAGGTCCTCCGTGGGCGGGACGTAGTCGACGAAGGTCCGGTTCCCGTCGGCGTCGAGCTTGACGTCGGCCCGGGGGGTGGGGTGACCCCCGTACCGGGACCAGCGGGCCTCGACGCCCTCGGCGGCCAGGCTGTGCCGTACGAGGTCGCCCGCGGGGTCGGACCCGATCGAGCCGACGTAGGCGGCCTCCGCGCCGAGGCGCCGGGCGTGGACCGCGACGTTGCAGGCGCTGCCGCCGGGGAAGACGAGGCCTAGGTCGAGATATCTGTCGACGACGTTGTCGCCGACGCCGCACAGCCGCATCTCAGTACGCCATCTTGTGCATGTAGCGCCGCTCGTCGAGTGAGTGGCCGGTGACGGACTCGTAGTGGTCGGCGAGCCGGGTGGCGAGGTTGGCCAGCACCGGGGCCGACAGCTCGGGCCGCGCCGCGGCGGGCACGCCGGGCAGTTCGAGGGCGGCCGAGTCGAGCGTGTAGACCCGGGAGGTCACCTTGGGGGCGAAGGCGGCGACCCGGTCGGCCATCGCCTGGGTGCGGTCCTCGCCACGCAGGAGGATGAGCGGCGCGTCGCCCACCACCATCTCGAACGCGCCGTGGAAGAAGTCGCCGGACGCCACGCAGACCGACTTCTTCCACTGCATCTCCATCAGGTAGCAGACCGAGAGCAGGAAGGCGACGCCGTACGCGTTGCCGCCGCCGACCACGAAGGTCAGGTCGGCGTCGGCGGTCTCCCGCGCGATCGTCGCCGACAGTTCCTCGTGCGCCTCGGTGGCGACGGCGAGCGCGTCGGGCAGCGCCTCGTAGCCCCGCCGGAGGGTCTCGTAGTCGAGGTCGGCGCCGTCGACCCGCAGCAGCTCATGCACGAGCTGTCCCAGCAGGACGTGCTTGGCCGCCGTGATCGTCTTCTCACTGTGGTAGGTGAACGCGGCGTCCCCCAGCTCGCCGAGCGGGTTGTCGTCGTCGGTCGCCACCGCCACGACGTACGCGCCCGCCTCCTTGGCCAGGCGCGCCGCGGCCACCGTCTCGGGGGTCGCACCGGAGTGGGAGGAGGCCACCACCAGCGAGCGCTCCGACAGCCGGGGCGAGGGGGACGCCAGGAACTCGGCGGCGTTGATGTTGTGGCTGACCAGCCCGGTCGCCGAGGCGGACAGGGTGGCGTGCGCCGGCACCGAGGAGGCCCAGGAACCGCCGCAGCCGAGGAAGAACACGTCCGTCACTCCGGCGGAGGCCGCCTGCGCCGCCACCTTCGCGGCGACGCCGCGCTGGTCGACCGCTCCCCCGATGACCTCCCTGAGCTGGGGGTCGATGGGCCGCAGGCCGGTTTTCGAAGTCATTGGCACTCCGCATGTAGAACGTTCTCACTGACCGGCGAGCGAACGCGTAGAACGTTCTCACCGGGATGATGAGAAGGTTCTCAACCCTGCCGGGGAGCAGTCAAGAGGCAACGGGGATTTTGACTCAGCCGACCGACTTCTTGTCACGCGGCAGGACCAAGGTGATGTCGATCACATTAAGGAATCTTGCCGACATACCGACCCGCATGGAGATTTACGGGGACTTCCGCACCCCTCAGGAGGCTCTCCGTGCTGTTACGAGCAGCCCTCGCCGCCGTCGCCGTGACCGCGATCGGCGTGGTACCGGCCCACGCGGCCACCGGCCCGGCGATCACCGTCGCAAAGGGACGGACCCAGCCGGTCTTCTCCTACGCCGACGCGATCCGCGAGCACGTCTACGTCGAGTCGAGCGTCGACAGCGACTCCGACGGCCGCCTCGACCGGGTCAGGGTGGACATCATCAGGCCCAGGGAGTCGGGGCCCGGGCTCACGGTGCCGTCGATCATCGACGAGAGCCCCTACTACGACAACTCCGGGCGTGGCAACGAGTCCGAGCGCAAGGTCTACGACGCGGCCGGCGAGCTCGCCAAGTTCCCGCTGTTCTACGACAACTACTTCGTGCCGCGCGGGTACGCCGTCCTCAACGTCGACATGGCCGGCACCACCAAGTCCGACGGCTGCCCCGACGTGGGCGGCAGGGCCGACGTGCTTGGCGGCAAGGCGGTCGTCGACTGGCTGAACGGCCGCGCCCCCGCCTACCACGACGACGGCACCCCGGCGGTGGCCGACTGGAGCACCGGCAAGGCCGGCATGATCGGCAAGTCGTACGACGGCACGCTGGCCAACGCGGTCGCGGCGACCGGGGTCGAGGGCCTGGAGACGATCGTCCCGATCTCCGCCATCAGCTCCTGGTACAAGTACCAGCGGTCCAACGGCGTCGTCTACAACTACAACTACATGTCGTACCTGTCCCGGGCCGTCGACACCGACCCGGCCGCCAAGTGCGCGGCCGTACGGGCCCGGCTGGACGCCGACGCAGACGACGCGACGGGGGACTACAACGACTTCTGGGCCGAGCGCGACTACGTCGCCGGATCGCTCGGCGACGCCTCGAAGGTGCGCGCCAGCGTCTTCGTCGTGCACACGGTCAACGACCTGAACGTCAAGCCCGACAACTTCTCGGTGTGGTGGCAGGCGCTCGCCGACCGGAACGTGCCGCGCAAGATCTGGGTCGGCCAGTATCAGCACGTGGACCCCTTCGACTTCGAGGGGCGCCGCGGCCTGTGGGTCGACACGCTGCACCGCTGGTTCGACCGCTGGCTGCTCGGCGTGGACAACGGGATCATGCGGGAGCCGCGGGCCGACGTGCAGATCGGCCCGGCCGAGTGGGTCACGCAGCGCGACTGGCCCGCGCCGCTCGCCCGGAAGGTGCCCCTCCGGCCGTCCGCCGACGGCTCGCTCGGCCTGCTCCCCGCCAGGAAGGGGGAGACGGCCGCCTTCACCGACACCCGCCAGTCGGAGGACGCGATGGTCGCCGACGTCGGCACGGCGGCGCCGGGCAGGGTCGCCTTCACCACCGGCGCGCTGCCGTTGGACCTGCGCATGTCCGGCACGCCCGAGGTGGACCTGCGGATCTCCCTCGACAGGCCTGCCGCGAACCTGACCGCGCTCCTGGTCGACTTCGGCGAGGACACCCGGGTCGACTGGCGTCTCGGGCAGGGCATCACCACCCTCGCCGAGGAGGACTGCCACGGCGACGGCACCACCGCCGACGACGCCTGTTACAGGAAGGTCGCCACCAACCTGGCCACCAGGCCCCTGGAGGTCGTGGCCCGCGGTTGGATCGACACGCAGAACCGCGATTCGCTCACCGAGTCGTCCCCGCTGACCCCCGGAACGTACGCACAGGTGAAGTGGAAGACCCTGCCGCAGGAGTACACGTTCAAGAAGGGCCACAGGATCGGCCTGGTGATCGCCGGGACCGACTCCACCTACAGCCGTGAGCAGGCCACCGGCGCCAACGTCACCGTCGACCTCAGGAAGAGCAGCGTCTCGCTCCCGCTGGATCCGGCCGGCGCGCTGACCGGCCTGCCGAAGGGCCGTGGGAACTGGCACGGCCCGAAGCAGGTGCGGCTGCCGGTGCCGGAGATCAAGCTCTACTGATCCCCCGGCCGCCCTCGGGCGCCTTCGTCGTAGTGTGATCGCATGACCGAGATCGTCGTGGAGGACGGCGCCTGGACGGTCGATGTCGAGGCGGTACGGATCACCCCCGGCAGCGGCCGCGACGTCCACGAGGTACGCAAGGCCCTCGGAGACCTGGTCGTGCCGTTGGAGGCCGTGGCGGGCGCCGTGTTCGAGCCCTCCCGCAAAGGCGGGCACCTGCGGCTGCGGCTGCGCCCCGGCGCCGACCCGCTGACCGAGGTCGGCGCCGGGCTGCTGGCCGCCCCCGCCGACCCCTACCGGCTGGCCGTCCCCAAGGAGCGCAAGGCGGCGGCGGAGTACATGGCCGGCGAGATCCGCGATCTGGTGCAGCTGGCCCAGGTGCCGGAGGAGCCCTGTCCCGATTTCCTGCTGCCCGGCCCGGCCGTGCCGATCAGCGCCACGGCCGGTGACGGCACCGTGAGCTTCGACGGCGTCCGGGTCCGCCTGGAGTGGACGGGATTCGCGAAGACGACCAAGCAGGCGGCCGGCGCGCAGGAGTTCCGGCTGTCGGATCTGACCGGCGTCGAGTGGAAGCCGCAGGCGGGCCTGGCCTACGGGAGCCTGCGTTTCCACGTGCGCGGCGAAGGGCCGACCGGGCGGCCGGAGGAGGACCGGCGCTGCCTGTCCTGGGGGGTGCAGCGCTTCGGCGGGACGAGCGTCCTCGTCGCGGCCGCCGTGCTGGCGCGGCTGGCCCGCCACGCGCCGGAACCGCCCGCCGCCCTGCCGCCCCCCGCCGCGGACGGGCGTGACCTGCTGATCCGGCGGCTCGCCGACCTGGGCGAACTGCACCGGAGCGGAGTGCTGACCGACGAGGAGTTCAGCACGGCGAAGAAGGCGCTGCTGGACCGCATCGCCGAACTGTAGAGGGGCGGGCGTTTCGATCTCTTCTGATCGGCAAGCTGGTGGATCCGGGATCACGCCGACGGGAGAGGTCACCGTGCGTTTCCACGCCGACCTGCACATGCACTCCAGGTACGCGTACGCGTGCAGCAAGAACAGCGACCTGGAGCAGCTGACCTGGTGGGCCCGCCGCAAGGGCGTCACGCTCATGGGCACGGGCGACTTCACCCACCCGGCCTGGCTGGAGCGGCTGCGCACGGCTCTCGTGCCGGCCGAGCCGGGGCTGTTCCGGCTGCGCGACGACCTCGACCGCGAGGTCGCCGCGACGCTGCCGGACAGCGTGGCGGACGCCCCCGTGCGGTACATGCTTTCGGTGGAGATCTCCACCGTCTACTCCCAGGGCGGTCGCTCCCGGAAGATCCACCACCTCGTCTACCTGCCCGGATTCGACCAGGTCGAGGAGTTCAACCGCGGCCTGGCCAAGATCGCCGATCTCGGTGTGGACGGCCGGCCCACCGTACGCATGAGCAGCCGGGAGCTGCTCGAGGCCGTCCTGTCCTGCGGCGAGGGCGCCTACCTGGTGCCGGCGCACGTCTGGACGCCGTGGTTCGGCGTGCTCGGTTCGAAATCGGGGTTCGACAGCCTGGAGGAGTGCTTCGGCGACCTCACCGGACACGTCTTCGCGCTGGAGACCGGGCTGTCCGCCGACCCCGCGATGATGTGGCAGGTCTCCGGCCTCGACGGATATCGGCTGGTCAGCTACTCGGACGCCCACTCGCCGCCCATCGTCGGCCGCGAGACCACGGTCTTCGAGACCGATCTGGACTACTTCGCGATCGAGCGCGTCCTGCGCACCGGCGCCGGTCTGCGCGGCACGACCGAGTTCTTCCCCGAGGCGGGCAAATACCACGTCGACGGCCACCGCAAGTGCGGCGTGCGCCTCGACCCGGAGGAGACCCGCAAGCTCGGCGGCCTGTGCCCGGTGTGCGGCGGGAAACTCACGGTCGGCGTGCTCAGCAGGGTCGAGGATCTGGCCGACCGCCCCGCCGGCAGGACCCCGCCCGGCGCGGCGGGCTTCCGCAACCTCGTCCCGCTCCCGGATCTCGTGGCCGAGATCCTGGGGGTGGGCCCGAAGAGCAAGAAGGTGAGCGCCGAGACCGACAGGCTCGTGGCCGCGCTCGGGCCGGAGCTCGCGATCCTCGGCGACCTCCCGCTCGGCGACATCGCCGCCCAATCGCCGCCGCTCGCCGAGGCGATCGGCCGCCTGCGCAACGGCGAGGTGACCAAGGACCCCGGCTACGACGGCGAGTTCGGCCTGATCCGCACCCTCGGCCCAGTGGCTTCTTCCTCGGGCCGGGTCAGAGGTAGGTGACGCCGGTCAGGGCCTCGGCCGCGGTCCACAGGCGGCGCCCGACGCTCGGGTCGGCCGCCTCCGCGCTGGGGCGGACCTCCACGACCCGGCCGCGCGTCTCGAAGAGGCCGGACGGTCCGAAGAACTGACCGCCGCGCACGCCGGGCGCGGTCGCGGCGAAGAGCTGGGGCAGCGCCCCCCGCTCGGCCGGCTGCGTCACCAGCAGCCCGCCGCGGGCGAAGATCCGCCCCATCCGGCCGCGGTGCTCCCAGGCCCGGGGGGTGAGGTTGCTCCTGGACAGCCCGGGGTGGGCGAGGGCGCTGACGACCGGTGCGCCCGCGGCGCGCAGGCGGCGGTCGAGTTCGAGACCGAAGACGGTGGTGGCGAGCTTGGAGCGGCCGTACGCGCGACTGGCGTTGAAGTCGCGCCGCGACATCAGGTCGTCGAAGTCGAGGTGGGCGTTCTTGTGGGTGATCGAGCTGAGGCTGACCACCCGCGCGGCGTCCGCCCTGCCGAGGCTGTCGAGCAGCAGGCCGGTGAGGGCGAAGTGGCCGAGCATGTTGGTGCCGAACTGGAGCTCGAACCCGTCGGCCGTCGTGCGGGCGGGGCCGAGGATGACCACGCCGGCGTTGTTGACCAGCAGGTCGACCGCCGGGAAGTCGGCGATCAGCTCCTTGGCGAACGCGTGCACCGACGCGAGCGAGGCCAGGTCGAGCTTCCGCACCTCGATCTCGGCCCGTCGCGCCGAACGCCGGATCGCCTCGGCCTCCCGCTCGCCGGCGGCGATGTCGCGTACGGCCATCACCACGTGTGCGCCATGCCGGGCGAGCTCGGTCGCGGTGACCAGCCCGAGCCCGGAGTTCGCGCCGGTGACGACGGCGACCCGGCCGTGCTGATCGGGGATGTGACTGGCGTTCCATTCGGTCATGGCGACGACGCTAGGACGGGGTCGCCGGGATTCGGTCGTACGCGTTTGCCTGGGAACGCCAGACCTACCTTCGGCGCGGGCCGCACCGGCAGACTGGGGTCATGGCTGTCGACCACCCGTACGCCCGTGAGCTCGGCGATTTCCTGCGTGCCCGGCGCGCCCGGCTGCGCCCGCGGGACGTCGGCCTGGAGCCGGGGCCCCGGCGCAAGGTGGCCGGTCTGCGGCGCGAGGAGGTCGCGCTGCTGGCCGGGCTGAGCACCGATTACTACCAGCGCATGGAGCAGGGCCGTGAGGTGCGGCCCTCCGACCAGGTGCTCGACGCCCTCGCCTCCGCGCTCGACCTCGACGACGAGGAACGGCGGCATCTGTTCACCCTCGCCCGGGCGGCACGACGACCGGCGGCCGTCCGTACGCGCCGCGCCCCGGAGCGCGTGCCGGACAGCACCCGGCGCCTGCTGCACGTGATGAACACGCCCGCGGTCGTGCTCGGCCGGCACCTCGACGTGCTCGCGTGGAACGCCCTCGCCGAGGCGCTGCTCGGCGATCCGGACACCCTGCCGCCGGGGCGGCGGAACATGCTCATGCTGCTGTTCGAGGATCCCGGGAGCCGTTCGCGCTGCCCCGACTGGGAGACCACCGCCCTGCAGTACATCGGCATGTTGCGGGCCGCCGTCGCGACCGATCCCACCCATCCGCGCGCCACGACGATCATCGGCGAGCTGAGCATCCGCAGCGCGGACTTCCGCCGGCTCTGGGCCCGGCACGACGTGCGTGAGACGGTCCACGGGACGAAGCTGTTCCGGCATCCCCAGGTGGGCGAGATCACCCTCGACTGGGACGTCTATCCCCTGCCCGGCAATCCCGGGCCGGTCCTGCTCGTCCACACGGCCGAGCCCGGCAGCGCGGACGCCGAACGCCTCCAGCTGCTCGCGTCCCTGCACGCCACCAGGGAAACGGGGAAAGCCCGGACCGAACGGCCCGGGCTGCCCGAAGTGGTGCGCCGCCGGGGACTCGAACCCCGGACCCGCTGATCAAGAGTCTTTCAGCCCCCGTAACCCAGCCGTCGAACCTCTCTATCCGCAGGTCTTCGTTCCCGGCGAGCAGAACGCGACCTCGGGGTAGCGCACCGACGGCCTGTCCAGCAGGGGCTGTGGCTTATCGCCCAGGTGCAGGTCGAGGAAAGCTCGGACGTACCTGCGGGTGATGTCCACGGAGCGGCTTCCGGGAAGCCCACTGCCGAGGTCGACGCCGATCTGCTGGGCCAGCAGATCGTAGTCGCTGAAGGACGGGTGTACCGCTCCGGCCACCACGAGCCAGCGCCTCCACCCGGTGAGGTGTTCCCAGTCGCGGTCCCATGTGGCGTCCATGCCGCCCGGGCTGTGCGAAGGCTGGCCCAAGAGCAGGAACGGGCGTGCCACCCCGCTCGCGGGGATGGGGGCGAACATGAGGCCGTCCATGTTGATACCGCCGCGTACCCGGGAGTCCCTCAGCATCGTCCCGGCGACGCTCGCGCCTCCAAGGGAGGTGCCCGCCATCGCGATCCGGGACGCGTCGATCAGCGAGGCACCCGTCCACCTGGAGTGCGGACCGGTGAGCTGATCGATCACGAAGGAGACGTCGACCGCCCGGTTCTCCACCGCCTTCTCACCGAAGTCGTCGACGCCTTCGAGTTCGCATGCGGCGCAGGTGGTCAGCCGCCCGTCGGGGAAAGTGGTGGCGAAGGTCTCGTACGTGTGGTCGATGCCGGCCACCACGTAGCCTCTGCTCGCCAGTTCCTCGGCCAAGGCGGTGAGCGAGCTTCGGGGGTCGGTGAAGCCGGGAGAGAGCACGACAAGGGGCAGACTGTGTCCACGTCCCGCCGGTTCGGCGCCGCTGAACGCGTGGGTCCGCGTTCTGCTCAGCACGTCGAACGGCACGCCCGTCACCCCCTTGCCCTTCAGGATGAGCTCCGACTCCTTGGGCGTCACATAGGGCGCACGCCGGCCGTCACGGGACTTCGCCGGATACCACAGGGAGACCATGAGCTCTCTCGACTCGGCCTCGGGGACCCAGGGGTCAGGGCGCGAGGTGTCCTCCAGACGCAGGGACGTCGTGCCGACCGGATGGGGACCGGTCGGCTCGGGCAGAGACGGCGTGCCGCTCGTCGTGGCCGAAGAACCGACGGAGGCGTACGCGGAAGAGGCGGACGCCGGCGTCCGGGAGGCGGAGACCGTCAGGGTGAGCAGTCCTGCGACCACGACCAGGCCGGCCCGCAGGATCGGAGTCCGGAACGCCGGCTTTCCGCTGCTCCGACGGCCGGTCAGAGCCGGACGTGCCTCGTCATGTCTGGTGGGGCCCTCGGCTCTCAGCGCCGCCTGCGGATCTTTGGATGGCATGGCCTGATCCTGCGAGGCCAGGGCCTGGCACGGTATCAGCCGAAAGTGCGATCGGCGCCGTTCTGGTAGCACTTAAGGCCGGTTCAGGCCCTTCCCGGCGTCAGGCGGCTGCGACCAGCACGGCGACGACCAGCACCAGCAGGAGCGCCACCCCGACGCCCGCGATCACCAGGGACGTGATCGCACAGCCCATTCCGTTCCACGGCTGAGGGGCGGGGCCGAGGGCGCCTCTGGAGTAGGTCCACATGGGAGCGCGGTATTCGAGTTCGAGCGCCATCCCGGGCTGGAGCCAGATCGTCAGATCCGCCGGGCCGATCCGCGCGGGGAGGAGATAGGGCAGGTGGACGTGGAGATGGTACTGGCCGGGAGGAAGCGGGATCGTGTTGCGTCCCCACCGGCCCAGCATCTGACGGCCGTTGATGACGATCTTCGGCGTGATCATGGCCAGCATGAAGCTCAGCCAGTGCCGCTTCACGTCGATGGTCACCTGCGCCCCCGGAGGAGCGGGTGGGGGCGGCTGGCTCCATGGGGTGGGGGGCACCGGCGGATGCATGGCGCCCATGCTACTGCCGTCCTGATCTTCCGGGATCTGTCCGGACACCCCTGACGCCATGGCGGGCACGGGGCATCGCGAGGCGATCACCGAATGAAAAACCCCAGGCCGGTGATACCGGCCTGGGGTTTCAAAATTGGTGCGCCGCCAGGGACTCGAACCCCGGACCCGCTGATTAAGAGTCAGCTGCTCTAACCAACTGAGCTAGCGGCGCAGAGCTCTTAGAGGTTATCGCACACGTCAGAGCGGTCAAAATCGGGCTAGAGTAGAACATCATTCGGTTATCGGCGGTTTGGAGCGCACATGTGGTTCGCCTCGCCTGACGAGGTCCGCGGGCGGCTGACGGCCGTCGACTACCTTGCCGACGACGGCATCGCGACATCGGTGTTCCTGGCCGGGGCGCTGGGCAAGCCGCTGCTGGCGGAGGGGCCCGCGGGGGTGGGCAAGACCCAGCTCGCCAAGGCCGTCGCCGCGGCCACCGGCGCCCGGCTCATCCGCCTGCAGTGCTACGAGGGCCTGGACGAGGCGCGAGCGCTGTACGAGTGGAACTACAAGAAGCAGCTGCTGCGCATCCAGGCCGACGACGGCGCCTGGGACGACATCTTCTCCGAGGAGTTCCTGCTGGAGCGTCCCCTCCTGAAGGCGATCAGGAGCGAGGAGCCCACCGTGCTGCTCATCGACGAGACCGACAAGGCCGACGTCGAGGTCGAGGGTCTGCTGCTGGAGATCCTGTCCGACTACCAGATCACGATTCCCGAGCTGGGCACGATCACCGCCGCGCGCCGGCCGTACGTCGTGCTGACCTCGAACGCGACCCGCGAGCTGTCGGAGGCGCTCAAGCGGCGCTGTCTGTACCTCCACCTCGGCTACCCCACTCCGGAGCGGGAGCGCGACATCCTGCTCGCGCAGGTGCCCGGGCTGCCCGCGGGCATCGCCGAGCAGCTCGCCCGTACGGTGGCCACGCTGCGCGGGCTGGAGCTGAAGAAGTCGCCGTCGATCGCCGAGACCGTCGACTGGGCGCACACCCTGCTCGCGCTGGGCCGTACGGAGCTGGACGAGGCGCTGATCGGCGAGACGCTGGGCGTGGTGCTCAAGCACAACTCCGACCAGGTGCGGGCCGCCAAGGAGCTCGGCCTGCCGACGCGGTCATGACTCCCCCGGCGTCTCTCGTGGACCGGCACGTGGGGTTCGTCCACGCCCTGCGGGCGGCCGGGCTGCCGGTCTCCCCCGCCGAGGGACTGGACGCGGCCCACGCGCTCATGGTCGTCGACCTGGCCGACCGGGAGACACTGCGCGAGGCGTACGCCGCGACGCTGGTGAAGCGGCCCGCCCACCGGCCGGGCTTCGACACGCTCTTCGACCTGTGGTTCCCGCCGGTGATCAGCGCCGCCGACGGCACCGCCGTCGGCGAGCAAGCCGCGGACGCCGAGCAGCCCGAGTTGCCCGAGCTGCGGGAGCGGCTGGCGGAGCTGCTGATGGGCGATCCGGCCGATCCCGCGTTCCGGGAGTTCGCCCGGGCCATGGTCGGGAGATTCGGGCAGGTCCAGGCGGCCCCCGGCAGGCAGTCGTGGTTCTCCTTCCCCGTGCTGCGCGCGCTGTCGCCGGAGACGCTGGTGGCCCGGATGCTCACCGCCATGCTCGACGAGCGCGGCGGCCTGCCGGAGAAGGTCGCCAGGCGGCACATCGCACGGACCACGGAGGCGTTCACCGAGGCCGTCGCCACCGACGTACGCCGCAGGATCGCCGAGGAGTCGGGGATCGAGAAGATCGCCAGGTCGGCGGTCCGGCCGCCGATCGACCAGGTCGACTTCCTGCGCGCGACCAAGGACGAGCTGGCCCGGCTCCGCCGGGAGGTCCATCCCCTGGCCCGCCGCCTGGCCACCCGGCTGGCGATCCGGCACAGGCGCGGGCGGCGCGGGCGGCTCGACTTCCGGCGCACCGTGCGGGCGTCGCTGTCCACGGGCGGCGTGCCGCTCACCACCCATCTGCGCCCGCCCCGCCCGCACCGGCCCGAGCTGGTGGTGCTGTGCGACGCCAGCGACTCGGTCTCCACGTTCTCGCACTTCACGCTGTTGCTGACGTTCGCGCTGCGGGAGCAGTTCACCAAGGTCCGGGCGTTCGCGTTCGTGGACACCGTGGACGAGATCACCCGCCTGTTCGCCCCGGGCGCGGACGTGCTGGACGCCATCGGCCGCCTGACGGAGGAGGCCGACATCGTCAGGTTCGGCCGCACCGACTACGGCCACGTCTTCGAGCGCTTCGCCGAACGGTTCCCGGACGCGGTGGGCCCCCGGACGTCGCTGCTGATCCTGGGCGACGCCCGGTCCAACTACCAGGCCCCGGCGCTGGGCACGCTGAAACGGCTGGCCGGGCAGGCCAGGCACGCCTACTGGCTCAACCCCGAGCCCCGGGCCCAGTGGGACACCGGGGACTCGCTCGCCACGTCGTACGGCTCGGTCGTCCCCATGCACGAGTGCCGCAACGTCGCCCAGCTCGCCGCGTTCGTCGAGACCCTGGCCTGAATCGAGACCCTTCGCCCGACCCGATTCCGGCCCGCGTCCGCGTCCGCGTGCTCTCAGCTCATGCGGCGCAGGATGCGGGCCGCCGTACGGGCCAGCAGCTCGATCTCGTCCTCGGTGAACTTCGGGGAGCCGTGGGTGCGGATCCAGCGGGCGATCCTTCGCGGGTAGGCGACCGTCAGCCCCTCGCCGTACAGCACGCCGCCCCTGGCCTTGATCTTCCCGCCGTGCACGGCGAGCACCGGATTGATCGAGATCTGGATGCCGGTCTCCTTGGTCAGCAGCGCGGCCATCGACCCGGCGGCCGAGATCAGGCCCTTGGCGACCGAGGTGCCGAACTTCTCGTCGAAGAACAACCGCTCGCCGTACCGCGCGATCAGGGTGTCGGGCGACCACGCCTCGTTGTCCACGATCCAGACGCCGCCCGGCCCGATGACGAGGTGGTCGATCGACGCCTCGCCGGGCACGGCCCGGCCGTTCATCACGCGGTAGCCGTGCCGGCGCAGCCCGAGACGCAGCAGCCGCCCGGTGCGCACCTCGCCGCGGCGCTTGCCTCGCCACACGGCCGTCCGCTCGTGCAGGCGCCAGGCGACGAACAGGTCGGTGCCGCCCGCGAGGACGGCCAGCCCGAGGCCGGCGGCGATCATGTTCAGCCCCAGCCGCGGGCCCACCAGGGTGCCGACGACGAACCCCGCGAAGGCGATGGCGGCCCGTATCCGGATGCGGTTCTTGCGGCCGGCGTACCAGAACGTCTCGTACAGGTTCTGCGGCGATGCGCCGGTGAACTTCTCGTCCCTCGGGACGTAAATGGACCCATTGGGCACGCGAACCCCCCACACTAGGCATGCGGCTTACTCCGGGATACCCGACCGGGAATCCCAACCCTCCTAAGGTGAGGGAAGTAGCGCAGTTACGCCAGTGCCGACACTTGACCGACCAGTCGGTATGCTTGATTCGAGAGACGAAGGAGGTCGGCATGGCCCGCCGCGCAGCTGGAGAGCGCCGCGTAACCGGGGATCTCGCGAACGGGGAGCGCCCCGCCGGCGGGTCCCTGGAGGAGCCGGTGCGGCAGCGCCTGCTCGCCGAGGCCACCCGCCTGTTCGCCGAGCGGGGCTTCGAGAGCACGTCGGTGCAGGAGATCGTGGCGGCGGCCGGCGTCACCAAGGGCGCCATGTACCACTACTTCGATTCCAAGGACGACCTGCTCCACGAGATCTACGCCCGGGTGCTGCGCCTGCAGATGGAGCGCCTCAACCGGTTCGCCGACGCGGAGGGCCCGGTGGCCGAGCGCCTGCACGCGGCGGCGACGGACGTGGTGGTGACCACGGTCGACAACCTGGACGACTCCAAGATCTTCTTCAGGTCCATGCACCAGCTCGCGCCGGAGACGTACAAGAGCGTGCGGGCCGAGCGGCGCCGCTACCACGAGCGGTTCCGCGACCTCGTCGTCGAGGGGCAGCGCGACGGCGTCTTCCGCGGCGACATCCCCGCCGAGATGGTGGTGGACTTCTTCTTCGGCTCGGTCCACCACCTCGGCACCTGGTATCACCCCGACGGCCCGTTGACCGGGCAGGAGGTCGGCCGCCACTTCGCCGACCTCCTGCTCAACGCGCTGCGGCCCTGATCAGGCCGGAAACACCGCTCACGCGGGCGCCGGGAGGTCCGCCGGGCCCGCCAGCGCATCGCGGTGGTCGCCCGGCGTGCCCAGCGCGATCTGGTCGGCCTTGGCCCGCTTGAGATACAGGTGGGCGGGGTGCTCCCAGGTCATCCCGATGCCGCCGTGGAGCTGCACGCACTCCTCGGCCGCGTGCACGGCCACCGCTCCGCAGTGGGCCTGCGCCACCGCGACCGCCACGGCCGCGTCGTCGCCCAGCGGTCCCCCGGCGGGCGCCTCCGCCAGCCGGGCGGCCGCGTCGCGGGCCGCGGCCCTTGCCCCCACGACCTCCAGCCACAGGTCGGCCAGCCGGTGCTTGACCGCCTGGAACGACCCCACCGGCCGGGCGAACTGCCTGCGCTCCTTCACGTACGCGACCGTCGTGGTGAGACACCACTCGGCCACGCCGAGCTGTTCGGAGGCGAGCAGCCCGGCGCCGCGCACCAGTGCCTCCCACACCCAGGGCGCCTCCATGCCGTCGGTCGTGGCGACGACGCGGGCGGCCGCCGAGTCGAACGACACGGTCGCGACCGGCCGGGTCAGGTCGAGCGAGGTGACCGGCGTCACCCGCACCGCCTCTCCGGCGGCCGGCGACGTCTCCACCGCGCACAGGCCGGTGCCCTGCTTCGTGGACCGCGCGAGCCGTACCGGCACGAGCAGGACGTCGGCGGCCTCCGCGCCGATCACCCCGGTCACGGTCCCGCTCACCGTGCCGTCCTCGCCGAGCGTCGCCACCGGACCCGGCGGCGCGTACGGCGAGGCGGCGAACGACACCGCGAGCGCGGCCGTCGCCTCCCCCGCGGCCAGCCGTCCCAGCAGCTCCGCCGCGGCGTCTCCGCGCGCCTTCTGCCCGGCGGCCGTCAGCAGGGCCTGGGTGGCCAGGACGGCGCTGCTCAGGAACGGCACGGGAGCTACGGCCCGGCCCAGCTCCTCCAGCACGACGGCGGCCTCGCGGGCCGACGCGCCGCCTTCACGGGAGGCGGCGCCGCCGAGCTCCTCGGGGATCAGCAGCCCGGCCACGCCGATGTCTCGGGCCAGCGCCTTCCACAGCTCCGCGTCGTACGGCGTGCCCGACTCCGCCGTACGGGAGGCACGGTCGAGCAGGGCGGACGGGGAGCACTTGTCGGCGAGCAGGGCGCGCACGGCGGCCCGCAGCTCCTCCTCCACCTCCGTGTACAGCAGCGTCATCGGGGGAGGTCCTTCCAGGCGACGTCCTTGTCGGCGCGCGGCTCGGCGGGCAGGCCGAGGACGCGTTCGGCGATGATGTTGCGCAGGATCTCGGAGGTGCCCCCCTCGATCGAGTTGCCCTTGGCGCGCAGGTAGCGGTAGCCCGCCTCGCGGCCGATGAAGTCGACCGTGTCGGGCCGGCGGAACGTCCAGTCGTCGTAGGCCAGGCCGTCCTCGCGGAGCAGTTCCACCTCCAGGCCCGACAGCTCCTGGTGCAGCCGGGCGAAGGCCAGCTTCATGCCCGACCCCTCCGGCCCGGGATGCCCGGCGGCGAGCTGCTCGCGCAGCCGTACGGCGGTCAGCCGCATGACCTCCGAGTCCACCCACAGCTTGAGCAGCCGCTGGTGCAGGTCGTGGGTGCGCAGCTCGGGCCGGGAACGCCAGGTCTCGGCGACTACGCCCATCATCGTGCGACGGCTCGGCGTGCCGCCGATGGCGACCCGCTCGTTCATGAGCGTGGTCTGCGCGACCCGCCAGCCGTCGCCCACCTCGCCCAGCCGCAGGGAGTCGGGCAGCCGCACCCCGGTGAGGAAGACCTCGTTGAACTCGGCCTCTCCGGTGATCTGACGCAGCGGGCGCACCTCGACGCCGGGCGCGTGCATGTCGCACACGAAGTAGGTCAGCCCGCGGTGCTTGGGCACGTCCGGGTCGGTGCGGGCCACGAGGATGGCCCAGCGCGCGGTGTGCGCGCTCGACGTCCACACCTTCTGACCGTCCACCACCCACTCGTCGCCCTCGCGTACGGCGCGGGTGGCCAGCGTGGCGAGGTCGGAGCCGGCGCCGGGCTCACTGAACAGCTGGCACCACACCTCCTCGCCCGTCCACAACGGCCGCAGAAAGCGCCTCTTCTGCTCCTCGGTGCCGAAGGCGAGGATCGTGGGGGCCGCCATGCCGAGGCCGATGCCGATCCGGCCCGGCTGGTTGTCGGGCGTGCCCTTGAGCTCCCGGTCGGCCACGGCCTGCAGCCCGCGGGGCGCGCCGAGCCCGCCGAGGCCCTCGGGGAAGTGCACCCACGCCAGCCCGGCGTCGAACCGGGCGCGCAGGAACTCCAGGCGGTCCATGCCCGCCGGGTCGTGCTCCGCGAGGAAGGCCCTGGCCCGCTCGGCGACCGACGCCTCATCCCATGTCACCAGCACATCACCCCATGTATCTCTTGAGTTCGCGGTAGGCCAGCGACCGCTTGTGGACCTCATCGGGGCCGTCGGCGAACCGCAGCGACCGCGCCCCCGCCCACAGCGCCGCCAGCGGGAAGTCCTGGCTGAGGCCGCCGGCGCCGTGTGCCTGGATGGCCTTGTCAAGGATCCACTCCACGGTCGCCGGGCCGGCGATCTTGATGGCCTGGATCTCGGTGTGCGCGCCCTTGTTGCCGACCGTGTCCATCAGCCAGGCCGTCTTCAGCACGAGCAGGCGCAGCTGCTCGATGCGCACCCGGGACTCGGCGATCCAGTCCTGGATCACCCCCTGCCTGGCCAGTTGCTTGCCGAACGCCTCGCGCGACAGCACCCGCCGGCACATCAGCTCGACCGCCCGCTCGGCCATGCCGATGAGCCGCATGCAGTGGTGGATGCGGCCCGGCCCGAGCCGCGCCTGGGCGATGGCGAAGCCGCCGCCCTCCTCGCCGACGAGGTTGTCCACCGGCACCCGTACGTCCTCGAACACCACCTCGGCGTGGCCGCCGTGGTCGGCGTCGTCGTAGCCGAAGACCGTCATGCCGCGCCGTACGGTCAGGCCGGGGGTGTCGCGCGGGACCAGCACCATGCTCTGCTGCCGGTGCTTGGGCGCCTCCGGGTCGGTCTTGCCCATGACGATGAAGATCTTGCAGTTCGGGTTCATCGCGCCGGTGATGTACCACTTGCGGCCGTTGATGACGTACTCCCCGCCGTCCCTCCTGATGGAGGTCGCGATGTTCGTCGCGTCGGAGGAGGCCACCTCGGGCTCGGTCATCGCGAAGGCCGACCTGATCTCGCCGGCCAGCAGGGGCTCCAGATACTCCTTGCGCTGCCACTCGCTGCCGAACTCCGCGAGCACCTCCATGTTGCCGGTGTCCGGGGCGGCGCAGTTGGTGGCGGGCGGCGCGATGCCGGGCGACCTGCCCATGATCTCCGCGAGCGGCGCGTACTGCAGGTTGGTCAGCCCCGCACCGCGTTCACCTGCTTTTTCGGAAGAGGGGAGGAAGAGGTTCCACAGGCCACGCGAGCGGGCCTCGGCCTTGAGGTCCTCCAGCAGGGGCGGCGGACTCCACCCGCCGGCCGCCGCCTGTTCGTGGAAGGCCTGCTCGGCGGGGTGGACGCACTCGTCCATGAAGGCGAGCAGCCGCTCCCGATAGCGCTCCGTGGTCGCGTCGAACCCGAAATCCATTCAGACCTCCATCAGCCCGCGGGCGACGATCGGGGCGACCTGGTCGCCGACCTCGGCGAAGCCCTCACCGACCGTGAGCCCCTTGGTGTATCGGAAATGGATGCCCTCGGCGATCACCGCGAGCTTGAAGCAGGCGAGGCCGACGTACCAGCCGAGCCGGGACAGGTCACGGCCGGACGCCTCGCCGTAATGGGCGGCCAGCTCGGAGCTGGGCGGCACCTCCCCGGCCGAGCCGCGGTCGAGCGAGGCGACCTCGCCGTACAGGAGGAACAGTGCCAGGTCGGTGAGCGGGTCGCCGAGCGTGGACATCTCCCAGTCGAGCACGGCGCGCACCTCGCCGTCGGCGATCAGCGTGTTGCCGAGCTTGAAGTCGCCGTGGACGATCGCCGGCGGGCCGGAGACGGGCACGTCCCGGGCGAGCCGCTCGTAGAGGTCGTCGATGCCGGGCACCTCGCGGCTGCGCGAGGCGTCGAGCTGCCGCTTCCACCGGGCGACCTGCCGCTCCAGGAAGCCGTCGGGCCTGCCGAAGTCGCCCAGGCCCACGCTCTCGGGGGTGATCGAGTGGAGTGCGGCAAGCACGTCCACCAGCCCGTGGGCGAGGGCGGGGGTGAGCGGCGGCTGCCCGCCCAGGACGTGTTCCATGACGTAGAAGGGTGCGCCGACGACCTCGGCGTCCCGGCACAGGTGATAAGTGCGCGGGACCGGTACGCCGGTGTCCTGGAGCGCGCTCATGACCCGGTATTCGCGGCCCATGTCGTGCGCCGTCGCCAGGACGTGCCCGAGGGGAGGCCTCCGCACGACGTACGTGCTCTCGCCGTCTCCGACGACGTACGTCAGGTTGGACTTGCCCCCCACGATCAGCTCGGCGGTGAGAGGCCCCCGGGTCAGGCCCTCCCGCTGGAGGTGTCCGGCGAGGCGGGTGAGGTCGAGGCCGGGCGGGTCAGGGTTCACAGGGGAAGGATACCGACCAGCCGGTATGTGTGTCGACAGAGCCGGAAGTGGTCGTCCCCTATCGGGTCCGAGTGGCCCTCCGCTCGCACGATACGTCGCCGATAGCGTCGTGCACATGACCGCGAAGATGCCCGCGCCGGCCGTGCTCGACGGCCGCGTCGTACGCCTGGAGCCGCTCGCCCCCGGCCACGTGCCCGACCTGTTCCTCGCGGCGCAGGACGAGGAGGTCTGGCGGTTCCGGCCGGAGCCCGTGCCGGAGACCGAGGACGACACCCGCCGGATGGTCGACAAGCTGCTCGCCGATCCCCGCACCACGCAGTTCGCGGTGGTCCTCAAGGAGACGGGCCGGGCGATCGGCTCGACCGGCTACTGGGACGTCGGCGGCTTCGACGAGAGCGTGGAGATCGGCTCCACCTGGTACGGCAGGGCCTACTGGCGCACCGCCGTCAACACCGAGTGCAAGATCCTGCTGCTCGACCACGCCTTCGCCCTCGGGTTCGCCCGCGTGGTGCTCAAGACGGACATCCGCAACCTGCGGTCGCAGGCGGCCATCGAGCGCATCGGCGGCGTGCGTGAGGGCGTGCTCCGGCGGCAGTACCGCCGCCCCGACGGCACGTGGCGCGACAGCCCCCTCTACTCGATCCTCGACGACGAGTGGCCCGCCCATCGCGCCCGCCTGCTGACCGCCCGGTAGGTCACATGCTCGTGGCGACGCGGAGCAGGTCCCGGAAGGCGGCGTCCAGATCTTCGAGAGGCGGCACGCCGCCCGCGCCGACGACCGCGTCGAACAGCAGCCCCTCGACGTAGGCGACCATCTGGCGGCCGTGCCGTACCGGGTCGGGCGAGCCGGCGGCGGCCAGCACGGCGGTGGCGAGTTCGCGGAAGCGGCGCCCTATCTCGTCGTAGGTCTTGCGCAGCTCCGGACGCCGGGTCGCCTCCAGGGCCAGCTCGTATCGCGCGATCGTGGTCTCCCGGTGCACGGTGACCGCCGCGTGCGTCATCCTCGCCAGGAGATCCGCCACCTCGTCCCGGGACACCTCGGCCTCGGGTGTGGTCACGGCGGCGAAGACGGCCTCCTCGCGCTCGGCGAGCCGGGCCAGCGTCAGCCCGAGCAGCGCCGCGCGCGTACGCGCGTGGTTCGAGGTGGATCCCGGCGGGAGCCCGGCGGCCTCGTCGACCGCCCGGTGAGTGAGGCCGCGCATCCCCCGCTCGGCCAGGATCGCGATGGCCGCGTCGGCGACGAGGACCGCCCGCTGACTGCTCACCCTCACATCGTAGGGCCGGACTACGGCTGTAGTACGCTTACTACGGCTGTAGTGACGAGGAGGCGGGCATGGCGCACGCGGTGGTGATCGGGGCGGGCATCGGCGGGCTGACGGCGGCCCTCGCCCTGGCGGGCAAGGGGTGGTCGGTGACCGTCCTCGAACAGGCGGCGTCGATCGAGCCGGTGGGCGCCGGGCTGGCGGTCGCGCCCAACGCGCTCAGGGCGCTCGACGTGATCGGCGTCGGCGACGAGGTCCGGAGGCTCTCCGCGATCCAGGGCCGCAGCGGCATCCGGGTGCCGGACGGCCGGTGGCTGTCGCGTACCACCGCGGAGGACGCCACCGCGCGGTACGGCGACCCGATCGTGCTGCTCGCGCGGTCGTCGCTGGTCGGCATCCTCGCCGAGCGCCTGCCGCCGGGAGCCCTGCGGGTGGACGCGCGCGTCGAGTCGGCCGACCCCGCGACCGGGCGCGTCACCCTGGCGGCGAGCGACGCGGGGGCGGCGGAGACGATCGAGGCCGACCTCGTCGTGGCGGCGGACGGGATCAGGTCCCGGACCCGCGCCGCCCTGTTCCCCGGGCATCCCGCACCGGTTTACGCGGGCGTGACGAGCTGGCGGGCGATCGTGCCGCTGCCCGGGGTAACCGGCGCGTCGGAGACCTGGGGAGCGGGGCCGCTCTTCGGGGTCATGCCGCTCGCGGGTGGTCAGGTGTACTGCTACGCCACCGCGCCGGTCCCCGCGGGGCTGCGCGCGACGGACGAAAGAGAGGAACTGCTCCGGCTGTTCGGCCGCTGGCACGACCCGATCCCCGCGCTGCTGGCCGCCGCGGACCCGCAGGCCGTGCTCCGTCACGACGTCCACTGCCTCGACACGCCGCTGCCCGCCTTCCATGCGGGGCGGGTCGCGCTGCTGGGCGACGCGGCGCACGCCATGACGCCCAACCTCGGGCAGGGGGCCTGTCAGGCCATGGAGGACGCCGTCGTGCTCGCCGAGCGCGTCTCGCCGCACGGGTCTCCGATCGCGGATCCGGCCGCCGGGCTGGCCGCCTACAGCCGGGAACGGCTGGCGCGGACGACACCGATCGTGCGGCGGTCCCGGGCGATCGGCCGGCTCACCCGCTGGCGCAATCCGCTGGCCGTCGCACTCCGCGACGGCGCGATGCGCGCGGCGGGCCGGTTCGGGCCGAACGTCGCGATGCGGCAGTTCGACCCGGTCTTCGACTGGCGGCCCTGAGGAGCGCGCGGCTCAGGCGGCCTCGGACGCGACCACCGGTTCGCCGATCCTGTCCGGCTCGGCCGGTGCGGCGGCGCGCTTGGAATGGTCGGGCGCGAGGCGTCCGAGCGTGATCGTCCCGGCGATCAGCAGGGCGGCCGCGAGCAGCGCGGGGATCGCCTTGTCCGTTTCGGTGGGCAGCGACTCGCCCAGCAGCAGGGCCCCGGCGGTGACGGAGGTGATGGGGTCGACGACCTGGACCCCGGCGTAGGCGATGCCGAAGTAGCCCACGGCGTACGACTTCTGCAGCAGCACCACGGCGCAGACCAGCAGCACCGGGATGGCCAGAGTGAACCAGTGCAGCAGGTTGCCGAGGTCGCCTTCGAGCCCGCCGCCGACGACCCGGACGAACGTGGACACGGTCGCGGTGACCGCACCGGCGCCGATCGCCATCAGCAGCGCCTTCGACGGGCCCCTGAGCCAGCGCGCCGCGGTGAACGTGACGGCGACCACCAGGCCGATGCACGCGATCAGCCCGATGGCGTTCGCGTCCGACAGGACCGGGGTCACATTGTGCGCCGGGACCAGCAGCATCAGGCCGAGCAGGCCTGCCGCCACCGCGATCGACCCGGCGATCTCGGCCCGGCGCGGGCGCCTTCCGTGCAGGGTGGCGGCGAGCGGCACCGCGAAGACGAGCGTCGCCACGCTCACGGGCTGGACGACGACGAGCGGCGCCAGGCTGAGCGCCACCGCGTGCAGCGACGCCCCGGTGAAACCGATGATGCCGCCGATCCACCAGCGGGGCCTTCTGACGAGCGCGAGGGTCGCCCCCTCGCTCACCGCCTCGAACTGCTGCAGCGCCGCGCCCAGGGCGTACCCCAGCGCGCCGACGAGGGCGATCGCCACTCCCACCCAGGTCATGCGCGCCCGCCGGTGTGTCGAGAAATCACCACGCAAGCTTAGTGGGGCCCGGCGGGCGCCAAGGGAGCTCGCGACACAAGTGGGGCTTTCCGGGCAGGTCCCCGGGATCCGCGGCGGCGCGGATCCCGGGGACGGGGGACGTGCGGCTCAGTCGGTGCCGCTGGACAGCGCGATGTCGATGACCCCGGTGTCCGCGCCCCAGAAGTTGGCGGACAGGTCGCCCTCCTTCACCCACGCCTCGCCGGTGACCGTGAGCATGCCGACCCGCTTGCCCGCGAGCGCGAGTTCGAGGACGTTGTAGCTCTGGGTCACCCACGGAGCGGGCCGGCCGCCCTCCTTCACCAGAGCCGCGCCGCCGCTCCTGACGACCCCGATGCGGTCGCCGGCCAGGACGAGCTGCTTCACATTCGTGTTCACGGTCGCCCAGGTGGCCGACGGGCCGTCGTCGTACTTCACGAGGGCGACGCCGTCGGACCGCAGCACGCCGATGCGCTTGCCCGCCAGCGCGAGCTGCTTCACGCTGGCGTACTCCGGCACCCAGTTCGCCGACAGCCCGCCCTCCTTCACCCAGGCCTTGCCGTCCGCCGTAAGCACACCGATCCGGTCACCCGACAGCACGAGCTGCTTGACGCCGCCGTCGTGCTGCAGCACCCAGCTCGCCGACAGCCCGCCCTCCTTGACCAGAGCCCTGCCGTCCCCGGTGACGACGCCGATCCGGTCACCCGACAGCACGAGCTGCTTGATCCCGGCGTCGTGCTGCAGCACCCAGCTCGCCGACAGGTCGCCCTCCTTCACCCAGGCCTTGCCGTCCCCGGTGACGACGCCGATCCGGTCACCCGCGAGCGCGATCTGGATGACCCCGTCGTGCTCGAGCACCCAGCTCGCCGACAGTTCGCCCTCCTTCACCAGAGCGTCGCCGCCGGCCTTCAGCACGCCGATCCGGGGCGGGGCGACGGCCGCCCGCCCGGCCTTGCCGGGCCGGTCCTGCGCACTCGCCAGGCTCGCGGCCGATCCGGCCAGCAGCAGGCCCGCCGCGCAGGCCAACCCCGCCCCGAGGGAGACCAGGCCGGGGCGCGTCGCTGAACGAGTCATGAACGCCTCCGCATCGCATCGGGCGGGCCCCCTGCCCGCCGAGGTCGATCACGGAGAGACTAGATTCGGTCACGCGATGTAAGCACGCTTCCTGCATCGTCAGGAGAGTCGGCCACACTGTGCGCATTCGGCGGCCGCTGCCCCCACTTCAGGGCTACTGGGCCTGTTTCAGGACCTCTCCGGGCAGACACAGAAAAGGTGGCCTTCCGGGTCGGCGAGCACCACCCAGTCGCCCGGCTGGAACTCCGGCTTGGTCGCCCCGAGCGCGACGTACTCCTCCACCGCCTTGGCCACGTCGGGCACCCGGAAGTCGAGATGGAACTGCTTGTCCCCGCCGGGCCAGGAGGGGGCCTTCCGCTCCGGCACACGCTGGAAGTAGATGCTCGTCGTGCCGTCGCCGATCCCGGCGTACTCCTCCTCGGCGTACTGCACCGGGAACCCGGTGATCTGGGAGTAGAACTCGGCGAGCCTCTTCGGCTCGGCGCAGTCGATGGTCACGGCGATGAGCTTCGCGATCGTTGTCATGGCCGCCATCCTGCCGCCCAATCCTGTCAGGGAGTGTCAGGTACCCACACCATCGGAATCTTCGCCGATAGTGGGACCATGAACCGGGCATGTGGAACCAGTCCGGCAGGCGAGACGTTGGAGCGGGTGTGGCGCGGGTAGGTGCATGGATCAGGCGGTTCCTGGACAAGCCGGGAAGTGTCGACCTGGCCCCCTTCCAGCGGATCGTCGCCGAGGCGGGCGAACTCGAGAGCGAAGTGGCCCAGCGGGCCGACCTCCGTCCCGCAGAGCCGGATCCCGCCTGGGTCGGCAGCGCCGACTTCTGCGCGGTGATGCGGGAGGCGGCCCGCCGGGCGCTCGGCCAGCGGCCGTACGACGTGCAGCTCGTGGGCGTGCTCGCCATGCTGGAGGGCAACGTCGTGCAGATGGCCACCGGCGAGGGCAAGACGCTCGTCGGCGCCCTCGCCGCGGCCGGGTACGCGCTGCGCGGCGCGCGGGTCCACGCGGTCTCGGTGAACGACTACCTGGCCCGCCGCGACGCCGAGTGGATGGGACCGTTGTACGAGACGCTCGGCCTCACGGCCGGGTGGATCGCCGAGACCTCGGCCCCCGAGGAGCGCCGGGCGGCGTACGCGTGCGACGTCACATACGGCGCCGTCAGCGAGCTGGGGTTCGACGTGCTGCGCGACCGCCTGCGCACGGATCCGGCCGAGCTGGTCGTGCCCGCTCCGGAGATCGCACTCGTGGACGAGGCCGACTCCGTGCTCGTGGACGAGGCCCGCGTGCCGCTGGTGCTGGCCGGCACGGCCGACCCGGGCACGGCGCTGCCCGAGATGGCGGCACTCGTGCGGCGGCTGTCGCGCGGCTACCACTACACGATCGACGAGGAGGGGCGCAGCGTCTTCCTCACCCCGAAGGGCACCGACACGGTCGAGAAGGCCCTCGGGATCGACCTCTACGAGCACCCCGGCGTGGTGACCCAGGTCAACCTCGCCCTGCACGCCCACGCCCTGCTGACCAGGGACGTCGACTACATCGTCAGGGACGGCCGGGTCCACCTGATCAACACCTCGCGCGGCCGGGTCGCGGTGCTGCAGCGCTGGCCGGACGGGCTCCAGGCGGCCGTGGAGGCCAAGGAGCACCTGCCGGCGTCGGAGACGGGCGAGATCCTCGACTCGCTCACCGTGCAGAGCCTCATCCGCCGCTACCCGCGCGTGTGCGGCATGACGGGCACCGCGATCGCCGTGGCCGAGCAGCTGCGGGAGTTCTACGACCTCAAGGTCGCGGTCATCCCGCCCAACAAGCCGTGCGTACGCGCGGACGAGCCCGACCGGATCTTCGCCACGCTGGAGGACAAGGAACGGGCGCTGCTCGAGGAGATCGAGACCCGGCACGCCACCGGGCAGCCCATCCTCGTCGGCACGCTCGACGTCGCCGAGTCCGAGCGCCTGGCCGGGGCCCTGGAGGCCAGGGGGCTGAGCGCGACGGTGCTGAACGCGAAGAACGACGCCGAGGAGGCGCAGATCATCGCGAAGGCCGGCCGGCGCGGCGCGATCACGGTCTCCACCCAGATGGCCGGGCGCGGCACCGACATCCGGCTCGGGGCCGGCGACCCCGGAGAGGAGCAGGAGGTCGCCGGGCTCGGCGGGCTCTACGTCATCGGCACCGGCAGGCACGAGAGCAGCAGGCTGGACGACCAGCTCCGCGGCCGGGCGGGACGGCAGGGCGACCCCGGCGGCTCGGTCTTCTTCGTCAGCGGCGAGGACACGCTCCTCACCGCGTACGCGCCGGAGCAGTCGCTGCCCCCGGCCGGCCGCGACGGCGTCGTGTCCGGCGCCGACGCCGCCGGACTGGTGGCGCACGCGCAGCGCGTGGCCGAGGGCGTCAACCTGGAGATCCACCGCAACACCTGGCGCTACTCACGGCAGCAGGAGCGCCAGCGGGCGGAGGTGCTGGACCGGCGCGACCGCGTCCTGCACGGCGACACCGGGGCGCGGGCCCTGGAGCAGGCCTGCCCGGAGCGCTACCGCGAGCTGTGCGAGGAGGCGGGCCGGGAGACCGTCGAGCGGGCCGCCCGGCAGATCGTGCTGTATCACCTCGACCGCTGCTGGACCGAGCACCTCGGCTTCCTCGCCGACCTGCGCGAGGGCATCCACCTGCGGGCCCTCGGCCGGCTGAACCCGCTCGACGAGTTCAACCGCGAGGCCGTCCCGGCCTATCGGGCCATGCTCGACGAGGTCGAGCGGCGTTCCAAGGAGACCTTCGAGAAGGCCGACGTCACCCGGGACCTCGCGGAGCAGGGCCTCAAGCGGCCCACGGCCACCTGGACCTACCTGGTGCAGGACAACCCGTTCGGCTCGGAGTGGGACCGCGTGCTCAAGCGCGTGGCCGGGACGCTCAAGCGCAAACGGTAGCGGCCCGCGCCGCGTCCCTACCGCTTGCGGTGGCGGCCGGCATGCGCGTGCGCGGGGCGGCTCAGCACGGCCTTGGCGCCGACGGCGACGAGCGCGCACACGACGATCGCGACCGAGAACGCGGGAACGGCCGCCTCTTCGAGCTGCCCGCTCGCGGCCGACGCCGGAGTGAACGCCGGGGAGGCCGTCGCCTCGCCGGTCCTCGCCGTCTTCACGGTCTTCGCCGTGGTCTTCGCCGTGGTCATCGCTGTGGTCATCGCTGTGGTCTTCGCGGCGGCCGAGGGTGCGGGAGACCCGCCGCCCTTCCCCGCCGTCGTGGCCGAGAGGGGAAACATCCCCACCCCGGCCGCCTGGATCCGCGCGGCGGGCTCGGCGGGCGGCGCGGGGGCCGCCGACGGAGCCGTGGACTGGGCCGTGGACTGGGTCGTGGACTGGGCCGTCGACTGGGTCGCTGAGGGAGCCAGGGAGGGAGCCACGGAGGGAGCCACGGAGGCAGCGGGGGCCGCAGGGGCCTGGTTCTCCTTCACGCCGGGGGTGGACGCGGGAGCGGCGTCCTGGGGCGCGGCCGGAGCCGCAGAGGGAGCGGGAGCCGCGGTGGGACACGGCGGCGGGGGCTCCGCGTGGTCCCTGACGCCGTACGCGCCCGTCGAGAACGGCTTGGGCGCGCCCGTCTTCCCGAGGCCCTTGCCCCACTGGGTGATCACGTACTGCACCGGAATGTGGCCGAGGCCGCCCGCGTCCTCGACGGTGAGCGAGTCGGTGTCCCAGGTGCCGCCGGTGAGCTCGGCGAACGTCTTGCCGTCGAGGTCGAGCATGACCCCGCTGCTGGAGGGCACGCCGGGACCGCGGTCGCCGACGAAGAACTCGGCCTTCTTCCCCTTGTAGATCACATAGCCCTTGGTGCCCATCGGCCAGCTCGGGCTGGCGGCCAGGCCCTTCTGCATCGGCTTCCCCGACGCGGGGGCGCCGGTGTCGCCGTTGATGCCCGACCCGTCGTCCCAGAAGTACGACGCGGTCGTCTTGCCGGAGTAAAGGACGATCTCGCCTCCGGCCGTCGGGCAGCCGACCGCCGGGATGGCGGGCGCCTGCGGCGCGGACGCGGCTTCGGCGGGCGCCTCGGCCGGTTCCGGCCCGAGGACGTGGCTCACGACGGTCGCGATGTCGGCGTGGGGGTGCTGGGGGCCCGCCGGGGCGGGGCGGGCGGGGGCGTCCTGCCGGTTCGGGGACACGGCGGTCGCGTGGTGCGTCTCGCCCTTCGCCGGGCTCGTCTGCTCCCGGAGGGCGTCGTTGTGGGGGTCCGCGTAGCTGGAAATGGGGGATCTCCTGACTGGTCACGGTCGGATAACCGGACACTAGGCCAAGAACACCCCAAATCTCGACATCGCGGACAAAAGTTTTACTTTCTGGACGAATATCTCAGGAAGTGGCAAAGTCGGATGTGGACGCGCCCCCCTTCCGGGGGGCTGGAGGGAAGGAGGGCACGCCACGTACCGGGATCAGGACGACGGCGGACGGCCTCGCGGCGCGGCCCCGAAGGACTCCGGGCGCCGTCGCTGTCGCTGATCGGGGACGCCCCGGTGGAGCGGTCCCGGGCGTTCGGGTCCGGCCGGCGCCCAGGCCGGCGGACACGCGCCGGACCGAAGCGTCGCCAACGAGACCGCCCAAGGCAAAGCGACGGACCCGTCGCCCCCGCCGAACTGGGCGTACGTGCCGGGCACGGCTGAAAATTTCAGCCGCTACGCCTGTTCGCCGCGCAGGACGGCGGCGGGGATCGGGATGGCCGGGAACGGGTTGTCCGGCAGGAGGATCAACCGGCGCGGCGCGGCCTGCTCCGCGGCCTCCAGATGCAGCAGAGCCGTCCCGATGCCCGCGGCTCCCACCATGTATCCGGTGTCCGCCGTGACCTCTCCGGGCCGCAGCCGCCGGTACGCCTGGTACCAGCGGAAGCCGGCGTCGTCGCCCGCGGTCGCCCGCCCGATCAGGTCGATCGCGAGCGTGCGCGCGAAGTCGAGGTACGGCCCAGCACCCGTGGCCGCGTACAGGCCCACGAAGCAGTCGATCAGCCCGGCGGTGCCGCAGCACAGGCAGGCCACGTCCCAGTGACCCGGCGGCCGGGACCCGGGCACCCCGCTCTGCACGATGCCGTGCGCGAGCCGCTCCACCCAATCGAGATCGCCCGGGTCGCCGGTGACCCGGTGCAGTTCGTAGAACATCCGGGCCACCCCCGCGGACCCCGAGCAGAAGCCGAGGTAGTTGAGCCTGCGGCCCTGCGGGAGGTGATGCGGCACGAGCGCGCATTTGTCGGTGACCACGCTGACCGTCCGGACGAAGTCGGCGCCCCGGCGGGCCGCCGCGAGGAACCGCTCGTCGCGGGTCACGCCGTACAGGCGGGCGAGCAGGAAGGCCGTGCCCGCCGTCCCGGACAGGAACCCGGGGGTGACGGAGTCCACGGGCAGGTCGGGGACGGCGTCCCCGCCGAAGCGGTGCCCGGGGACGGCGAGGCTCGCGATGCGCTCCCCCGCCTCGATCGCCACCTCCTCGTACGCCGGGACGCCGAGGATGCCCGCCGCGTGCAGCAGGGCGAGCACGATCCCCCCGTCACCGCGCTGCGCCGGGTCCCCGGTCCAGCCGATGCCGTCGCCCAGCGGACGGGCGTCGCGGACGAGGCGGTCGGCGGCGGCTCGGGCCGCCCCGAAGACCTCCTCGTCGCCGGTGGCCCACCCCGTCTCCGCCAGCACGAAGACCACGCCCGCGAGCCCGTGGTAGAAGGTCGGGTCACGCTGCTCCGGCCAGGTGGCGGCGAGCCGGCGAGCTCCCGCGAGCGCGTCCCGCAGGTACGCCTCGTGGCCGGTGGCGGCGGCGAGTTCGAGGAAGAACAGCACGACGCCGGCCGCGCCGGCATAGAGGGAGGAGGCGTCACCGGCGCCGGACGACCGCCCCCGGGGATCGGGGTTGGCCCGCCATCGCCGTCCCAGGTCGTCGTCGACCCCCGCCGACCGCACCCAGCGCGCGGCCGTGACGGCGGCGGTGATAGGGCTCTCACGGGGCCAGGCGCTCATCACCCCAGTCTCCCACAAAGCTGGTAGGAAATTAAGGCTATCACTCTTACAAACGGAAGCCTACGGGGAGTCGCGCGCCGATCACACCGTCGGCACGGGAACGTCGGGGTGGCGTGCCGTGGCGACCGGGGCCGGCGGCGGCGCGGACAGGAGTCCGGGCAGTGTCCTGGCGTGGGCGATCGCGGCCGGCGTGTCCGGGAAGACGAGGCCGTCGCGGCGGAGGTGATCGGCCACCCCGAGCCCGTTGAGGACCTCGTCGTGGCCCGGCCGGATGCCCGACAGCAGCACGGTGATCCCCCTGCCCTCGAGCCGGGTGATCACGTCGCCGAGGACCCCCGCGCCGGTGGCGTCGATCGTGGACACGCGCGACATGCGCAGGATGACCACCCGCACGTCGGCGACCTCCGACAGCTCCAGCAGGAAGCGGTGGGCCGCGCCGAAGAACAGCGGCCCGTCGAACCGGTAGGCCACGATGTGCTCGGCCAGCAGGCGCCGTTCCTCGTCGCCGTGGTCGCCGGTCTCCAGCGGGACCTGCTCGATCTGGGCGCTGCGCGCGACGGCCCGCAGGGCGAGCACGATCGCGACGCCGACGCCGACCGCGACGGCGATGACGAGGTCGAAGAGGACGGTCACGGCGAAGGTGAGGACCATGACCGCGGCGTCGCCACGGGTGGCGCGGGCGATCGCGCGCAGCGATCCGACCTCGACCATGCGGACCGTCGTGGCCAGCAGCACCCCGGCCAGCGCGGCGAGCGGGATGCGCCCCACCAGGCCGCCCGCGCTGAACACGATGACGGCAAGCACGACGGCGTGCGTGAGGGCGGCCAGGCGTGAGCGCGCGCCCGAGCGGACGTTGACGGCCGTACGGGCGATCGCGGCGGTGGCGGGGATGCCGCCGAAGAGCGGGGAGACGACGTTCGCAAGGCCCTGCCCGAACAGCTCACGGTCGGGGTCGTGGCGCTCCCCCACGCTCATGCCGTCGGCGACGGAGGCGCACAGCAGGCTTTCCAGCGCTCCGAGGGCCGCCACCGCGAGGGCCGCCGGGAGCAGCGACGTGATCGCGCCCGCGTCGAGGAAGCTCATCGACGGCGCGGGCAGTCCGGCCGGAAGGGACCCGATGCGGGCGACGTCCAGCCCGGCGACCTCGGCCACGACCGTGGCCGCCACGACCGTGAGGAAGGAGAACGGCACCGCCGGCCGCCACCGCGCCCCCAGCAGCATGACCCCCGCGACCACGAGCGCCAGCACGATCGGCACCGGACGCGGGTCGCGCGCGAAGTTCGCGACGGCGTCGCCGGCCGCCTGCCACACCCGCTCCCCCTCGCCCCGCACGCCGAGCGCCGCGGGCACCTGCTGCAACGCGATCACGACGGCGATGCCCGCGGTGAAGCCCTCGATGACGGGGGTGGGCATGTAGCGGGCGTACCTGCCGACCCGGGCCAGCGCGAGCACGACGAGCACGATCCCGGCGAGCAGGCCGACCGCGAGCACGCCACCAGGGCCGTGCGTGTGCACGATCGGCACGAGGACGACGGTCATCGCCCCCGTCGGGCCCGAGACCTGGAGGTTGCTGCCGCCGAAGACCGCGGCCACCGCGCCCGCGACGACGGCGGTCGCCAGGCCGGCCTGCGCGCCCAGGCCGGAGCCGACCCCGAAGGCCAGCGCGAGCGGCAGGGCCACCACCGCGACCGTGAGACCGGCGATCAGGTCGCGGCCGGGGCTGCGGCGGGCCGGCCGCCAGTCGGCGGGCGAGGGCAGCAGCCCCGCGACCCGCCCGTACAGCAGTCTGGCCGCGCCGGTCACTTCGCCGCCTCCGCCTGGAGCTCGGCCAGCAGCTCGCCCTGGCCGGTGATCATGTCGGTGAGGATCCGCCGGGCCGCCGCGAGCAGGTCCACCACGTCGGGGGTGGCCAGCGAGTAGACCACCGTGCCCCCCTCCCTGACCGCGCTCACCAGGCCGGTACGGCGCAGCACGGCGAGCTGCTGGGACAGGTTCGACGGCTCCACCTCGATCTCGCCGAGCAGTTCGCGGACCGGGCGGGGGCCGTCCCGCAGGAGTTCGAGCACGCGGATGCGCACCGGGTGTCCTAAGGTGCGGAAGAAGTCGGCCTTGGCCTGATAGAGGGGAACGGGCATCGGGGTCACTCCGTCTCCCCCGCCGCCTCCAGGCTGATCCCGTGGTCGGCGGCCAGCCGCCGCAGGTTGTCCAGCCGGCCGGAGGCGATCTGGACTCCGTGCTCGTCGCCGGCCTCCCGCGCCCGCCGCAGGTCCTCGCGCGCTTCCCCGAGCCGGGCGCGCAGCTCCGCCGTGAACTCGTGCATGTCGTCCTCTCGTCCGTCAGACGAGAACAGCATATTCGCGATATGAAGAATTCTTCAATTCGTCAGCTTCGCAGCTCACCCGGAGGAGGGCGGGCTCAGGCGGGACGCGGCGTGAAGGAACGCTGGTCGCGCCGCAGCGGGTGGCCCTCGGGGATCTCGACCAGCACGATCGGCAGGCCGTCGGGGTCCTCGATCCACATCTCCACCAGCCCCCACGGTTCGAGCCGAGGAGGCCGGGACACCGGCACCCCGGCCCCCACCAGCCGGTCGTACTCCTTCTGGACGTCGCGCACCTGCATCCAGATCGCGGTGCCCGGCCCCCCGTCGCCCGCGCCGCGGGGAGAGACCTCGAGGAGCCCCTGCCCCAGGAAGAACACCATCCCGGGGTCCTCGGACGCCCCGAACTCCCGGCTGACGGCCAGGCCCAGGACCTCCCGGTAGAAACGGCGGCTCTCGGCCCGGTCGGCCGGTCGCAGAAGTATGCGGCTGCTCAGCACTTCCATGTGACCGTAGTGCCCATCCGGGGCATGCGGTTAAGGATGGATCGGGGAAAGCGGCGGCCAAGGCGCACATGGGCCTTTCGGCCCCTCCGGAAGTGACGGACCGCCGTGCCGCCGGAGAAACAGCGACGACAGACTGGTCGCCGACGCCCGTTGAGGATCATTGTGGAGGTCCGTATGACTGAAGACACCGCGCCCGCCGGCATGCCGCGCCTGGACAAGCTCGACCGTGAGGAGTGCCTGCGGCTGATCTCCCCGGGCGGCGTGGGCAGGATCGCGTTCAACAACCCCAGCGGGCCGGTGATCCTGCCGGTCAACTACACCGTCGAGCAGGGCGCCGTGCTGTTCCGCACCGCTCTCGGCGGCCCCATGGACGCCGATCTGCGCACCGGGGTCGAGGGGGCCGACTTCATGGTGGCCTTCGAGGTCGACCGCATCGACGAGAGCACCCGGGAGGGCTGGAGCGTCCTCGTCCGCGGCGGGGCCCACCATGTGACCGGTGACGTGAACACGAAGGTCGAGACCTGGGCGGGCGGCGAGCGCGAGCTGTACATCCGGATCGCGCCCGTCGAGATCAGCGGCCGGCGCATCCAGCACGGATAGCCGCGTCGTGGACGCCTGGGTCGTGGCCCGGCCGGGGCCCATGGCGACGCGGCCGCTGGAGCGGGCCGTGCTGCCGGACCCCGCGCCCGGGCCCGGGGAACTGCTGGTCCGGGTCGAGGCGTGCGCGGTCTGCCGCACCGACCTGCATCTCGCCGAGGGCGACCTGCCCCCGAGACGGCCCCGTACGGTTCCGGGGCACGAGGTCGTGGGACGGGTGGCGGGGCTCGGCCCGGACACGCCGGGGCCGCCGGTCGGCACCCGGGTGGGGGTGGCCTGGCTGCGCTCGACCTGCGGCCGGTGCCGCTACTGCCTGCGCGGCGCGGAGAACCTGTGCCCGGCGTCCGCCTACACCGGATGGGACGCCGACGGCGGCTACGCGGAGCTGCTGACCGCCCCCGCGGCGTACGTCTACCCGCTGCCGGAGGACACTCCGGCGGAGACGCTCGCGCCGTTGCTGTGCGCGGGGATCATCGGATACCGCGCGCTGGTCCGCGCCGACCTGCCGCCGAGCGGGCGGCTGGGGATCTACGGGTTCGGCGCCTCGGCCCACCTGACCGCCCAGATCGCGATCGCCGAGGGCGCGACCGTGCACGTGATGACGAGGTCGGCGGCGGCCGGGGAGCTCGCGCTCCGGCTGGGCGCGGCCTCCGCGGCGGGCAGCGCCGACCCGCCGCCCGAGCCCCTGGACGCGGCGATCCTGTTCGCCCCGGTGGGCGACCTCGTGCCGGTCGCGCTGGCCGCGCTCGATCGGGGCGGCACGCTCGCGGTGGCGGGGATCCACCTCACCGACATCCCGGCACTGAACTACCAGCGTCATCTGTTCCAGGAGCGGACGCTGCGCAGCGTCACGGCCAACACCCGTGCCGACGGACGGGAGTTCCTGCGGCTGGCGGCCGGTCATCACCCACTGGTCACCACGACGCCCTACTCCTTCGACACGGCCGACAGGGCCCTGGCCGACCTGGCCGCCGACCGGGTCGAGGGAGCGGCCGTCCTGCTCATGGACAGGTGACGGCCGGCACCGGCTCCAGATGGAACAGGCCGCCCTTCACGTCCGCGAGGCCGGCGGCCGGACGGGGCGTCCTCCCGGCCAGCGCCATCAGCACGTCTGTGGTGGTGACCAGGCCCCGCAGGATGTCGTCCGGCCCGAGCACGGGGACCGCGCCGCAGCCGGCATCGGCCATCAGCGCGGCGATCTCGGACAGCGGGGCGTCCGGGGCCGCCCGAGGACAGCGCACGCCCCGCACGAGCGTGTGCACCTGCTTGCGGGACTGTTCGGCGGGCCCGCCCGACCAGTTGCCGGCGATGTCCTCCCGTGCGAGGACGCCGACGAGCCGGCCGCAGGCGTCCACCACCGGCAGATGGTGGACCCCGGCCCGCCACATCAGCTCCCACGCCATGAGCGGCGACTCCTCCGGCTCCACCGTGACGAGCGTCCGGGTCATCACCTCGGACGCCGTCATGGTCTCGACGCTCATCACTTCTCACCGCCTTCCGCCGGGCCTGTCCTCCACGGCCCACCCGCGGAGACGGCCCGGCTCACGTCGTCCGTCTCGTACGTCATGGAGGACTCGACGTCCACCACGCCGTCCACCCGCCAGACCTCGTCGATCAGGGCGCGGAGCTGGGACCGCCGCTCCACGCCGCCGTCGAGGTGGACGATCCCGTCCTCGACCCGTACGGCGCACTGCCTCGAGTAGCGCACCACGACCTCCAGGACGTCGTCACGGATGTCCTCCCCCGGCCGGCAGAACGCCCTGATCAGGTCCGACTGTTTCACCAGCCCGGTGATGCGGCCGCTCTGCCGGTCCACCACCGGAAGCTCCTTGATCCTGTTGCAGTGCATCAGCCAGGCGGCCCGACGCAGCGGGGTGTCCTCGGTGACCGTGATCACGGGGCTGGTCATGATCTCGGAGACGGTGCGCCCCCTCGCCTTCCTGCGCTCCCTGCGGCGGGACGGCCCCTCGATGAACAGGTCGCCGGGCCGCCGGTCCAGATCCTTGAGCAGCAGGTCGTCGTCGCTCACCATGCCGATCACGCGCCGGTCCCCGTCCACGACCGGTACGGCGCCGACGTGGAACCGGCACATGGCGGTGACCACGTCGCTGAACGAGGCCGTCGCCTCGACCGCCACCACGAACCTGTTCATCACGTCCCGGACGGTCATCGGCATGGCGCCCTCCTTCGACTCCCCCAGCCTTGGTCATGACCGGCTGCGGGGCGACCGGCGAATGTCACCGCACTATGGGACCTATGTCCTAGGAGTGTCATTCGCCGGAGATACGCCAGTACCTTGTGAGATGTGCAGAATGCCGCGATCCTCACCGTCGACGACGACCCTTCCGTCTCCCGGGCAGTGGCTCGTGACGTCCGCCGCCGATACGGCGACCGCTACCGCGTGATCCGGGCCGAGTCCGGCCCCAGCGCGCTCGACGCGCTGCGCGAGATCAAGCTGCGCGGCGAGCAGGTCGCCGTCATCCTGGCCGACTACCGGATGCCCCAGATGAACGGCATCGAGTTCCTCGAAGCCGCCATGGACGTCTTCCCGCTGGCGCGCAGAGTGCTGCTGACCGCCTACGCGGACACGGACGCGGCCATCAACGCGATCAACATCGTCGACCTCGACCACTACCTGCTCAAGCCGTGGAACCCGCCGGAGGAGAAGCTCTATCCGGTGCTGGACGCGCTGCTGGAGTCGTGGCTCGCCACCCCCGCCGTGACGATGCCGGAGACCAAGATCGTGGGCCATCGCTGGTCGGCGCAGTCGTTCGCGGTGCGCGACTTCCTGGCCCGCAACCTCGTGCCGTACCGCTGGCTGCGGGCCGACGAGGCCGAGGGCGCACGACTGCTGACCGCCGCCGGGATGAGCGAGACGGACGTGCCCGTGGTGATCACCACGGGCGGCAAGGCCCTGGCGCGGCCCACGGAGGCCGATCTCGCCGCGCACGTCGGCATGGCCACCACCCCGGCCTCGGAGCTCTACGACCTCGCCGTGATCGGCGCGGGCCCCGCGGGCCTCGGCGCCGCGGTGTACGGCGCGTCCGAGGGGCTGCGGACCCTGCTCGTGGAGCAGCGGGCCACCGGCGGGCAGGCCGGGCAGAGCAGCCGCATCGAGAACTACCTCGGCTTCCCCGACGGGGTCTCCGGCGCCCAGCTCACCGACCGCGCCCGCAGGCAGGCGCTGAAGTTCGACGCCGAGTTGCTCACCACCCGCGAGGTCGTCGGCCTCGAACGCAGCGGCTCGGCCACCCTGCTGCGCTTCGGCGACGGCACCGCCGTGACGGCGCACACGGTCGTGCTGGCGACCGGGGTGTCCTACCGGCTCCTGGACGCGCCCGGCCTTGCCGACCTGACCGGCCGGGGCGTCTTCTACGGCGCGGCCGCCACCGAGGCCCCGAGCTGCGCCGGCGAAGAGGTCTACATCGTGGGCGGGGCGAACTCGGCCGGGCAAGCGGCGGTGTACTTCTCCCGGTTCGCCCGCAAGGTGCACATCCTCATCCGAGGCGACGACCTCACCCGGTCGATGTCGCGCTACCTGATCGACCAGATCGAGGCCATTCCGGCGATCGAGGTCCACCCGCGCATCCAGGTGGTCGGCGGCGAGGGCCGCGACCACCTGGAGCGCCTGATCCTGTGCGACGGGCGGAGCGGCCGGACGACGTCCGTGCCCGCGTCGTGGCTGTTCGTCTTCATCGGCGCGGAACCGCGCACCGACTGGCTCGGCGACGTGGTCGCCCGCGACGGAGGCGGTTACGTGCTGACCGGCTCCGACCTGCTCGCGGACGGCCGCCGCCCGCCCGGGTGGACGCCCTCCAGGGACCCCTATCACCTGGAGTCGAGCATGCCCGGCGTCTTCGCGGCCGGCGACGTGCGGGCCGGTTCGGTCAAGCGGGTCGCCTCGGCGGTGGGAGAGGGCGCCATGGCGGTCTCACTCGTGCACCGCTATCTGGAGGACACATGACCGAGCATCCGAGCGAGCCGACCCTGCCGCCCGGCGAACTGCGCACGCTTTTCCTGTTCGAGGCGCTGGACGAGGCGCAGCTCGCCCGGCTGTCGGAGGCGGGCCGGGTGGAGCGGCGGCTCGCCGGGACCCGCGTCTACCAGGAGGGCGAGCCGGCGACCTGCTTCTTCGTGCTGCTGAGCGGCACGGTCGCGATGAGCAGGCGAGTGCAGGGCGACGAGGTCGAGGTGAGCCGCACCGGCCAGCGCGGCGTGTACGGCGGCGCCACGCAGGCGTACATCACCGGCGAGTTCTCCCAGCTCTACATGAACACGCTGACCGCGGTCACCGACGCCGAGTTCTTCGTGCTGCCGGCCGAGGTCATCAGGGCGTGCGTGCGCGAGTGGTTCCCGATGGCGATGCACCTGCTGGAGGGGTTGTTCCTCGGCATGCGCGCCACGCAGACGATCGTCGGCGAACGGGAGCGGCTGCTCGCGCTCGGCTCGCTGTCGGCCGGTCTGACCCACGAGCTGAACAACCCGGCGGCCGCCGCCGTACGGGCGACGTCCGCGCTGCGCGGGCGGGTGGCGGGCATGCGGCAGAAGCTCGCCATGATCGCCGACGGGCGGCTGGACGGCAGCCAGCTGCACGACCTCGTGGAGCTGCAGGAGGACGCGGTCAAGCGGGCCGCGTCCGCCCCCGAGCTGTCCCCGCTGGCGCGCTCCGACGCCGAGGACGCGGTCGCCGACTGGCTGGACGACCACGACATCGTCGGCGGCTGGGACCTGGCGGCCACATTGGTGGCCGGAGGCGTCGACGCGGTCTGGCTCGACCAGATCGCCGGGGCGGTGGGCGAGGACAACCTGGAGCCGGCGGTCCGGTGGCTCACCTACACCGTGGACACCGAGCTGCTGATGTCCGAGATCGACGACACGGTCAACCGGATCTCCGGTCTGGTCGCCGCCGCCAAGCAGTACTCCCAGCTCGACCGCGCTCCGCACCAGACCGTCGACGTGCACGATCTGCTCGACGCCACGCTGACCATGCTGCACGGCAAGATCCCCGAGGGTGTGCGCACGCTCAAGGAGTACGACCGGTCGCTGCCGCTCATCCCCGCGTTCGCGGCGGAGCTGAACCAGGTGTGGACGAACCTCATCGACAACGCGCTGGGCGCGATGGACGGCGCGGGCACGCTGACCCTGCGCACCCGGCGCAAGGACGGGCACCTGATCGTCGAGGTCGGCGACACCGGCACCGGCATCCCGCCCGAGGTCCGGCCCCGCATCTTCGAGCCGTTCTTCACCACCAAGCCCGTCGGTGAGGGCACCGGCCTGGGCCTGGACATCTCCTATCGGATCGTCGTCAACAAGCACCACGGGGACATCCGGGTGGAGTCGCGCCCCGGCGAGACGTGGTTCCGGGTCTACCTGCCCATCGCGGCCTGAAACCGGCCACGCCAGGCTGACCGTACAGTTGGGGCATGGGCATGGTCAGCACCGTGGGTCTCGTCCTGCACCCGCAGCGCGACTCCAAGGAGGCGATCGACACGATCGTCGAGTGGGCGCGCAAACGGGACGTCACGGTGCTCGGACTGCCCGACGAGGTCGGACGCATCGACTGCAGCGCGGTCCCGGTGGACGCCCCGGCCCTCGTCAAGCGGTCCGACCTCCTCGTCAGCCTCGGCGGCGACGGCACGATGCTGCGCACGATGCGCCTGATCGCCGGGCGGCCGACCCCCGTCCTCGGGGTGAACCTGGGACGGCTCGGCTTCCTCGCCGAGATCGACGTGGACGAGCTCGCCCCCGCGCTGTCGGCGATCGACGAGCACAGATACACGGTCGAGCCGCGGATGGCGGTCAGTGCGACGAGCCACGACGGCCGGATGGTGACGGCGTTCAACGACATCGCCCTCGTGCGCATCCCCGGCGACGGGCTCGCGGCGGTCTCCGTATCCGTCTACGGCGAGCCGTTCGTCCGGTACGCCGCCGACGCCGTGATCGTCTCCACCTCCACCGGGTCCACCGCGTACAACTTCTCGGCCGGCGGTCCGATCGTCTCCCCGACCGTCGAGGGCTTCCTCGTCGTCCCCGCCGCCGCCCACTCGGCGTTCAACCGGGCGCTGGTCCTGTCGGCGGACGAGGAGGTGACGCTCGACGTGCTCTCCACCAGCGGACAGCTCGCCATGGAGGTCGACGGCACGATCGGCGGCCACCTGTGCCCCGGCGACCGGCTCACCGTGACCGCGCTGCGCGCCGCCGCCCGCGTCGTGCGGCTGGGGACGACCACCTTCTACGAGCGGGCCCGCCGCAAGCTCCGCGTGAACGGCAGCGCCGAGGTCGACTGAGCCGCCGCCCTTCGCCACTTGACACCTGGCCGTCCGGCGAGCGTGCGGCTTGACCTGGAGCACGCTCCAGCTCCTACGGTCCTCCTCATGACGGCACAGCACAGGATCGGCAGTGGTTTCGGCCCCCGCACCACCGCGCGCGAGGTGCTCGCGGGAATCGACCTGTCCGGGCGGACGGCCCTGGTCACCGGGGGATACTCCGGGCTCGGCCTGGAGACGACGCGGGCGCTGAGCTCGGCGGGGGCCCAGGTGATCGTCCCCGCCCGCAGGCCGGCGGCGGCGAAGGAGGCGCTGCGCGACATCCCGCGTACGGAGACGCACGAACTCGACCTGGCGGACCTGCGCAGTGTTCGCGTGTTCGCGGAAACGCTCGTGGAGACCGGCAGGACCATCGACCTCGTCGTCGCCAACGCCGGGATCATGGCCTGCCCGGAGACCCGCGTCGGGCCGGGGTGGGAGGCCCAGTTCGCGGTCAACCACCTCGGTCACTTCGCCCTCGTCAACCACCTGCGCCCGGCTCTGGCCGACGGCGGGGCACGGGTGGTGTCGGTGTCCTCGGGTGCCCATTTCGGGTCCGGCATCCGGTGGAACGACATCCATTTCCGGGACGGGTACGACAAGTGGCTGGCCTACGGGCAGTCGAAGACGGCGAACATCCTGTTCGCCGTGCATCTCGACGCGCTCGGGGCCGCCGCCGGCATCCGGGCCTTCTCCCTGCACCCCGGCAGCATCCTCACCCCGCTCCAGCGGCACATCCCCCGTGCGGAGCAGGTCGCCCTGGGCTGGATCTCTCCCGGCGGCACGCCGGCGGAGGACTTCAAGACACCGGAGCAGGGCGCGGCCACGACCGTCTGGGCGGCGACCTCCCCTCTGCTCGAGGGTCACGGCGGGGTCTACTGCGAGGACTGCGACGTCGCCGAGGTCGCCACCGGCGACACGGCCGGCGGGCGGGTCGCGCCGTGGGCGGTCGATCCCGGGGAGGCGGCCCGGCTCTGGGACCTGTCCGCCGAGCTGACCGGCGTCGACGCGTTCTCCTGACGCGGACCTCGCCTCCGGCGGCGGGCGGCCCATCGTGACCGGCCGCCCGCCGCCGTGAGGACTACAGCAGGTTCTCGATCTCGGCCAGTTCCTCCGGCGTGAGCGCCGGCGCGTCGAGGGCCGCGATGTTCTGCTCGAGCTGCCCGACCGAACTCGCCCCGACCAGCACGGACGTGATCCGCCGGTCGCGCAGGATCCACGCCAGGGCGAGCTGGGCGAGCGTCTGGCCGCGCTCGAGTGCGATCTTGTTGAGGCCGCGCAGGGTCTCCAGCAGGTCGGGCGTGAGCCGGTCGCGCGTGAGGAAGTGGCCGATCGCCATCCGCGAGTCGGCCGGCACCTCGCCGTCGAGGTAGCGGCCGGTGAGCAGGCCCTGCGCCAGCGGCGAGTAGGCGATGCAGCCCGCTCCGGCCTGCTCCAGCGTGTCGAGCAGCCCGTCCTCCACCCATCGGTCGAGCATCGAGTAACGCGGCTGGTGGATCAGGAGCGGGGTGCCCAGCTCGCGCAGCACGGCGGCGGCCCGCTCGGTCTGCTCGGCCGAGTAGTTCGAGATGCCCACGTAGAGCGCCTTGCCGGAGCGCACCGCCGTGTCGAGGGCGCCCATCGTCTCCTCGATCGGGGTGTCCGGGTCGGGCCGGTGGGAGTAGAAGACGTCGACGTAGTCGAGTCCCATCCGGCTCAGCGACCGGTCGAGGCTGGCAAGCAGGTACTTGCGCGATCCCCACTCGCCGTACGGGCCGGGCCACATGTCGTAGCCCGCCTTGGTCGAGATGAACAGCTCGTCGCGGAAGGGCCGGAAGTCCGCGCGCAGGTGGTGGCCGAAGTTCTCCTCCGCCGAGCCGTACGGCGGGCCGTAGTTGTTGGCCAGGTCGAAGTGGGTGACGCCGAGGTCGAAGGCCCGGCGCAGGACGGCACGCTGCACGTCGAGAGGGTGGCCGTCGCCGAAGTTGTGCCACAGGCCGAGGGAGATCTCGGGAAGCAGCACCCCGCTCCTTCCGCTGCGCCGGTACCGCATGTCGTCGTACCGGGTGGGGGCGGGGGCGTAGGGGTTCGGGATCATCCGCGACCTTTCCTCGTGCGACCGTGGCCCGTCCTTTGCCCGGGCCTTGCTCCAGCAGTACCAGGAAACCGCACGTGTCAACGGCCGGGCAGGCGGGGGAGGGCGTTCAAGCCGGGGGATGCGGGCCGGCGGGGTCAGAGCGGGGGCGCCCCGGCGCGTGCCGTCACCGTACGCCTCTCGGGCGGAACTGGACGCTGATGCGGGCGCCGATCACCTTGGTGGACTTCGGGATCGCGTGCTCCCAGGTGCGCTGGCAGCTCCCGCCCATGACGATGAGGTCGCCGTGGCCCAGCTCGTGCCGCAGCGTCGGGCCTCCCCCGCCGCGCGGGCGCAGCAACAGCGGGCGTGGTGTGCCGACCGACACGATCGCGACCATGGTGTCCTGCGTGCTGCCGCGTCCGATCGTGTCGCCGTGCCAGGCGACGCTGTCGCGGCCGTCCCGGTAGAGGCACATGCCCGCCGTACGGAACCGCTCGCCCAGCTCCTCCTCGTAGTGGGCGTCGAGCAGGTCCCTCGCCTCGGCGAGGATGGGATCGGGCAGTTCCTCGCCCTCGTCGTAGAACTTCAGCAGCCGCGGCACGTCCACGACCCGGTCGTACATGTGCCTGCGCTCGGCGTGCCAGGGCACCGCGTCGAGGAGGCGTTCGAAGAGCACGTCCGCCCCCTCGACCCAGTGCGGCCGGACGTCGATCCAGGCGCCCCGGTCGAGCCGCGTGCGCCGCACCGACGAACCGAGCGGCCCGATCTGAACGTCCCTGCCCCAGTCCAGCAACGAGGCCTGAAAAGCCGTCATGACATCGATTGTATTAGAACAGATATTCGATCATGCCATGTGCCCGGAGCGGCGTCCGGGATGAAGCACACTGCGCGCCTTCAACCGGTCCGGGCCATCGCCGCGAGGCGGCGGGCGAGCAGAGCGGCGGCCTCCCGCAGCTCCGGGGGATCAAGCACCTCCGCCTCGAACCCCAGCAGGGCCACCCGTATGGCGAGCCACTGCGGGTCGTCCCCGCCGACGACGAGCACGCACGCTCCGTCGCGGTCGTCTTCGACACGCCCCACCTGGGGCGGCACCAGCTCGCGCACCCGATCGGGCGGGGCGTGCAGCCGCACCCGGGCGAGACACCGGTACGGCGCCTCGGTCACGGACCGCTGCACGTAGGCGATCGGGTCCGGATGCTCGCCCGGCCGGAAGCGCCAGGTCGTCGCCACCGCCTCGCGCATCCGGTCAAGCCGGAAGGTGCGCCAGTCGTCGCGGTCCACGTCCCGGGCCATCAGGTACCAGCGGCGGCCCGCGACGACCATGCGCACCGGCTCGACCGTGCGTTCGCGCTCCCCTCCGTCGCGACCGGCGTACCGGAACCGCACCCTCACGGCGTCGCGACAGGCCCGCGCCAGCGTCATCAGCAGTTCCGGGTCGATCTCGGCGGCGGGACCGGCCAGAGTCTCGGTCGCCCCGTACACCGCCCGGATCTCGGCGCGCAGCCGGGGCGGCATCACCTGGTCGAGCTTCGTGAGGGCCCGCAGCGCCGCCCCACCCGCCCCGGCGACCGTACTTCCCGACGCGAGCCGCAGGGACACCGCCGTCGCGATCGCCTCCTCGTCGTCCAGGAGCAGCGGCGGCAGCCGGGTGCCGGCGCCGAGCCGGTAGCCGCCGCCGACGCCCGCCGTCGCGTGCACGGGGTAGCCGAGCGCGCGCAACCGCTCCACGTCGCGGCGCACCGATCGGTCGGTGACCCCCAGCTCCGCGGCGAGCTCGGCGGCGGTCCAGGACGGCCTGCGCTGCAACAGCGCCAGCAGCCGCAGCACCCGCTCGGTCGTCGACTCGGCGCTCATGCGGCCATCGTACGGATCACGGAACGGAACTGTCCGCTATGTGGGGGAGCCTGGAGCCATGAGCGACCAGACGTGGAACCCCCTGCTGCGCGAGCAGGTCACCTGGCACTGGACCAACCAGCTGCGCGGCCGCCTCGACGGGCTCACGGACGACGAGTACTTCTGGGAGCCCGCGCCCGGCTGCTGGAGCGTGCGCCCGCGCGGCGCCGGCGCCGCACCCGTGCAGGCCGGGTCCGGCGCGATGACCATCGATTTCGCGATGCCGGCACCCGACCCGCCGCCGCTCACGACGATCGCCTGGCGGCTCGGGCACGTGATCGTCGGCGTGCTCGCGATGCGCAACGCCGCGCACTTCGGCCGCCCGCCGGTCGACTACCAGTCGTTCGCGTACGCCGCCTCCGCGGCCGAAGCGCTGGCCCAGCTCGACGCGGAGTACGCCACATGGCTGGCCGGGGTCGAGTCCCTCGGCGAAGCCGGCCTCGCCCGCCCGTGCGGGCAGGCGGAAGGGCCGTACGCCGACCATCCTCTGGCGGTGCTGGTGCTCCACATCAACCGCGAGCTGATCCATCACCTGGCCGAGGTGTGCCTGCTCCGCGATCTCTATCTCCACACCCGCCGGCAGGCGGGCTGAGACGTCTTCGTGGTGGGCCAGCGCTACTTCGTCCGCGGCGCGAACGAGGGCGCGGAGAAGGGCTGCCGTCCCGGACCGGCCCGAGCCGGGCCGATCCGGGCCGATCCGTGCCTTTCAGCGCCTGCCCAGCAGGCGGACCGGGCAGTCCAGTTCGGCGCCCACACGGTCGAGCAGGACCGCGAAGCCGTCGCGCGTCCGTGCTCCGAACCGCCGGAAGAACCCGTTGGCCAGGGGCACTCCCCAGCGCAGGCGCTCGGCCACGTTGCGGACCTGGTGGACCAGCAGCGTGCCGGCCGGATCGGGCGCGAGGCGGTATTCACCGCGGTACCACCAGCCGCCCTGCACGTCCAGCCGGTCCGGGCCCACCTCGACCGTCATCGCGTGCCCGGGCGCGGCGAGCACGAACCGGTCCGGTCCACCGGTGAGCGTTCCGCCGTGCTCCGCCAGGAGGAAACAGTTGTGCCGCCCCACCTGCCCCGGCCGTACTCGCAGGATGAGGCCGGCCACCCGGTCGACCGGCGCCTCGACGACGCCGCGCACCTCGCACAGCGGGGCCTCGGCGGACGTCACGGCGCACCGGTCCGCGTGTTCTGGAACGACGCGAGGCGCCAGCCGTCGCCCGCTCTGACCACGGTGAACGTCATGATCGAGTCACGGCCCGGATCGGACCCGCCGTCCGGCAGGGACGATCCTCCGGTGGTCACGACCAGCGCCGCGTCCGGGCTCAGCAGGCGGATCTTCCGCAGCGGGGGCGCGGCGGCCGGCGCGCCCAGCCGGGACCCCTTCAGCGGGCCCTCGAACAGGGCCCGGTGGCTGTCCTCGATGGCCCGGCGGCCCTCCATGCGGGCACCGAAGTACGTCACATAGTCGGCGTCCTCGGTGAACAACCCCGCGAAGGCGGCGGCGTCCCCGTCGTTCCAGGCCGCGGTCAGCGCGTCCAGCAGGCGGTGGATGTCGCCGGACACGGTCTCCAGCGCGGTCTCTGACATGGTTGCGACTCCTCTCGGATGACCGCGAAGCCGCCTATCCTTCGGAGTGCGAGCCCTGATCGGCCGCTTCGCGGGTGGTCGGGTCGGGCGCCGGCCGGATGTTGGCGCATCCGGCCGGCGCGTCACTGCCGGTCGAGCTGTCCGGCGTTCGTCTCGGTGCTCCAGGTGATCCGGCCCGACCGGATCTCGGCGAGGGTCGCGCGGACCCACGCCAACTCGGCGGCCTTCATCGCCCGGTCGTACTCCACTTCGAGGACCAGCACGCGCGGCAGGCCCGAGCCGTCCAGCGTCTCGATGTGCGCGTCGGCGGCGACGATGGCGCCCTCCAGCGTGGCGGCGCGGGTGCTCAGCGCCCGCTCCGCCTCGGGGACGGGAAGGCATCCCATCAGCGACACCGCGGCCAGGAAGACCTTGGTGTCGCCGTCCGGCTGTTCCAGCAGACGGCGCAGCCGGGTGCTCAGCTCGGCCCGCCCCTCCTCGGTCACCCGGTAGACGGTGCGTTCCGGCCGGCGGCCCTCCCTGCTGGTCTCGACCGGAGCGATGAGCTCGTCACGGGCCAGCCGGTCGACCGCGTGGTAGAGGCTGCGGGGCAGGCCGCCGATGTAGTCCTTGTGCGTGTCGATGACGAACCGGTGCAGCTCGTAGGGGTGGGCGGGCCGTACGGACAGCAGAGCGAGCACCGTGAGCCCGACCAGATCCCTGTCCGCCCGCCCCATCACACCCCCATCGTCATATTGCAATCCGCACTATAGCGAGACGCAATCCGACAGGGAACCCCTACGCCGAAGCACACCGGCGACGCGCCCCGCGAGGCACAACACCCGGACCTCGCGGCCGGAGGTCGAAACGAAGGTACATACCCCATAAATCGTCTTCAAAGAAGAATGCTCGCATTCTCATTTTTGTTGCCGAACAGATATTCACGGCGGTAACCATTCGGACGCGGAAACGCGTCCAACATCGTCACACCGATGACCAGCAAACGTCCCGAGCATCGCGAGGAAAGGTGCACTTCATGACCGATCAGACGTCCGAGGCCCTCGTCGCGCCCGAGGCGACTCAAGCCCCCCTCACGCATGAGGGCGACGTTCGCGGACCCCGGAAGGCACCCGCCAACCCCCGCACCATGCCGAAATGGGAGTCCGAGGCGCGCAACCGCATCCGCACGGCGATACGCCGGTACGGCAAGCCCCTCAGCGATCTCATCGCCCGCGACGCCAACGAGGGTGACACCCGCCTGCTCGTCACCGATTTCCTCTGCGAAGGGCTGGGCTACGACAAATACGAAGATCTGACAACCGAATACCAGGTCAAAGGCGAATTCGCCGACTACGGCATACGCGTGGACAAACAGCTGGCCGCGTTCATCAAGGTGAAGCGGTGCACGCAGAAATTGGGCGTCAAACACCTGCGACAGGTGCAGATGTACGCGGTGAACGAGGGCGTCGAATGGATGGTGCTGACGAACGGGCAGGTGTGGCAGGTCTACCACCTCACCGGCGGTCTCCCGGTCGTCGTCGACCTGGCCCTGGAGATCGACCTCCTCGACCGCGTCCTCCTCACGCCCGTGATCCTCGACGCCGTACGGAAGGAGCTGCGGCGGCAGACGGGCCACAACGCGGACGAGAAGGAGATCGAGCGCATCCTCCAGGCGGAGGTCCTCAGGCCCGATCTCCTCGCCTGAACAGCGGAGGGCAGGGGCGGATGGATCCGTCGCAGGCGCCGGCGACGGCGCCTGCGCGGTCCACGTCGTCCACTACATCAGGGACCGTCCGCGGCACGGCCGCTGACCGTGCCGGCGGCCCTCGGTCACCCGGTGATCGCGGGGTCGGCGGTGACCGCGGCGGTCAGCTCGGCCTGGGCCGTCAGCGCCGCGGCGAGGGCCTCGGGGTCGTCGGCGTCGAGCGTCATCGCGCATCCCCTGCGGATCGCGTCGAGGTTCACCGGCCCGCGCCTGGTCGCCCACCAGCGGCCGACGTCCGACCGCCAGATGATCCAGCCGGCGTGGTCTCGTGCGATGTCCTCCAGCGTGGTCATGTCACCCATCTCCAACGGCTGCTCGCGGAAGTGGGCCAAGCTAAGCGCTTTTGAAGCGGTTGGAGTATCAGCCAGAGGACGTCCAATCACAGCCAGTAGCCGCGCGAACACGGAATCTCCCGTAGTGTCGGCGTGTCACGCTGACACAGTGTGCTGGGGGTGCGACATGCCGGCCAACCACCGCCATCCGCAAAATCGCCGGCTCGCGTGGGAACGCCTGCAGCGCGGGTGGTCCTACGAGGAGCTGTGCGAACGCATTCGTACGTCCATGCGGTCGTGCGACGAGAAGGACACCGGCCTGACGGCCAACACGGTCAGGCGATGGGAGACCGGCGAGCGGTGGCCGGATCCGCGCTATCGCAAGCATCTGGTGACGATTTTCGACAAGCCCGCGAGCGAACTGGGACTGCTCACCCCCGACGAGATGGCCATGCGGCCGGTCACGGAGGTGGTGGACGAGATACGGAGGCTGCTGAGCATGATCGCCGCAGACGGCATCGACCGCTCCACGTTCCTGCGGGGGCTCTTCGGCGCGGGCGTGCTCGCTCCGCTCATCGGTGAGGGCGGCGAGCGTCTTCCCGCGGCGGTGGAACGCGGGCGCGGGGTCGACGCCGAGTCGGCCGAGGCGTTCGCCCGGGTGGTCGACAAGCAGGCCGCCCTCTACTGGACCTCGCCCCCGGACGACATCTTCCAGGCGTCGGTCGCGCACACGCGGCTCGGCATGAGCCTGCTGCGGGCGGCCCCGGAGGGGGCGGTCCGGCACACGCTGGCCGAGGCGGCCGCCCGCTCGGCCCTGCTGTCGGGCAGGGTCGCCTTCTTCGACCTGAACGACGGCCCCACCGCGGCGCGGCTGTTCCGCATGGCCCTGTCGGCCACCCGGGAGTGCGGGGACCATCCCCTGGCCGCCGCCGTGCTCGCCCACGCGGCGTTCGTGCCGGGGTTCGAGGGCCACCGTACGGACGCCCTGGGCCTGCTCGACGCCGCGTTCGCGCACGCCTGGCACGGCGTCGGCCCGCTGACCAGGGCATGGCTCCACTGTGTGGCGTCGGAGATCTCGGCCCGCTGCGGCGAGCCGAAGGAGTGCATGCGCCACATCGACCGGGCCGACCACATGATCGACGCGAGCGGCGACGACCCGTCCTGGCTGGACTTCTTCGAGCGGGCCAGGCTCGACGGCTTCGCCGGCTACAGCGCGCTGACGGCGGGCAACCACGAGGAGGCGGCCCGCCGGTTGCGCAAGGCGCTCGACGACCTGGGCCCGAACGGCGGCAAGCAGCGCTCGGTGCTGCTCGCCGACCTCGCCGCCGCGCACGCCTCCACCGACGGCGACCAGGCCGCCGAGCATCTCCGGGAGGCGGTCGACGCGCTCGAGGACCAGTGGTACGCGATCGGGCACGACCGTGTCCGCGGCGTGCTGAAGGTCCTGCCGCCCGCGGCGGCCACGCGGGCGCTGGACGAACGGCTGGCCGAGCTCGGCCGCGCCAGGCACCCCGAGCTCACGATGTGACGGCGGCCCCCGTCCGCCACGCCGCGCGCAGCGCCTCGATCTCCGCCGGAGAGCTCTCGCGGGCGATGTACGGGATGTCCAGCAGGTGCCTCGTCCCGGCTGCGGACAGGCGTTCGCGCACGACGGCGGAGTCGTCGAGCACCTGGCGGTACAGCGACGCCCCGTCCATGCAGAAGACGTCGACGAGCGCGATCCTCCCGTCCACCGCCCGGCGGACGTTGCCGTGGTTGAGGTCGATCCCGTCCCACCACGGCGTCCGCGCCCGCCACTCCTCGTCCACCGTGAGGGCGGCGCGCCGTACGGCGTCGAGCGCCTCGTCCCCCTCCCCCTCGCGCCATCGGCGGGCCACCTCCGCCGCCTCCTCCGGTGCGGCCGGGGCCAGGAACTCCAGCACCGTGAGCGAGCCGCCGCCGTCGAGGGCCTCGGCGAGCGCCACCCGCGGCAGGTACGGGTTGCCGGGGCAGCGACGGCACAGTTCGAGGAAGGCCGGATAGGCCGGGTCGAACGGGCAGATCCGCGCGGCGAACAGGCCGCGGGGCGAGCGCAGCCCGACGGCCCAGTCACCCACGCCACAGGGCATCCAGCCGAGCCTGGCGAGGACCGCCAGCGCGTCCCGGTGGTTCACCGCACTCCAGTCGCGGCCGAGCAGCGGCGTGACGTCGGCATCGTGATCGAGCTTCATCCCGGCGACTCTAGAGGCTCGTCGCCCGGCTCAGCTTCTCCCATCGGTCCAGGTCCGCGCGGAGCATCTCGTGGTGGGCGCGGAGGGCGTCGACCGCGTCGTCACCCAGGGCGAGGCGCAGCGGCGGCTCGGCGTCGTCCAGCACCTGGAGGATCGCCCGCGCGGCCTTGGCCGGATCGCCCGGCTGCGTGCCGTCCATGCCGTCCACGAAGGCCCGGGTCGCGCCCGCGGACAGCCGGTAGGCGTCGATGGGCTCAGAACGGTGCATGCGGTGGCCGCCGAACTCGGTGCGGAACGCGCCCGGCTCGACGATCAGCACCCGTACGCCGAAGGGCGCGACCTCGGCGGCGAGCGCCTCCGACAACCCCTCCAGGGCGAACTTGGCGGCGCAGTAGGCGCCGAAGCCCGGCATGCTGAGCTGCCCGCCCATCGAGCTCATCTGCACGACGGTCCCGCTCCCCTGGCGGCGCAGATGTGGCAGGACGGCCTTGGTCACGGTCACCGCCCCGAAGAACATGACCTCCATCAGCGCGCGCAGGTCGCTCATCGACAGCTCCTCGACGGCTCCCACCGACCCGTGGCCGGCGTTGTTCACCACGACGTCGATCCGGCCGAAGGCGGACAGCGTCTCGGCCACTGCCGCGTCGACGGAGGCGGCGTCGGTGACGTCCAGCCGCGAGACGCGCACACGGTCGCCGCCGAGTTCCGCCAGGGCGGCGAGCGCCTCGGGGCGTCGCGCGGTCGCCATCACGCGATCCCCCGCGGCCAGAGCGGCCTCGGCCAGCTCCCGGCCGAAGCCCGCCGAGCATCCGGTGATCAGCCACACCCGTCCGGTCATGGTCCTCACTCCTCGTTTCCGTAGTCAGTGGGACCACTGTCCGCCGTACGGGACCCGCCGCGCCAACACACGTTTCCTGCGGCCGTTACAGTCAGAGCCTGTGACCCCCGAGCTGCGTCATCTGCGGTACTTCGTCGCCGTGGCCGAGCATCTGAGCTTCACCGTGGCCGCGCGGGAGCTGCGCATCGCCCAGCAGTCGCTCTCACAGCAGATCGTCGCGCTCGAGCGCGCCCTCGGCACGCGGCTGTTCGACCGGGACGCCCGGGGCACCCGCCTCACCGAGGTCGGGCGGGTGTTCCTGCCCGAGGCGCGCGCGGTGCTGGCCCGGGCGGACGCCGCCGTGGAGACCGCCCGTCGCGCCGAGCGCGGCGAGGTCGGCAGGCTGCGCCTGGCCTTCCTCGTCTCCACCGCGAACTACATGATGCCGCCGGTCGTCCGCGCGTTCCGCGAACGGTACCCGGACGTGGATCTCGTCACCGAGGCGGTCGGCATCGCCGATCTCGTCGGCGGTCTGCGGGACGGGCGGTACGACGCGGCCTTCACCCGGCCGCCGCTCGTGGACGACCTGAAGACGGTCACGCTGGTCGCCGAGCGCGTCTGCGCGGTCCTGCCGACCGGTCACCCGCTCGCCGGGCGGGCCGAGCTGCGGCTCGCCGACCTGGCCGGCGAGCCCTGGGTGCTCACGCCGCGCGGCTCGTGGGAGCCGTGGCACCGCAAGTACGACGAGGACTTCCGCACGGCGGGCTTCGAGCCACGGGTGACACAGCGGGCCGAGGGCGTGCCGAGCCTGCTCGGCCTGGTCGCCGCCGGGGTCGGGGTCACCCGGCTCGCCCGGTCGGCGCACAGCCTGCGGCGCACCGGGGTCGTGTTCGTGCCGCTCGCGGATGAACGGGCCGAGACCGTCATGGCCTGGCACCCCGCGCGCGACCGGCAGGCCGTGCGGAACCTGCTCGACGTGGTGGTGGAACTGGCCGCCTCGATCGACCTCACGGAGGCCGGGTGAGCCGTCAGTCGCCGTTGTGCTTGCGGACGAGCGCGGGAAGCTCGGCCAGCGAGTCGACATGGAACAGGCAGGCCCGGGCCGCCGTCTCGTCGCGGAGGATGTGGCCCCACGGGCCCCGCCGTACGAGGGCGGTGCGCAGCCCGGACTTCTGGGCGGGCCGGATGTCGTTGTCGAGGCGGTCGCCCACGTAGAGGACGGATTCCGCCGGACAGCCGGCCTCCGCCACCAGCCGGTCGAAGAAGGACGTGTCGGGCTTCTCCACCCCCCAGCCGTCGGAGGTGCCGATTACGTCCACGGGCAGGTCCAGGGCGCGCAGGATGGTCTCGGCGCGGGCGGTCTGGTTGCCGGCGAGGCCGACGCGCAGCCCCATCTCCCGCAGCTCGGCCAGGCAGAGCCGGGCGTCGGGGTAGAGGTTCTCCTCGCCGAACGTCTCGGCCTGGCCTTCCCGGACCCGGCGTTCCCGCTCGGCGTGCAGGTCGAAACCTGGCCGGAAGTGCTGGAAGGTGTCCCGGTAGTCGCCGCCGCGCGCGATCACGGCGCCGAACACGGCGGAGAAGGTGTGCCGCGGGACGCCCAGCCAGTCGGCCCAGGTGCCGTATTCGCGGGTCTCGTCCACCAGGGTCTCTCCGACGTCGAAGAAGACGGCCTCCAGCCGCATCGGTACCTCCCGTCTCTCAGGCTGCATGCACCTTACGCGGATTCGGTCGGCCTCCACTGCCCCGTCGGACAGGACCGAAGCCGCCAGGGGCACCGAAGAAGATTCGGTTCCCGCGTGGACAGGGGACGGCGGCGGAGGACAGGCTGGACGGGTACGCCTCACGAGCCCTGGGAGCCGCGATGAGCCTGTCCGACCTGCAGCCCGTGCCCGCCGACCAGCTCGCCTTCCGGCTGCCGCCGACCTTCGCCACCGTGGAGGAGGAGCGGCGTCACCGCAAGGAGCGGCTCGCGGCGGCGCTGCGCCTGTTCGGGAGGTTCGGCTTCGAGGAGGGCGTGGCCGGCCACATCACGGCCCGGGACCCGGAGCACACCGACCATTTCTGGGTGAACCCGTTCGGCATGTCGTTCAAGCAGATCAAGGTCGGCGACCTGATCCTGGTCAACCACGAGGGCCAGGTGGTGGAGGGCCGCCACCACGTCAACCAGGCGGCGTTCGCCATCCACTCGATGGTGCACCGGGCCAGGCCCGACGTGGTCGCCGCCGCCCACTCCCACTCGGTGTACGGCAAGGCCCTGTCGGCGCTCGGGACGCTGCTCGAGCCGCTGACGCAGGACGCGTGCGCGTTCTACGAGGACCACGCCCTGTTTGACGACTACACGGGGGTGGTCGTGGAGACCGAGGAGGGCCGCCGCATCGCGCGGGCGCTGGGCTCGCACAAGGCGGTCATCCTGCGCAACCACGGGCTGCTGACCGTGGGCGACAGCGTGGAGGCGGCGGCCTGGTGGTTCATCACGATGGAGCGCAGCTGCCAGGCGCAGCTCGCGGCCAAGGCCGCCGGGCCGACGGTGCCCATCTCGCACGAGAACGCCAAGCTCACGCACGGCCAGATCGGCAACGACCTCGTCGGCTGGATCAACTTCCAGCCCCTGCTGGACCAGATCCTCGCCTCCGACCCCGATCTCCTCGACTGACCGGTCGCCCGGGCCCCGGACACGCCGGGACCCGGGCGATACCGGCTACGGCATGGGCACGGTGTCCTTCCACGTGGTGCCGGCGCTCCGGAACGCGTTCACCCTGGAGGTGATCTCGGCCGGAGCCACGGCCTCGTTCTTGCTGAAGTAGAACCAGTCGACCTGCTGCGTGTAGACGCGCGGGGTGGCGCTGCCCAGCAGCCCGCCGGAGATGAACCAGAGGTTGAAGTTCACCGACTGCGGCGTCTCGGGGTAGTAGTCGCCGCCGTGCTCGGCGAACAGCGTGCCGTCGATGTAGTAGCGGACCGTGCCCCCGGAGACCTGGAGCACGAGGTCGTGCCAGCCGGCGTAGCTCGCCGTCCGCTCGGTGTGCGTGTTGACCGCGAGCCAGGGCTCGTTGCGGTAGGTCTCCCAGGTGGTGGTGTACATGATCGGGCCCTGCGCGCCCCAGCCGCCGTTCGGCAGGTACTCGAAGTCCTGCTCGCTGTAGTCCGGGTCGAGGTCGTAGGCGAGGGGCGTGATGGTGAAGAACGTCTCCACGATGTTGTCGCCGTCCGGTCCGCTGTCGGGGGCGTCGGCGAACTTCACCCGCGCGGCGTACGTGCCCTCGAAGAACTTCCGCTGGTGCAGGAACTCGGCCTGCGAGGTGCCTCCCGCGGTGCCGTCCGTGGCCGCCCGCAGTTGCAGCGCCTTGTTGCTCCCGCTCACGACGGGGAAGCTCACGTTGGACGCCGGCCAGCTCGCGCCGGGGACACCGGGGCCGCCGCTGTTGGTCCGTACGGTCCAGTTGTGCGCCGTGATCTGCGGGTCCGACGAGGAGGCGTAGGCGAAGTCGTCGAAGACGACTCCGCTGCCGCCGCCCGGACCGCCCGGCGACGGCGAGGTGGAGGGGGACGGGGACGGCGAGGGGTCCGTCACGCCCGCGGGCGGGGTGCCCCACACCAGCGTGCCGCCCTGGTGGACCGTGACCTTGTCCCAGTCGCCGTACGTCGTCCGGGCGGGGCCGAAGGAGTAGTCGTCGCTCTGCCTGATCGTCTGCCAGTCGGCCCGGTAGAAGCGCAGTTGCAGGTCGCCGGTCGACGCGCCGGCCGCCAGGCTGCCGGAGGTGAAGCCGACCTCCAGGTAGCGGTCGGCCGTGGCCGTTCCCGGCGAGATCGTCTGAAAGGTCCCGGTGACGGTGGAGCAGGAGATCACCGCCCATGAGCAGGCGAAGCGGTACTGCTGCGCCGGTGAGTCGGCCCTGAAGTAGTAGCGGATCTTGACGGTGTTCAGCGGCACCGCCGTGGTCCCGCTGTTGACCAGGTCGAACCAGGGCTCCACCTGGTCGGCGGTGGCGCCGGTCGCGCTCGTCTTGTAGCGCAGGCGCAGCGACTGGGCCGCCTGCGCGGGCAGCGCTACGACCAGCGCGGCCAGCAGGACGGCCGCTAGGCCGCCCCATAAGAGCTTTCGTGACACCGCAGTCTTCCTTTCGTGGGGGGTGGATTGCGGAGTTCAGGGGATGACCGGCCCCGGCCGGACGCCCAGCGACTCCAGATGAGGGGTGAGTCTGCGCAGGAAGTCGCGGTAGTCCCCCGCCGTGCCCCAGGCCACTTCGGCGAAGGCGCACAACCGGGGGAAGGCCATCGCCTCGACGTGCTCGGGCGTGGGCATGTACTCGGTCCAGAGCTGGCACTGCACCCCGAGGATCCGGCCCGCCGCCCCCTCGGGGGCCGGGGGCGGCGTGAACCCGTAGACGTCGGCGAGGGAGAGCATCCGGCCGTGCGGGCCGGGGGCGTCGGCCGGGTAGTCGAGGTAGGTGCTGGTGTGCGGGGCCAGCACGACGTCGAGCCCTTCGAGGGCCGCCCGCGGTCCGCTCTCGTGGTCGAGCCATGTCATCGCCGTGACGCCGGGGGGCCCACCAGGGGTGTCGTACCAGTGGATCGGGCGCCGGCCCCGGGAGGTCACGTACGCGCCGACGGTTGAGGTGAACCACGCCCGCGCCGCATCCGGGCCCGGCAGCCCGAGCTCGGCGATCCGCCGCAACGCCGCCTCGCTGTGCGCCCACTCGTCCGGCGGGCACTCGTCGCCGCCGAGGTGGACGTACTCGCCGGGGAACAGGTCCATGACCTCGTCGAGCACGTCCCGGCAGAAGCCGACGGCCGCCTCCTCCAGGTTGAACACGTGCGGGCTGATCCCCCACGAGTCGCGGACCGGCAGACGGCGTGACGGGTGGTTGCCGAGCCAGGGATAGGCGGCGATCGCCGCCTGGGCGTGCCCCGGCATCTCGATCTCGGGCACGATCGTGACGAACCGGTCGGCGGCGTACGACACGATCTCCCGGATGTCCTCCTGCGTGTAGTGCTCCCCGCTGACCTCGGTGAGCCGGGGATAGCGCTTGATCTGCAGCCGCCAGCCCTGGTCGTCGGTCAGGTGCAGGTGCAGCCGGTTGAGCCGGTGGACCGCCAGCAGGTCGATCAGCCGCAGCACGAAGTCCTTCGGCATGAAGTGCCGGGCGACGTCGAGCATCACCCCTCGCCAGGAGTGCGCGGGCCGGTCGGTGATCCGGCACAGCGGCGCCTCGGGGCCGAGTGCCGCCAGGGTCCGCAGGCCGTAGAAGCGCCCGGCGGGTCCTCCCGCCGCCAGCTCCGCGCCGTCCGGCGTGACGTCGATGCGATATCCCTCCTCTCCCAGCCGGGGATCGTCGGGCGCGTGCCGTACGAGGCCGTCGTGGAGCGTGACGGTTCCCCCGAGCACGGCCGCCTGGCGGGGCCGCGGAATCATCATCTGGGTCATCCCTTCACCGCGCCCGCGATCATCCCGGAGGACACGCGGCGCTGGAGCACGAGGAAGACGAGCAGGACGGGAAGCATGAACAGCGTGGCGGCGGCCATCGTGGCGCCCCAGTCGGTGCCGAAGACGTTGGCGAACCCGGACAGCCAGATCGGCAGCGTACGGTCGCCCTGGTCCTTGATCATGAGTGCGTTGGCGAAGGCGAATTCGTTCCACGCGGTGATGAAGCCGAACAGCGACGTGGACATCAGGCCCGGCGCGAGCAGCGGCAGCACCACCCGGCGGAACGCCTCGGCCCGGCCGCAGCCGTCCATCAGCGCGGCCTCCTCCAGCTCGGGCGGGACCGCCGCGATGAACCCGCGCAGCGTCACGATCGTGAACGGCAGCGTCGTGACGAAGTACACCAGCGTCAGCGTCGGCAGCCGGTCGAGCATGTCCGCGTCGCGGGCGATGATGTAGACCGGCACGAGCAGCGCCGACCAGGGGGCGGTCTGGGCGACGAAGACCATCAGGATGAACCCGCGCCGCGCCGGCCAGCGCAGCCGGGCCACGGCGAAGGCGGCCGGCAGCGCCACGACCAGCGCGAGCACCACCGCGCCGAGCGTGACCGCCAGGCTGTTGCGCCAGAACGTCCAGAACCCGGCGGCGCGTACGGCTGTCGCGAAGTGGTCGAGGGTCGGCCGGGCGGGCCAGAACGCCGGCGTCTCGGTCAGGATGTCCACCGTCGGCTTGAACGCGGTGATCACCATCCAGTAGACGGGGAACACCGACACCGCCAGCACGCCCACGGCTGCCAGGTTGAGCGCGGCCCTCCTCACGCTCCCTCCTCCCGGAACATCCGCCGCAGGTGGACGACCAGCACCGCGAGCAGCATCAGCACGGTCAGCGTGGAGACGGCCGACCCCAGGTCGTACCGGTGCAGCGACTGCGCGATCTGGAACGCGTAGACCGGCAGGGTGGCGGTGGCGCCGCCGGGGCCGCCCTTGCTGATCGCCCAGATCTGCGCGAAGCAGGTGAGGACCCAGATGACCTCCAGCGACGTGATCAGGCCGAACAGCGGGCGCAGGATGGGAAACGTGACCCGGCCGAAGACCTGCCACGGCCCGGCCCCGTCGATCCGGGCCGCCTCGTACAGCTCTCCGGGAATGGTGGTGAGTCCCGCGTAGAGGGTGAGCGCGGCGAACGGCACCGACTGCCAGACCACCAGCGCGACCAGGATCGCGAAGGTCGCCCGTCCGTCGGCGAACCACGTGTAGTCGCGGAAGGAGTCGAAGCCGAGCCTGACCAGCACCCAGTTGACGACGCCCAGACGCGACTGGAAGAGCCACTGGAAGATCGTCGTCGCCGCCAGCACCGGCGTGGCCCAGGTGAGCACCATCCCGCTCATGACGGCCAGCCGCATCCGGCGTCCCAGGTGCGGCAGCATCAGCGCCACGGCGGTGCCGATCACCATGATCAGTACGACGTTGGCGGCGGTCCACAGGAAGGTCCGCCGTACGACCGCCCAGAACTCCGGCCCGCCGAGGGCCTCGGCGTAGTTGGCGAGGCCCTCGAAGGCCGCCCCGCCCCTGATCAGCTCGCCCAGCCGGAAGTGCTGGAAGGAGATGACGACGCTGCGGGCCAGCGGGTAGACGAGCAGGCACGCGAAGGCGGCCAGGGCCGGGGCCACCAGCAGGTACGGCCAGAGCGCGCCTTTTCTGCGGGTTCTCGCCTCGGCGAGGAGAGCGGGACGGGCCGTGCGGGCGAGGGCGCGCGCCATGTCAGGACCTGGTGTTGAGGATCGTGGTGATCACGCCGGAGGCCTCCTTCGCCGCGGTGGCCGCGTCCCCTCCGGTGAGCACCTTGGTCATGTACTCCTTGATGACGTTCCTGGCCTCCACGGCCGCCCAGTTGGGCGAGTTGGGCGTGGCATGCCCGGCCGCGGCCCCCGCCGCCATCGCCGCGGTGGCCTCGTCGCCGCTCAGGACCCCGGCGTACGAGGTGCGGTTGGGCACATAGCTCATCTCCTTGGCCATGTCGAGCTGGAACTTCTCCCCCGCCAGGGCCTTGACCACCTCGTACGCCTCATCGGGGTGCGCGGACGCCTCAGGGATGATCAGATCGGACCCTCCGGTGAAGACGGCGCCCGGCTTGTCCGCCGTCTTGCCGGGGATCGGGAAGAAGCCGAGCCTGCCCTTGAGGTCCGGGTTGGCCTTCTCGATCGCGACCGCGCCGCCGGGCGCGGAGATGATCTGCGCGACGTCGCCCTTGCCGAACACGTCGGCCTGCGGCGGCCTGGCCTCGTCGGAGTCCCTGGGTCCCTTGCCGAGCGCCTGGAGACGCTTGTAGAAGGCCAGCCCGGCTAGCGCCTGCGGCGTGTCGAGCGTCCCCTTCCACTGACCGCCCTCTTCGACGGCGAGGTCGCCGCCCTCGTCCCAGACGAACCCCGCGAGGGTGTACCAGTTCTGGCCCGGCAGGTAGATGCCCTGCACGCCGCCCTTGTTCAGCCTGGTGGTGACGTCGATCCACTCGTCGCGGGTCTTCGGCGGGGAGGTGACACCGGCCTTGGCGAACAGGTCCTTGTTGTAGACGACCACTCGGTTGGCGGCGTACCAGGGGATGCCGTACTGCCTGCCGCCGATCTTCCCCGGCTCGGCCAGGCCGGGCAGCCAGTCGGCGCCGCCGAGGTCGGCGACCTTGCCGGTGAGGTCCCTGACTCCGCCGCTGGCGGCGTACTCGGCGACCTGGGTGTTGCCGACCTCGATGACGTCGGGGGCGTCCTTGCTGGCCAGTGCGCTGGTGACCTTCTGCCCGATGCCGTCCCACTCCTGGATCTGGACGTTCAGGGTGATTCCGGGATGCGACCGCTGGAAGTCGTCCGTGAACCGCTTCACGATCGCGTCCGACAGGCTGTCGCGCATGAACCACACGGTCAGCGTGGTCGTACCGGTCTGTCCGGATGTCCCGGGCTCGGACGCCGAGCCGCAACCGGCGAGCGCGAGGCTGAACGCGGCCGCCGCGGCGAGGAGGCGTAACCTCATCGGTCCTCCCAGTGGTCAGTTATTGGTAAACCATTGAGAGGAGAGTGGTCTTAACCAGTCGGACTGTCAAGAGGCGATATTTCGGGCTATCTCCAGGCCGAGATGGGGATGAGTGGTCAACTACTGGTAAGGTCTGGGGCGTGCAGAGACTTCCAGCGGGCCTCAAGCGCGACCGGGTCAGAGACGTCCTGCTCGACCTGATCGCCGACAAGGAGCCCGGCACCGCCATCCCCTCTGAACGCGACCTGTCCCGGGAGCTCGGCGTCTCCCGCCCGACCCTCCGCGCGGCGATCGACGGGCTCGTACGGCAGGGCATGCTCGTGCGGGAGCACGGGCGGGGGACGTTCACCGGCCGCAGGAAGGTCACCCAGCCCCTCGCGGCCGGCGACGACTCCTTCCACGCCCCCGCCGCCGAGGGGAACTGGCTCAGCCGAATCCTCGAGTTCGACTCGGCCCCGGCCACCGCACGGCTGGCGCACCGCCTGCAGGTCTCGCCCGCCGACCCGGTCCTGCGCGTCGTACGGCTGCGCCTGGTGGACGACGAGCCGATGGCGATCGAGCGCATCCACCTGCCGCACCGCCTGGTCGAGTCCCTGCGGCCCGAGGACATGGTGTCCGGGTCGTTCTACCGGTTCCTGCGCACGAGGTTCGGCGTCGACGTCCGCCGCGCCACCCAGAGCATCGAGCCGACCGTCACCGACGAGACCGAGGCCGAACTGCTCGGCGTCCCCCAGCACGCCCCCGCTCTGCTCATCGAGCGCACGGCCCGCGAGGCCGGTGGCCGGGTCGTGGAGTTCACGAGGTCCATCTACCGCGGCGACCGCTACCGGATCACCTCGGAACTCCACTTCGACGACTCCTCCGGCTGACCCGGAAGACAGTCACTCACAGTGGTCGAGATGTGCGAAAACAGTGATCGGGAGGTCTCTGATCGGCCACACTGGGTGCCGCACACCCCCCAGAAAAGGCGATGGGGAGCGGCCCTTCCGGGCGACTCCCCTGCCTAAGTTCCTCTTGAGAGTACTTTCCCCGGAGGGCTGTGCGCAACCAGTAACGCCGCAGTCACTCAGCCGAAGGGGTACCTCGCCGATGGGAGCCGTCAGCAGCAGACCTGAAACCGGTGCCCTGGTCACCGCCCGGATCCAGGAGTTGCTGGAATCGTGGCGTCCCTGGCAGCGACGCCTGTGGGACGTGGGCACGGTCCTCGCCCTGCGTGAGGCGGTGGAGGCGGCCGACTGGGTCGGACGCCACGTCCTCTCGCAGGCCTCCCTCGCGTGGTACGCCCGGGAGTCGCTGCTTCCCAGGCTCAGGACCGACAGCGCCCTGGGGGACGGGCCGATCCGCCGGCACCTGCACCAGATCTGCGTCAGACCGATCAAGCCGGGCGCCCGCAGTCAGCGCGCCCTGGCGCTCCTGTCGGACCTCGTGGCCGACGGCTATCTTCGTCGCTGGCGTGATCTTCTTACCTCCGGCCGCGTTCATGTGGAACGTTCCGCCCGGTGCGTCGCCGCTCATCTACTGGACGAGGGTTTTCATCAGGATTTCCTCCGGCGTGAGATCAAGACACGGCTGGCCGGATCGGCCGACCCGGTCGACCTGATCGATCTCCTCATCGAACTGGAATCACGTGGCGATCTCGGCTACGAGGGAGTGATCGTCCTCCAGGACAAGGTGCCCGCGCCGCAGGTCGCGCTGAAGTCCTCGCACTGGCTGTCGCAGGAGGAGGTGCGCCAGCGGCTGTTGACGGAGTTTCCCCAGGTGACGGGTGTCCGCGCCAGCGGAGGCCTGCTGTTCCGCGTACGGGCTCGCGACCACGTCTCGGCGGTGCAGCAGGTGGCCGAGTCGTTCGACCGGGTCCGCAACAGGGTGCGTTACCGGCGTGGGCAGACGGCGCTCGACGTCTACCCCAAAGTGTTCATCTCGGGGCTGGCCGAACCGCAGGACTTCCGGCGGGGCGACCCGGCGGTGACCGTGCTGTCGCTGGAACGCGTCGGCGTGCTCTACGACCTGCCCGACGCCGGTGCGCACGGGCTGCGCATCGACGACGCGCTCGAACTCGCCGCGCCGCTCACGGAGAGCTCGCCGAGCACGGCCGTGGCGGGAGCCTGGGCCGCCGTCGAATCGCTGCTTCTCTGCGACACCGACGAAGCCGACCGCGAGGAGGGGCGGGCGGTGGCGGCGGACCGGGCCGCCGCGCTGGTGGCGGCGGGCTGGCCACGCGCCGAACTGACCGCCCTCAGTTACGACGCGCGGATCCGCGAGGAGGACCCTCGCCTGTGCCGCGACCTCGACCTGATCGGCGGCAACAACCGCGAACGCGCCAGGCGGATGGTCCGGTGGCTGAGCGCGGAGCCGGTCGTGCGCGTGGACGACCCCGTGACCACGGCCGCGCTCGGCCGGATGCGCGAGCTGGTCGCCGCACCGTCGGTGACCCTCGGCCGCGTGGAGCGCTATCTGCGCGGTTGCTTCCGGCGCCTGTACCGCCAGCGCAACATCGTGCTGCACGGAGGTTCGACGCGGTCGATCGCGCTGCCCTCGACCGTGCGGACGGCCGGGCCGCTCGTGGGCGCCGCCCTGGATCGGCTCGCGCACGGTCACGCGGTCTCGGGCGTCGCTCCGCTCGACATGGCCGGCCGCGCGAAGCTGGCCCTGCGGGTGGTGGAGGACGCCGACGGCTGGGGGCCGCACGAGTTGCTCGACGCCTGAAGCCGGACGTACGGCGGCTCGTGCCGTCGGCGTCGGCCGGCGCCGCTCGGACGCCTGCCGCGGCCGGTCGTCGTGGGCTCGGATCAAGCGCCTCCCCGGGTGACCTTGGCGCGTGGGTCGAGGACGGCGCGGTCGGCGGCGGCCCGGCCGGAGATCCAGCCCTCCCGGTTGCTGATCGCGCCCGCGCCGACCATGGTCAGTGTCGGGAAGAGCTCCTCGACCCTCGCCTCGACCTCGGCCTCCCGAGCCGCCAGCACCGGCAGCAGGTCGCGCCCGGTGTCGGCGGCGGCCTCCCGCATCGCCTGTCCCGCCGCCTCCCGCAGCCGCTCGCCGATGCGCTGGGCGTACGCCGCGAGGAACGACTGCCGGAACGACCGCGTGCGGGAACGGCCGAGACCGTCACGGCGGGACCCCGCGAGCCTCATCGCCGTCGTGGCCTGCACCAGCAGGGAGGTGAACAGCACCTCCACCGCGGCCAGGTCCGCGGGGAACCCGAGCACGGTGGCGAACCCGAAATGCCGGCTCCACACCGAGCGGCAGTGGTTGGCGGAGGCGATGACGTCCAGCAGCATCGCCTTCGGGCCCTCGTAGGGCGCGTCGACGCCCAGCCGGCGTCCCTCCGGCCGCCCGGCTCCGCCCCGGCCGGCCGTCCGGGCGGCCAGCAGCGCGGCGTCGATGCTGTGCCGGGCCATCAGCGACTGGGCCGCCGCGGTGAACGTCTCGGCCTCCGCCTCGAACTCGGTCGACTCGGCTTTGGCAAGCAGTGCCCGCACCCGGGCGAGCATCCGCTCGTCCACGGCGCCGCCACGGGAGCCGTGCGTACGGCGGGCCGTTCCCGGCACCGGGCACAGCCGTTCCAGCGGCGGCAGCGTGGCCAGCAGGCGGATCACCCGCAGCGCGCAGGCGACCATCCCGATCCGGTCGCCGTCCTCGCGGAGACACTCCTCGTCACGGCTCCACCACACCGTCGCGCCGAGGGCCGCGAGCTGGTCCAGCCAGCGCTCGTCCACCGTCGCGGCGGCGTAGGCCCGCATCTCGGCCGCGACGGCGTCGGTCACGAGGCGGACGTGCCGGGCCTCGAGCCGCCGCCCCACCAGCCGGACGACGTCGGCGGGCTGCCAGCCGCGCTCCCAGGCGAGTGTCACGTGCCGGTTCAGCGCCTCCAGCAGGGCGCGGTCCACGAGTGCGCGCAGCCCCTGGCCCTGTGCGAGGACCCGCACGCATCGCCGGAACTCGGTCTCGTCGCGGCGGCGCGCCGCCTCCAGCGCTGCCGACAGCAGCTCGGCCACCAGTTCCTCCGCCGCCCGCCCGGAGGACTGCGACGACCAGGGGAAGCTCCACGCGGCCTCGCCCGGCGGCCCGAGGCTCCGCCGTCGCGTGTCTTCCCGCTCTCCGGCTCCACGCCGCCGGTTCGCCCCGATCATCCGCTCGCCCTCCCCCGATCGGCGCCCTCCGGCGGCCCTCGACGGCCGCCCGGCCGGGTCGTGCGAGCGATTCTGTCAGGCCCGGCCACCGGCTCCGTGACGTTATCCACAGGCGTCACAGGGGCCCGAGCAGCCGGAAGCGTTCGGCCACGATCAGCGTGTCGTCGTCGATCACCGGTGGTCCGCCGAGGACGGCGGACATCTCCGGGCCGGTCCAGAAGCGCTCGTGGGAGGCCCTCCACTGGGCGACGGTGTCGTACCCCTCGCCCTCGTCGCGGGCGAACGCCTCGTCGACCTCGCGGATCGGCAGCACGCGCACCTGGGTCGTCTCCAGGAGCGCCACGCGCCGCCCGGCGGAGTCGATCAGAGCGGTCCACCGGCCGGCCACCGGGAGGGGGTCGCCGCAGTGCTCGTAATCCGCCAGCAGGCCCGCGGTGGCCGTCTTGTCCCCGCTCAGGATCGCCGCGACCAGACGCTCGCGCAGCGGCCCGGGAAAGGCGAACTCGGCCACCGGCGGCTCGCCCAGCGGGAAGAACGCCTCCGCTCGCCAGCTCTCGCCGTCGAAGAGCCGCAGCGTCACACCGCCGACGTACGTCGTCACGGGAGGCCCGGCCGCCTGACCCGCGTCGCCGGGCAGTCCCTCCGCGAGTGCGAAGTGCGGCGCCGCGAGCCCGTCCCCGTGCGGCACGGCCTCCGGCCAGCGGCCCGCCACCGCCTCGGTGAGCTCGCGCACCGGGCCGTCCGGCTCCGCGGCGAGGTGGAGCACGCCCCGGGAGCGGCCGGCCTTCGCGAACGCGACCTCGAACGGCCGCCGCGCCGCGAACAGGCCCCGCAGGCCGGCGAGCACATCGTCGTCGAGGCGCTGACGCGGCAGGAACGGATACAGGACGCTGACGTGCGCGGGCATGCCGTACGCCGGGGAGAAGCCGTAGCGTTCCCGCAGGCCCCGGACCAGGGGCTCGGCCGAGGGAACCTCCACCACCAGGGCGGTCTCACCGATCTCGAAGGGTGCCATGCCCGACATCCTGCCTCCGGAAGGTCACGCGGACGACCGGATGCATGAGTGCATCACGTACCCCTCTGGGCATTTACATGGACGATTCGGCCAGATTAAATCTTTATTTCCAGATACATGGTGATCTGGGCCACATTGGTGCCGAGCCTGATCGTGCGAGGAGTGGTGCCCGATGGTGTTGTCGCTGGTGCAGCGGATGCTCTCCGCTCTCGGCCAGGGGTTCGTACGGCTCGGACGGTACTGGGCCGCCCAGTTCGGCGTCGCCTGCACGCTGACCTGGGCCCCCGACGCGGCCCCCCTCGCGCGCGAGCAGGAGGAGGAGACCGAGCACTGGGACTGGTCGATCCCCTACCACTGGTACGAAACCTCCCGCTGACACCGCGCCGCCGCGAACCGGCCGGCGCGATGCCCAGCGGATCGCCGTTCACCGCTCGATACTGTCCCCATGAAGGACGTCCGTTGCGAACGCTGCGAGCTGCCCGTGGGTATGGGCTGCTCCTGCCGGGGAGTCTCGCCGAAGGCGCTCGTCCCCTTCGAGATCCTGATCTCCCCCAGTCGATTCGCCCACCTGCCCGGAGGATGCGGCCACACGGCCAGCCCGGAGACCATGGAACGCGACTGGGGACGGGTACGTGATCCTCGACCGGGCTCGTGGCTCGGCATCGGCCCCGACACTCCCCTGCGAGCACAGGAGGGAAACCTGGAGACGTTCGCCGTCCGGCGCTGCCAGGACTGCGACAACGGATTCCCCGGCACCGGGTGACGGTGGCGGGTGGCCGCGCGGTCGGGAAGCTCCGGCGGCGAGCCGGCGGCACGAGACGAAGTCCGGGGCCCCGCACGCGGAAGGCCCAGGCCGGCTGTGCCGACCTGGGCCTTCTTGTGGTGCGCCGCCAGGGACTCGAACCCCGGACCCGCTGATTAAGAGTCAGCTGCTCTAACCAACTGAGCTAGCGGCGCCCGCCCCATAAGAGTAGCGGCATCCGGAGGTGTTCCGCGCCACGGCGCGACCGATCGCGGCGGATGGCGGGCGACCAGATGATGTCCTGCCCTTACGTGTCCGGGATGTTCCCCTTCTCCCGTTCGGGTACGGAGAGTGACGACGAAGGGAGTGAGCACCATGACACCGGATCTCTGGTCGTATTCCGACACCGTGAGCGGCACGGGACAGCAGATGGACATCGCCGGATACGACGTGCAGGCCGTGGACGGGAAGATCGGCTCCGTGGACGAGGCCACCTATGAGGCGGGCCAGAGCTACATCGTCGTGGACACGGGCCCGTGGATCTTCGGCAAGAAGGTAATGCTCCCCGCGAGTGTGGTGACGAGGATCGACTTCCAGGATCGCAAGGTCTTCGTCAGCCGCACCAAACAGGAGATCAAGAACGCGCCCGAGTTCAACGAGACGGCGATGAGCGAGCCGGGCTACCGGGACCGCGTCGGGGAGTACTACGGGCGTTTCCCCCGCACTTCGTCCATGTGACGGCGGAAAGGGGGCCGCGCCGCCACCGCGGCGCGGCCCCCTTCTCCTCTTCCCGGAGATCCCTCCCGGCCCCTCCTCCGCATGGACCGGGACGGCGGCCGGAGCGGGCCTTTCAGGGCCAGGTGCTGTCGGGCCTGGGTGTCGTAGGGGCGATGATGTGCAGCCGCTCCAGGAGCGTGACGAACGTCGAGGCGTACGGCGACGGCGCGGCGACCGAGGCGACCCGGTCCCAGTCGACCTGCTCCCGCATGGCACGGACCATCGGCAGCAGCGAACCGTAGTCGCAGGCGTGCTCGGACAACGGCAGTATCCAGGAGATCACAAGATCGGTGGCTTCGAGGACGGGCAGGCTCAGCGCCGCGGTGTTGATCGGCTCGGCTCGAGCGATCATCGCCTCGGTCACCGGCCTGTCGGCGAGTGAGAAGATCAGGTCGACGAGCACGCCTTCCTCGTCGAACGCCTTGACCAGCCAGTCCTCCGGTGGTTTCGCGGTCCGGAAACCCAGGCTCTCCAGGGTTTTCAGCGCGAGCGGGACGTCTTCCTCGACCAAGGCGAAGTCGACGTCGTGCAGTGATGGCGCGGCGCCCCTCGCGTAGCCGGCGCAGCCTCCGGCCAGGGCGAAGCGCACCCCGGCCTCCTTGAGACCGGCCCCGGCGCGCTTGAGCGTTTCAAGAATCGCGTCGGTGACTTCGTGACTGTGACTACCCACTCACGTCGCTTGCCCAGCCATGTTCGCCGCAAACAATCCCGGGTAGGGCGCGCTCATGACCGAGACCCTCCAGGAGATCAAGCGCGAGTACGAGGGCGAGGAGAGCCGTCCGCTCGCCTCGTACGTACGGGTTCTCGCGGTGTACGGCGGGGCCGTAGGGGCGCTGCTGGCCGCGGCGAAACTGACGGGCCACAAGGGCCCGGAGAAGATCAAGGTGATGGACCTCATGCTCATGGGGCTGTTCACACACCGGCTCTCGCGGACGCTCGCGAAGGACCCGGTCACCAGTCCCATTCGCGCCCCCTTCACCCGCTACGAAGGGGTCTCCGGCCCGGCGGAGCTCAGGGAGCAGGTCCGCGGCCACGGACTGCAGCATGCCGTGGGCGAGCTGCTGACCTGCCCGTTCTGTCTGTCCCAGTGGATCGCCACGGCCTACGCGGCGGGCACGGTGTTCTTCCCCCGGGTGACCCGGCTGGCCGGGGCCACCATGACGGCCGTGGCCATGTCCGACTGGCTCCAGCTCGCGTACGCGCGCCTGATGAAGGCGGCCGAATGAGCGAGCGGACCGACACCGCACGACGTGACTCCCAGCCGCCGCGCGGGGAGGCGGCATGAGTGAGGTGCTGGAGCCGTTGGAGAACACCGACGAGCACCCGAAGGAGCGCGTCGACCGCGAGCTGGGCGAGCTGCTGCAGGGTCTGCGGGTGGCCGCGACGGGCGTGCAGGTGCTGTTCGCGTTCCTGCTGACGCTTCCGTTCTCCGCCGGGTTCGAGAAGATCGACGCGACCGGGAACTGGCTGTTCTACACCGCGGTCGTGGCCGCGGCGATCGCCTCGATCTGCCTGATCGCTCCGGCGACGCAGCACCGGATCCTGTTCCGGTCTGGACTCAAGGAGCTGCTGCTGCACCGGGCGAACCGGCTCGGCGTGGTCGGCGGACTCGCCCTGGCCGTCGCCATGGCCTGCTCCACCGCCCTGGTCATGGACGCGCTGACCGGTATGTGGCCGACGGCGCTGATCGGTGCGGGTGTGGCGCTGCTGTCCGGCTGGCTCTGGTTCATCCAGCCGCTCCTGTCGCTGCGCCTGGTCAGGAACGACGGCTGAAGAACCACCATGAGAGCGCGACCGCGTGCACCGCGGTCGCGCTCTCGCGCGATCAGCTCGCTTCCCGCAGGCGCGGCAGGATCCGCGTCGCGTAGAACTCGAAGAACCCGTCCTGGTCCGGGCCGATCTGGTTGACGTAGACCTCGTCGAAGCCGGCGTCCACGTACTCGCGGATCGCGTTCAGGTGCGCCTCGGGAGAGGGTCCGCAGGGCGTGGACTGGGTCGCGGCCTCCTCCGTGACGAGCTGCGCGAGCTGCTCGAAGTGGCGTGGCAGCGGCAGGAGCTGTGCGGCTTCGCCCGGGATCCCCTGGTTGGGCCAGAGCCGGTGGACGGTCCTGCGCGCCTCGGCCTCGTCCTCCGACCAGCACACCTTCAGCCCGGCCGCGCAGGGTTTGCCCTCGCCGCCCGCCTTGTGGAACGCCTCCACCATGTCGGCGGCGGGCGCGGTGTGGATGTAGCCGTCGCCGAGCCGGCCCGCGAGCTCGACGGCCTTGGGCCCGAAGCCCGAGATGTAGATCGGCGGGGGCTGGTCCGGCAGCGAGTACAGCCGGGCCGTGTCCACCTCGTAGAACTCGCCGCGGTACGTCACCAGCTCACCGGTCCACAGCTCCCTGATGACGTCGAGGGCCTCCTCCAGCATGCGCTGGCGCTCCTCGGCCGGGGGCCACTGGTCGCCCAGGATGTGCTCGTTCAGCGCCTCTCCGGTGCCGACCCCGAGCCGGAACCTGCCGTCCAGAAGGATCTGGGCGGTGGCCGCGGCCTGGGCGATGATCGCCGGGTGGACGCGGATGATGGGACAGGTGACGGCGGTGGTCACCGGTAGCGACGTGGCCTGCGAGACAGCCCCGATGACGGACCACACGAACGAGCTCTCGCCCTGCTCGTCCAGCCACGGGTGATAGTGGTCCGAGATCCACAACGCCTCGAAGCCGGCCTCCTCGGCGAGTTTCGCCTGGCGGACCAGCTCCTTCGGATCATGTTCCTCGCTGGACAGGAAATAGCCGAAAGTGGTCATGTATCACCACATGCCCGATTATTGTCAAGCAAACGTAACAATGAGCGCTGCTAAGGCAAATTCGATCGGCCCCAGGCCTGAATGATGTTACGTGGCCCTTTGTACGGGCAGTGGAGGGCCATGGCTACTCTGCTTTGGATCATCGCCGTGGTACTGGTAATCGCCGGGATCTACGTGATCCTGGCCCGTCGGGACATCCTCTGGGGGATCGTCCTCATCGTCATCGGATTCCTCGTCGGCCCCGGTGGCGTCAGTATCTTCAATCCCTAGTCGCACCTCACCCACCCTGCTCGCGTACACCGAGACGGCGGCCGGCCACAAGGGCCGGCCGCCGTCTCACGACTGAACGCTCAGCAATGGTCGCCGTTCAGGCAGTAGACGGTGTACGCGTGCTTGATGACCGGAAGGGCGACATTACGCACCCGGATGCCTCCGGGAGTCACGCCCTTTTCCGTGCCGGCGTGCGCGTGGCCGTGAATGAAGAGATCCGCGCCCTCGGCGTCGGCCGCCTCGGCCAGCATGTAACTGCCGAGGAACGGATAGATTTCCGGCGGCTCGCCCATCAGCGTGTCCTTGACCGGCGAGTAATGGCTGAGCACGATCTTGTGGTCGGCGTCGAGCTCCTTGAGCGCGCGCCGCCACCGCTCGGCGATCTCCTTGGTGTGCCGGACGAACGCCTTCGTCTCCGGCTCGCCGAACTCGCTCGCGCATTTCCCGGCGAAACCGCCGCCGAATCCCTTGCCTCCGGCGACTCCGAGCCGTACGCCGTCGATGGGGATGACCGTGCCCTCGTCGTCGAGGACGGTGATGCCGGCGTCGCGGAGGAGGTCGATGATCTCCTGGTTGCAGTCGGAGTGGTAGTCGTGGTTGCCGAGCACGGCGACGACGGGGATGGGCAGGTTGCTCAGCTCCTCGGCGACCACCCGGCCCTCGGGGATCGTGCCGTGCCTGGTCAGATCGCCTCCTACCAGCAGCACGTCCGCGCGGCGCTCGATGCCCTCGATTTTCTTGCGATAGTGACCGCGCAGATCCTCGCCCAGATGGATGTCCGCGACGGCGGCGATCCGCAACTCCCTCACAGATGCTCCTCCTCTCCCGGCTCCCGCACCTCCACCAAGGTGATCTCGTTGTGCACCCGCAGGCCCGGAGCCGCTTCCCGGGCGACGTTCTCGATCTGGTGGCGCCGCTCGTCACAGGAGACCTGCCCGCGCAGATAGACCTCTTCTCCTCGCACATCCACCCGAATGCCCAGCTCGGTGGTCCGATCGTCCTCCGCGAGAGCCCGCTGGACGCGGGCCGCGACATAATGCGGCGTCTCCATCTCTTCCCCTCGTGTCCCCCTCGGTTCTGTATCGCTAGCGCTGCCCGGCCCTTGCCGGGCGAAACCAGGGGTTTGACAGGCGCTAGTGTGGATATGGTTGTTGGTATTCCTGGTGCCTAAGACGCAGGTACCTCCTTGGCGTGAGCATGCCGTGACGGAGGAGCGTCTTGGGAACGTGTGACCGGTTTTCACCCCGCCCCGGCCGAAGCACCGCGGGCACCGGAGGCACCTCTCACCGCACCTCTTCCACAGGCACCGCCTCCTCCGGCCGTCCCCACCACACGGCCCCCCACGTCGCGGCCCCCCACCTCGCGGCCCCCTCCGTACGGGCCGTTTACGGCATCCCCCACCGGCCACGCGCCACCGTCCCCGCGGGCCACGCGCCCGCCCTCCGCCGTCCGCCCGCCACGGCCCGCCATGCGTGCGCCGCCGTCGTCGCGCGCCGTCCCGCCCCGGGGAACCGTCACCGCCGCGTCCGCGCCGCCGGTTCCCGCGCACGGCGACCTGCCGCCGCCCCGGTCGCCGGACCTGCTCACCTGGACTCCCTGACCCCCGAGCCGGGTATTCGCCACTGCCGCTCATGGAGGAACCCCCAGTGAAGATCGCCATGGTCTCGGAGCACGCCAGCCCGCTCGCCACCCTCGGCGGTGTCGACGCCGGCGGTCAGAACGTGCACGTCGCCGCCCTCGCCCGGGAGCTCGCCCGGGCCGGGCACGAGGTCACCGTCTACACCCGCAAGGACCGCGAGGACCTGCCGGAAACCGTCGCCTTCGGCCCCGGGGTGGAGGTCGTCCACGTCCCCGCCGGTCCCGCCGCCGAGATCCCCAAGGACGAGATCCTTCCCTGGATCCCCCACTTCGGGAAGTGGCTGCACGACCGGTGGCTGTTCGACCGGCCGGACGTCGTGCACAGCCACTTCTGGATGAGCGGGCTGGCCGCGCTCGCCGCGGCGGAGAAGCTGCGGATCCCGGTCGTCCACACCTACCACGCGCTCGGCAGCGTCAAGCGGCGGCACCAGGGCCCGGCCGACACCAGCCCGCGCGAGCGCGTCGAGGCCGAGGCCGAGATCGGACGGCGCGTCGACGGCGTCATCGCGACCTGCACGGACGAGATCGACGAGCTGATCCGCATGCGGGTGCCGCGCCGCGCGACCCGGGTGGTCCCCTGCGGAGTGGACGTCGCCGCCTTCCACCCGCACGTCGAGCCGCTGGAGCGGCCGGAGCGCCCGCGTCTGCTGTCGGTCGGCCGTCTCGTGCCGCGCAAGGGCCTGGAGACGACCATCAGGGCACTGCAGTACCTGCGGGACGCCGAGCTGGTCGTCGCGGGCGGTCCCCCGGCCGCCGAGCTGCACCACGACCCGGAGGTCACCCGGCTGCGCTGGCTCGCGGCCCAGGCGGGCGTCTCCGATCGGGTCCGTTTCCTCGGCCGGGTCGAGCGCGACACGCTGCCCGCGCTGATGCGCTCGGCCACCGCCGTCGTCTCCGTGCCGTGGTACGAGCCGTTCGGAATGGTGGCGCTCGAGGCGATGGCCTGCGGCGTCCCCGTCGTCGCCTCGGCCGTCGGCGGCCAGAAGGAGACCGTGGTCAACAACGTGACCGGTCTCCTCGTGCCGCCCCGCCGGCCCGCCGTGCTGGCCCGGGCGCTGCGCAAGCTGCTCGACGACCGGGTGCGGCGCACGGCGTACGGCATCGCGGGCGCCGACCGGGCCCGCGCGAGGTACGCCTGGAGCCGAATCGCCACCGAGACCCTGGCCGCCTACGACCGGGTGCTGTCCGCCCGGGAGCTGGAAAGGAGCGCTTCTTGATCCTGCCGACCCCCAAGGTGAGCCGGTGACGTCGACGGCCCTCGTGCTGCGTTCCGACGGCATCGGGGGCCTTCTCACCGTGGTGCCCGCGCTGCGCGCACTGCGCCGCCACGGGCTGCGCGTCGTCCTCGCCTGCCCGCCGGAGCTGAGCGAGCTCGCCGCGCTCACCGGCGCGGTGGACCGGATCCTGCCCGCGTACGGGCTCGCGCCGCTGTCGTGGCCCGGGCCCGGCGAGGAGGACGCCGCTCACCCGCCGCTCCTGCCGGACCTCGCCGTCAACCTGCACGACCGCGGGCCGCGTAGTCACCGCGTCCTCCTCGCTGTCGGGACGAGGCGCCTGTGGGCGTACGCGAACCCGGACGTCCCCTGGATCAGGGGGCCGTGGTGGGACCCCGGCGAGCACGAGGTGCTGCGGTGGTGCCGGCTGCTCCAGTGGCACGGCGTGCCGGCCGACCCGGAGGACATGGCGCTGCCCACTCCCCTGACCGCGAGTCCCGCCCCGGGCGCCGTCGTGATCCACCCCGGCGCCGGCGGCACCTCGCTGCGCTGGCCCGCAGACCGGTTCGCCGAGGTGGCCCGGGTGCTGACGGACGAGGGCCTGCCCGTCGTGATCACCGGCAGCGTGCGGGAACGGCCGATGGCCCTGCTCGTGGCGACCCGGGCGGTGCTGCCGCCGCAGATCGTGCTCGCGGGCCGCACCTCGCTGCGGGAGCTGTGCGCGCTGGTCGCCGGGGCCCGGCTGGTCATCAGCGGCGACGTCGCGATGACCCGGCTCGCCGGGGCCTATCGGACGCCCTCGGTGCTCGTGTCCACGGCGGACGGACGCCACCCGATCCTGCACGAGGCGGACGCCTCCGACCACCTGGGCGCGGTGGTCCCGGCCGCGCAGGTGGTCAGCGCCGCCGTGCGGGCGCTCGGCGCAGGAGTTCGATGACGGCCTCCTCGACCGGCCCGTGGGTGGCGAGCCGGCCCTCGCCGGTCTCCTCGCCCAGCCGTTCGAGGGGGATCGTCCGCCCCTTCTCGTACAGCGTGACGATGCGGGGGTCCACGTAGGAGGCGCGGCACACCGACGGCGTGTTGCCGAGGTACTCCGACACCTCCTTCATGACCCTGGAGACCGCCCGCTTGCGTCCCGCGCCGCTGCGTACGGGGCGGGAGACGGCGAGCCCGACCGCGGCCAGGACCGTGGCGTGCCAGGTGCGGAAGTCCTTGGCCGAGACGTCGGTGCCGAAAGCGTCCTTGAGGTAGGCGTTGATGTCGGCGCTGCGCACGTCCACCCAGCCCTCCTCGGTGCGGTAGCGCAGCAGCTCGCCCCGGCGGCCCTTCGACAGCGCGGTGAGCACCGCGCACACGTCGGCGTCGGCCAGCACCTGCTCCCGCTCCTTGCGGCCCTTGGCCAGGTAGCGGCACACGACCTTGCCGTCCCCGCACTTCACGTGCGACGTCTTCAGGGTGGCCAGGCCGTAGGAGTCGGTGTACTCCTCCCCGCCGACGCGGAAGAAGCCGATGTCGAGCATGCGCGCGGCGGTGGCCAGCACGCGCTCGCGGCCCAGGCCGTCCCCGCGCAGGTCGCGAGCGATCCGCTCGCGGAAGGCGGGGAGCCGCTCGGCGATCTCCAGCACGTGGTCGAACTTGGCCTCGTCCTGCTGCCTGCGCCACTCGTCGTGGTAGCGGTACTGCCGCCGGCCGGCGGCGTCGGTGCCCACGGCCTGGAGGTGACCGTTCGGATGCGCGCAGATCCACACGTCGGTCCACGCCGGGGGGATCGCGAGGCATTTGATCCGGTGCAGGGCCGCCCGGTCCTTCACGGGCCGGCCGGAGGCCCAGGTGTAGCTGAACCCGCGCCCGCGGCGGCGGCGCCGGATGCCCGGCTCGCTCGGGTCGCTCGGCCGCAGCTCGACGGGCGGTGTCTCGAAGACCTTCGCCTTCTCCGCCGCGCACTTGCCGGCCGCGGCCTTGTCCGCCGCGGACCTCCCCGCGCCGGACTTCTCGGCCACGGCGCTCATCGCAGCAGATCCCACGCCTGTTCGAGCACGTCGTCCACGCTCACGTCGCCCACCCACGAGACGTCGCGGTGGCCGCACTCCCGCATGCCCTCCGTGCCGGCCGGGAGCCCGCAGACCGGGCAGCCCGACGTCCAGGAGATCAGCGGCCGCTGGTGACCCCTGCTCAGCGGACCCCAGTTGATCATGTTGCCGCACCAGTAGATGCCCACGGTGGGCGTGCCCGTCGCCGCCGCCAGGTGGCGCGGCCCGGTGTCGTTGGACACGAGCAGGTCGCAGGCGGCGTACAGCGCGGTGAGCCCGCCGAGGGACAGCTCTCCGACGACGGCCCTCGCCGGGGTCTGCATCTGCGCGACGACCTTCTCCACGACCTCCCGCTCCTCCTCGACGCCGGTCACCACCACCGGCCGTCCCAGGCGGTCGGCGACCTCCGCGAAGCGCTCCGGCGGCCATCTCCTGCGCCGGTCCCCCGCGCCCGGGTGGATCGCCACCAGGCCCCGGGGCACCTTGCCGAGCGTGCGGTTCAGCTCGGCCCAGTCCTCCCTGACGACCGCGATCCTCGGCTCGATCTCGCTGGTGGCGGCGCCGAGCAGCCCGGCCACCTCCAGATAGCGCAGGGTCTCGTGCTGGTAGTGGACGTACGGCACCCAGCGGTCGAGCGGCGCGGCGTCGGGCGTGCGCAGGCCGGCCGTCACCCGCGCTCCGAGGCTGCGGATGAACGGATTGGAGTTGCGCCCGCCGCCGTGCATCTGGACGGCCAGGTCGAACCTGCGCTCACGCAGGTCCTCGTACAGCTCCTCGGGGGCGTCGGTCCCGTCCGGCGGGGCGGAGGAGACGCCGGAGATGGGCGGCAGCGCCACCACCTCGTCCACCGGGCCCGGGCGGCCCCGCAGGAACCGCGCGTGCCATTCACGGCCGAGCAGGGTGATCTTCGCGGCCGGGTACGCCCGCCTGAGCGCCCCGATGGCGGGCAGGGCCAGCAGCAGGTCGCCCAGCGCGTTGGCCCTCAGCACGGCGATCCGCTCGACTCCCTCGACGAGCAGCGCGCTCATGCCACCCGCCTCGTCCCCTCGTGCATCGGACACCCCCATTCGCCCGGCCCGCCGGCTGACCCCCGGCGGAGCGCTCGTGTGGTGCGACGTCTGATCCCGGTTACCCCGGTGCGACCGCCCCAAACCGGCCCGCCGGGTCTGCCGTGCCTGTTGTTTTCCCTGCGTCTGCCGGGGTAGCCGCCGTGTATGACGGAAGAGACGCTCAACCGTTTCGGTGAAGTCACAGCCGTCGTCGTCGGGGACGTGATGCTCGACTCGTGGCTGCGGGGCCGCACCAAGCGCATGGCGCAGGAGGCCCCGGTGCCGGTGGTGACCGTCGAGCAGATCGAGGACCAGCCGGGCGGTGCCGCCAACACGGCCGTGAACCTGGCGGCCCTGGGCGCACGGGTCCACATGGTGGGGGTCACCGGCGCCGACCCCGCCGGGGCCACGCTCAACGCGACCCTGGGACGGCTCGACATCGAGGGCCTGGTCATCGTGCGCAGCTGGCGGACCTCGGTCAAGCGCCGGGTGCTGACCGACGGCCAGATCGTGGCGCGGTACGACGAGGAGGACGAGGCGCCGCTGCCGGAGGCGGCCGAGCGCGAGCTCATCGAGCAGATCACCCGGCTCGCGGCGGACGCGGACGTCATCATCGCCTGCGACTACGGCGGCGGGGTGTGCACGCCGGACGTCCGCCGGGTGCTGTGCGACCTGAGCATCGACCGCAGCGAGGGCTCGCGCGGCGCGCCGATCCTCGTCGTGGACGCCCACGACGTGGCGGCCTGGCGGGAGTGCCGGCCGACGGCCGTGCTGCCCAACTACGCCGAGGTACGGCGGCTGCTAGGCGAGGGGGACGACCACGACAGGGTCGCGTTCCTGTCCGCGCGGTCGGAGGACCTCGTCGAGGCCACCGGCGCCGACCTGGTGGTCACGACGCTGGACGGCGAGGGCACACTGTTGCACCGGCGCGGCAGGCCGCCGCACCGCACGTACGCGACCCCCGCGCCCGACACGATGAGCATCGGCGCGGGCGACACCTTCACCGCGGCGTTCGCGCTCGCCCTGGCGGCCGGCGCGCAGCCCGAGCGCGCCGCGGACATCGGCCAGGCGGCGGCGAGCGTGGTGGTACGCCGCCAGGGGACGGCCGCCTGCTCCCACGAGGACCTGCTGCAGGCGCTGCGGCCCGACACCGCGCTGCCGCCCGAGCGGCTGGCCGCGTGCCTGGAGCGCGACCGGGCCGAAGGCAAGCGCATCGTCTTCACCAACGGCTGCTTCGACGTGCTGCACCGCGGCCACGTCGCCTGCCTGGAGGAGGCCGCCCGGCTCGGCGACGTGCTGGTCGTCGCGGTCAACGGCGACGACGGCGTGGCCCGGCTGAAGGGGCCGCAGCGCCCGATCAACCGCTGCGAGGACCGGGTCGCGGTGCTGGCGGCGCTGGGCTGCGTGGACTACATCACCGTCTTCGACGAGGACAGCCCGACCGAGCTGCTGCGGCTCGTCCGGCCGGACGTGTACGTCAAGGGCGGCGACTACCACCCTGACCTGCTGCCCGAGGCGGACCTGGTCAGGGAGCTGGGCGGAGAGGTGCGGGTGCTCGGTTACGTCCCGGACCGCTCCACCACGGCGATAGTGAACCGGATTCGAGGGTAGAGGGGCCTTCATGACCGAAGAACAACGTTCGCCGACCGGCAAGCCCATGGTGGAAGCGACGCCGATGGACGTGATCCACATCCGTATCGCGTCGTTCGCCCTGGTCTTCTGTTTCGCCGTACTGGTGCTCTCCTTCGTGGGGCGCATCTGGGTGCTGACCGCGATCGTCGTGGCGATCATGGCCGTCATCGCGATCTACATGGCGTTCGCCGTGCGCAGGCAGAAGAGGCTCGGCGGCGGGCCGCAATCGAGAGGATGACGCGGTGAGCCTGAAGGACAAGGTCGTCGTGGTGACCGGCGCGAGCGGCGGGGTGGGCCGCGCGGTGGTCCGGCAGCTCGGAGCGGAGGGCGCGAAGGTCGCGCTCATCGCTCGTGGAGAGGCGGGCCTGGCCGGCGCCGCCGTGGACGTCGGGGCCGAGGGCGGCACCGGGAAGACCTTCGCCGCGGACGTCTCCGACTACGACCAGGTCCGCCAGGCCGCCCAGCGGGCCGAGGCCGAGCTCGGCCCGATCGACGTGTGGATCAACATCGCGTTCACGACGGTGTTCGCGCCGTTCCTGGAGATCACCCCCGAGGAGTACGAGCGCGAGACCAAGGTGACCTACCTCGGCTACGTGTGGGGCACCCGGGTGGCCCTGGAGATGATGAAGCCGCGCGACAAGGGCGTCATCGTCCAAGCGGGTTCGGCCCTGGCCTACCGGTCGATCCCTTTGCAGTCGGCTTACTGCGGCGCCAAGCACGCGATCGTCGGGTTCACCGAGTCGGTGCGGACCGAACTGCTCGCCGAGGACTCGGGCGTGAAGATCACGGTGGTGCAGCTCCCGGCTCTGAACACCCCGCAGTTCGACTGGGGGCTCAACCGGATGCGGCGGCACGCGCAACCGGTGCCGCCGATCTACCAGCCGGAGGTCGCCGCCGACGCGCTCGTCTACGCCGCCCGGCATCCGGAACGCAAGGAGTACTGGGTCGGCGGGATGACCGCGGCCACCATCCTGGGCCAGCGGACGGTGCCCGCCCTGCTCGACCGCTACCTCGCGAGAACCGGGGTGAAGTCGCAGCTCACCGGCGACAAGGCGCCGACCGGGGTGTCCAACCTGTGGGAACCCGCGGACGAGGACAAGGACTACGGCGCGCACGGCAGCTTCGACCGCCGGTCGCACGCCCGCAGCGTGCAGCTGTGGATGTCGCAGCACCGCCGACTGGTCACCGCCGCCGGTCTCGGGCTCGCCGCCATCGCCGGCCTGGGCCTGCGCCGCCGCTGACACCTGCGGCCACGAGCGGGTGTGGAACACACACCCGCTCGCCGCATGTCCGGTCAACGTGAAGATCCCGCGACACGCCACCCCGTCCCGTCGTCGGACGGCCTGCTTGACGTGAAATAGATCGGGGGCGCGCCGAAGAAGGGCTCATAGCCCCCGCCGACCGGCCGTTTCCCCGCCGGGCAGGCCGCCGACAACACGCAGGTCGGGCCGAAAGCGGTGCAGACCGCGCAAGGCGTCTGCACGATCTCGTAGCCGGAGACCCCCGCCGGACCAGCCGGGCCAGCCGGACCCGCCGGACCCTGGGGCCCTCTTGCCCCGGCCGGACCCTGCGGCCCCCGCTCACCCTGCGGCCCCCGCTCACCCTGCGGGCCGCCATGACCGTTCCGGGTCGCAGACTTTGTTCGTCCCCCACTTTGGGATATGCCGGAGCCACCACCGCACGGTGATCACATGAGCACGGATAGAGATTGATCCCGATATATCCAGGCACGACTCTTTTGCGGTGATACGAAGGGGCTTACCGGGGTAGTCGAGGGCGATGGACGAGCTTGACTACCGGTTCCTGTGCGAACTCGCGGCCCAGCTCCGGGTGGACTCGGTCCGGGCCGCCGCGGCCGCCGGCTCGGGGCACCCCACGTCCTCGATGTCCGCGGCCGAACTGATGGCCGTGCTGCTCGCGCGTCATCTCCGCGTGGACGTCGAGAACCCCGCCGACCCGGGCAACGACCATCTGATCTTCTCGAAGGGCCATGCCTCCCCCCTGCTGTACGCGATGCTCAAGGCCGCGGGGGTAGTCACCGAAGAGGAGTTGCTCACCTTCCGCAGGCGCGGCAGCCGCCTGGAGGGCCACCCCACCCCGGAGGTGCCGTTCGTGGACGTGGCCACGGGCTCACTGGGCTTCGGCCTGCCCGTGGGAGTGGGGCTGGCGCTGACCGCGCGCAGGCTGGACCGCCTGCCGTACCACGTCTGGGTGTTGTGCGGCGACAGCGAGCTCGCCGAGGGATCGATGTGGGAGGCGTTCGAGCACGCCGGGCACGAAGGGCTGAACAACCTCACGGCGATCATCGACGTGAACCGGCTCGGCCAGCACGGCCCCACCCGGCACGGCTGGGACCTCGGGGCGTACGCGGCCAGACTCGGCGCCTTCGGCTGGCACACCATCGAGATCGACGGCCACGACCCCGGCCAGATCGACTACGCGCTCGCGGACGCCCGGGCCACCCGGCGCCGCCCCACGGCGATCATCGCGAGGACCTGCAAGGGCCGCGGTGTGTCTGCCGTGGAGAACCGCGAGGGCAAGCACGGCAAGCCGCTGGAGGACGCCGACCAGGCGCTCGGCGAGCTCGGCGGGCCCCGCGCCCTCACCGTCCGGGTCACCCCGCCCGACGCCTCGGCCACGCCGTACCGGTACGCGGACGGCGTGCTCGACCTGCCGAAGTACGCGGTGGGCGAGCGGGTGGCCACGCGGACCGCCTTCGGCGAGGCGCTGGCCGCGCTCGGCACGGCGCGGGGCGACGTCGTCGCGCTCGACGGCGAGGTGGCCGACTCGACGAAGCTGGAGGCGTTCGCCAAGGCGCACCCGGAGCGGTTCTTCGAGTGCTACATCGCCGAGCAGCAGATGGTCGCCGCCGCCGTCGGCATGGACGCCCGCGGCTGGACCCCCTACGCGGCGACATTCGCCGCCTTCCTCACCAGGGCGTACGACTTCGTCAGGATGGCGGCGGTGAGCCGGGCCGGAATCTGCCTGGTGGGGTCGCACGGCGGGGTGTCGATCGGCGAGGACGGGCCCTCCCAGATGGGCCTGGAGGACCTCGCGGCGTTCCGCGCCGTGCACGGCAGCACGGTGCTGTATCCCTGCGACGCGAACCAGACGGCCCGGCTCGTCACGGACATGGCCGACATGGAGGGCGTCCGCTACCTGCGGACGACGCGGGGCGAGACGCCGGTGATCTACGGCCCGGACGAGGAGTTCCCCGTGGGCGGCTGCAAGATCCTGCGTACCGGCGGCCAGGCGACCGTCGTCGCCGCGGGGGTGACCGTGCACGAGGCTCTGGCCGCGGCCGACCTGCTCGCCGAGGACGGCGTCTCCGTCACCGTGGTCGACGCCTACTCGGTCAAACCGCTCGACTCCCCCGAACTGGTGGAAATGGCGGAGGCGACCGGGAAGGTGGTCACGGTGGAGGACCACTGGCCGGAGGGCGGCCTGGGCGACGCCGTGCTCGCCGCGCTGGCCGAATCGCCCGTACGGGTGCGCAAGCTGGGCGTGTCGGGGATGCCGGGCAGCGCGACCGCACAGGAGCAACTGGAGGACGCCGGCATCGACAGGCACGCGATCCGCGAGGCCGTCCTGTCCCTGCTCGGGTGAACGCCTAGGGGTGGGCGGCGAGGGCGCGGGCCGTCGGCGTCCCGGCGTCCGGCGGGTAGTCCGCGACGTGCCCCTCGTAGAGGACGGTCCCGCCGTGCCTGCCGGGGCCGGGGCCGAGGTCGATCAGCCAGTCGGCCTGCCGGACGACGTCCAGGTTGTGCTCGATCACCACGACCGTGTGCCCCCGGTCGACCAGCGCGTCGAGGACCCGGAGCAGGCCGCCGACGTCGCTCATGTGCAGGCCCGTGGTGGGTTCGTCCAGCACGTACGTGGCGGGCCCCTCGGCCTCGCGCAGCTCCTTGGCGATCTTGAGTCTCTGGCACTCCCCTCCGGACAGCGTGGTGAGCGACTGGCCCAGCCGGAGATAGCCGAGCCCGGCCTGCGACAGGTGCCGCAGCGCCCGGTCGACGGCCTCGTCGGGCAGGCGGTGCCTGGCCTGGTCGACGGAGAGGGCGTCGACGTCGGCGATGGACAGGCCGTCGACGGTGTGGGCGAGCACTTCGGGGGTGAAGCGCCGCCCCTCGCATGCCTCGCAGACGACCTCCTGGCCGTCCATGAAGGCCAGGTCGGTGTAGACGACCCCGAGACCGCCGCACGTGGGACAGGCGCCCGCGGAGTTCGCGCTGAACAGCGCGGCGGGGACGCTGTTGCGACGGGCGAACAGCCTGCGGATGGCCGGCGCGACGCCGGTGTAGGTGAGCGGGGTGGATCGGCGGTTGGCGCCGACCGGCCGCTGGTCGATCATGACGGCTCCGTGCTGCTCGACGAGTTCGGCGGCCAGGCTGGACTTGCCGGAACCGGCGACGCCGGTGAGGACCGTCATCACACCGGCGGGGACGTCCACGGTGACGCGCCGCAGGTTGTTGCGCGCCGCCTCCTTCACCGTGATCACGGCTTCCGCCGTACGCGGAGCCGTCTTCGGCGGTGAGGGGCGCGAGAGCGCGCGGCCCGTCGGGGTGCCGGCCCGCCGCAGGCCCGCGAACGTGCCCTGGAAGACGAGCCGGCCTCCGTCCGCCCCCGCCCCGGGGCCGATCTCGACGATCTCGTCGGCGACGGCCATGACGGCGGGGTCGTGCTCGACCACCAGGATGGTGTTGCCTCTGTCGCGCAGCCGCTCCAGCAGCCTCGTCATCGACTCGACGTCCGTGGGATGGAGCCCGGCGGTGGGCTCGTCGAACACGTAGAGCATCTCGGTGAGGCTGGAGCCGAGATGCTTCACGACCTTGACGCGCTGGGACTCACCTCCCGACAGCGTCGTCGTCGCGCGGGCCAGGCTGAGGTAGCCCAGCCCGATGGCCGACATCGCGTCCAGCCGCGCGGTCAGCGCGGCGACGACGGGAGCGACGCCCGGGGCGTCGATACGACGGACGAGCGCGGCGAGCTCGGAGACCTCCAGACGGGACATCTCCCCGATGGTGTGCCCGAGGACGGTGACGGCGCGGGACTCCTTGTTGAGCCGGTCTCCCTCACAGTCGGGACAGACCTGCGACCGGGTGAACCGGCGGATCGTCTCCTGCTTGCGCTCGGACAGGTTGTCGGAGGTCTTCAGGTAGATCCGCTCGAACCGCTCGACGACGCCCTCGTAGTCCTTCGGCAGCCTCCGTCCCTGTCGCCGTCCCAGCCGTGCGGCCGCCTCACCGCCGTGCAGCAGGGCGTCCCGCTCGTCGTCGCTCCAGTCCCGCAGCGGAATGTCCGGACCGAACACCCCGATGTCGGCGTACTGGGAGTACCAGTAGTTGCCGTCACCGAACCCCGGGAGACGGATCGCGCCCTGCCGCAGCGACCTGTCGAGGTCGAGGATGCGGTCCACGGCCGTGACGACGACGTCGCCGAGCCCCGAGCACGTGGGGCACATCCCGGCGGGATCGTTGAACGAGAAGTGGTTCGACTCGCCCACGTGGGGCTCGCCGAGCCGGGAGAACAGCAGCCGCAGATAGGTCCAGGTGTCGGTGATCGTGCCGACCGTGGAGCGGGCGTTGCCGCCGAGTCGCCGCTGGTCGATCACCACCACCGGCGAGAGCCCGTCGATGTGGTCCACCTCGGGACGCGTCCACTTCGGCAGCCGGTTCCGCGCGAACGGGGGGAAGGTCTCGTTCAGCTGATGACCGGCCTCCGCCGCGATCGTGTCGAAGACCAGCGACGACTTGCCCGACCCCGAGACGCCGGCGAAGACGACGAGGCGGCCTCGCGGGATGTCCACGTCGAGACGGTGGAGGTTGTTCGTGCGGGCGCCTCTGATGGTGATGTGCGGTACGGCCATGCTCCCGACCGTACGAGGAGATGTGGCCGGATTCTGACCGCGATCGCGGGCATGATGGGCGGATGGCCGACGTGACCCGACGCATGCTGGACCTGCTGTCGACCCTCCAGACGGGACGGCCGTTCAGCGGGGAGGAACTCGCGACCCGCCTGGCGGTCAGCCCCAGGACCGTACGCCGCGACGTGGACCGGCTCAGGGAGTACGGCTATCCCGTCGAGACGCAGCCGGGACCCGGCGGCTACTACCGGCTGGTGGCGGGCCGCACGATGCCTCCGCTCGTCCTCGACGACGACGAGGCGATCGCCGCGTTGCTCGGTCTCGCCACTCTCGCCTCCACCGGCTCCGGCGAGGACGGGGCTCTCGACGACGCGGCCACCCGCGCGTACGGCAAGCTCGACCAGTTCCTGCCCGCGCGGCTGCGTCCGCGTGTGGCCGCGCTGCGGGCGAGCCTGGAGACCGGCCGGCAGCTCGCACCTCCGGTGAACGCGGCGCTCGTGGCCGGTCTCGCCGAGGCGATCAGCGACCGGGAGGTGGTGCGCTTCGATTACAGCGACAGGCACGGCGAGGAGAGCCGCCGGCGGGTGGAGCCGCACCGGCAGATCCATCTGCTTCTGCGCTGGTATCTGCTCGGCTGGGACCTGGACAGGGACGACTGGCGGGTCTTCCGCCTCGACCGCGTCCGCGACCTGGTGCGCACCGGCGTCCGGCACGGTCCCCGCGCCCTGCCGGCCGACGCGGCCCTGGCGTACCTCCGTCAGGGCCTCAACGCGGACCGGCGGCGGGTGCGGCTCGTCGTGCGGGCGCGGCCCGACCAGGTGGCCGACGCGTTGAAGTTCGAGGACGCCGAGATACACCGGGGGCCGGGCGAGCGGGAGACCCACGTCACCCTGTGGCTCGACTCCTGGGAATGGCTCATCCCCGGCCTCGCCCGCCTCGGCGCGGACTTCACCGTGGTGGAGCCCGAGGACTTCCGGGAAGGCTGCGCCGCCTTCGCCCGCCGTCTCCTCGCCGCGTCCGGCCGGCCCTCTGAGCCGCCCGGGTGAGCGCCGCCGACGGCCCTTACGAGGGCTGCCGGCGGCGCACGCGAGCGGTCAGCGAGCCTTGGCGGTCGCCTTGCGGTTGGCCTTCTTGATGGCGTCCACGAGCTCGTCCTTGGTCATCTTGGACCGGCCGGAGATGCCGAGACGGCCGGCGACGTCGTAGAGGTGCTGCTTGGAGGCGTTCGCGTCGACGCCCTCGGCCGTCTTGCCCTGCTTCGGCGTGCTCTTCTTCGCCTGCTCGTCCGACGGCCCGCGCCCCTCCTTCTTCTCCCAGTGGTCGCCCACCTTCTCGAAAGAGTGCTTGAGCGCGGCGAACGCCGTACGGTGCGCCCGCTGGCCCTCGCCGTACGTCTCGACGGCGGAGTCGTGGGCCTTGATCCAGGTCTCCTGGGCCTCCTTGGGCGAGCGCTCCAGGGTCGAGGGCAGTTCCTTACGTCCTGGCATGGTCGGTGCCTCCCTTCAGACCGTCGGAAGTCCGTCGGAGGGGGTCAGATGGTGGGGTCGTCGTAGCGCCGCTCCTCGTACACGTGGCGACGGGTGGCGGTCGCGTCCATGGGGGCGGCGGGGGCGGCGGCGGTGACGGTGGTCCTGCGACGGACCGTCGTCAGGCGCCAGATGCCGAAGAGCAGCCCGGCCAGACCGCCCACCATGAGGATCACCCCGATCACCTGGATGTCGAGGCCCGCGATGGTGAAGTCGACCGCCCAGGTGAGGATGGCCCCCAGCATGATGAGGATGATGCTTCCGGCGATGGTCATGGCTTTCCTCCTTCGCCTTCTGCTCTATCCCTCCCACGGATTCCAAACGTCGCATGCCGGTGCCCGCATAGGGCAACATGCGAGTCATGACCGATATCCCCATTGTGGTGATGGGACTCATGGGCGCGGGGAAGAGCACCGTCGCCCGGCTTCTCGCCGACGCCCTCGGCCGTCCCATGCGCGACAGCGACGCGGACCTGCAGGCGAGGTACGGCACGACCGCCGCGGCGATGGCCGCCGACGTCGGCGCCGACGAACTGCACGCGCGCGAGGCGCTGGTGCTGCGGGACGCGCTGGCCGACCGTCCCGCCCCGGTCATCGCGGCCGCCGCCAGCACGGTCGAGGACGTGGAGACGCGCCGCGCGCTGGCCCCCGCCTTCGTGGTGTTCCTCGACGGCCCGCCCGAGGTGCTCGCCGAGCGGATGAAGTCGAGCCCTCATCGCCCGCACTTCAAACCGGACCTGGTACGCATGCTGACCGAGATGCGCGATTCGCGGCTGCCGGGGTTCCGCGAGGTGGCGGACCTCGTCGTGGACCCCTCCACGCACGGGCCCGAGGAGATCGCGGCCACCGTGCTCGCCAACCTCGACGGCGCGAAGACCCCCTGAGCCGCCGGGCCGGGTTCGGCGCGGGCGGCTCAGCCGACGGCGATGCGGGACTGGTACGGGACGACGGGCAGCAATGGGGGGCTGCCCGCTCCGGCGAGGAACCAGACGGTCTTGCCGCCCCGGCCCGCACTCGCCACACCCCAGTCGTCGGCGAGCTCGTCCACGATGAGCAGGCCGCGCCCGCCGATGGAGTCGAGGTCGGCCTCGCGCTGGTGCGGCACGCCCTCGCCCTGGTCGAACACCTCGCCGTACACCCAGGTGCCGTTGCTGCCCAGCCGGAGGGTGAAGACGTTGCCGCCGTGCCGTACGACGTTGGAGGCGAGTTCGCTCACGATCAGGGAGCAGTCGTCGACGAGCTCGTCAAGGCCCCATCGGCAGAGTTCGCGGCGGACGAGTGCGCGTGCCTCCGCCACGCTCGCGCCGACGGCGGGCAGGAGGCATTCCGCGGTCCAGACGGGCGCCGGGTTGACCGGCGCCGTACCGAAGGGGAGAGTCACGCGCGCCTCCTTAGGCTCATGGGAGCGCTCCCACGGCTCAAGATACGGCACGCACCGCAGTCATGTGAATTCAAAGAAACAAGATTGTTTCCGGTCAATGCCCGATCCGTGATGGCCGCGAAGGGGAAGAATGCCGCGCGTTTCTCCTCCACCTCGCGTGTGCGCACGTCAGCGGCGCCACGTCCGGCGCTCCTGACCTCTTCCCCGTCATAGCGGGGCGCCCCAGCCCGGGCGGCGTCGCCGTGAAAATAACTGAAATCCAGCCCGTCCCGGAGTCCGGATGCGGCACGCCCGAATCGCGCCGCATGTCCTCCGTGACCCGCAACAACCCTTTCGCGCACCTTCTGGCGTGCCCTCTCACGCCGCCGGCAGGGCGGTGATCCCCCAGCGATGGGCGACCCGCTCCCCCGGCGCGAGGCGCACCAGGCACTCGCCGGTCGCGAAGGCGTTCGGCGGGCAGCTCATCGGCTCGACCGCCACTCCGGCCCGCCGGTACGGCTCGGCGAGCGTGTCCCCGGTGAAGACCTGGAGCCATTCGACGCCGGGCCCGCCCCACAACTCCACGCCCCGGGAGCCGTCGGCCACCCGCAGCCGGGCCCGCACCAGCCCGTCGGCGTCGCGCCGCAGATCCGTGTAGGGGGTGTCGAGCACCGTGCCGCCGATGGGGCGTCCCTCGCGGAAGTCGTACTCCGTGCCCTCGACCGGGCGGCGGCCGATCGGGATCTTCTGCTCGTCCACGGGGGTCCACTCGGCCGCGGGCACCTCCAGCACGGCGTCGTCCACCGTCTCCTCCCCGAGCGTGAGGTAGGGGTGCGCGCCCATGCCGTACGGCGCGACGCCGTCACCCACGTTCACGGCCGACACCTCGACCTCCAGGCCCGCCTCGCCAAGCGCGTACGACGCCGTCAGGTCGAGCACGTGGGGATAGCCGAGCTGGGGGAACAACCGCAGCCCGAGCCGGATCGAGGCGTCGTCCCGGTCGAGGACCCTCCAGGGCATCAGCCGGGCGAAGCCGTGCGCGGCGTTGCCGGTCCGGGGTTCGGTGATCGCGAGCTGCCTGGTCTCGCCGTCGGCGTCGTACCTGCCGTCGCGCACGCGGTTCGGCCACGGGAGCAGCAACTGCCCGGCGCCGCCGACGGGCTGCGCGGTGGCGGGGTACGACATGACCAGCGGCCGTCCTCGGTACGTCAGGGCGCGCAGGCCGCCGCCCACCTCCGTGACGGTCGCCTCGTATCCGTGCGCGGCGATCGTGTGCTGCGTGCCGGTCGGGGGGACGGGTTCGCGAACCGCTGGTTCTGTCATGAGAGGGATTTTCCCATCCGTCCCGCGACGCTCGCAGGGGGCCCGGCGGGCACTCCTCCTGGCGAAGCGGGCGGGCGACGGGCCTTCGCGGATCATCGTGAGTCCCGGGTGGGTTTCCGGACGTGCCGCTCGATCGTGAGCCCGGTGGGGTTTCCGGGCATGCCGGCCGCTCGTGAGCCGCGGCGGACGCGCGGCCGGGCTCTCGGGCGTGAGCCCGGCGGTCCGGGCCCACGTCCTGGGCGTCACGAGGAGAGCGGCTGGCCCGTCAGGCCGTCCTGCGCGGTGAGCAGCGCGCGCAGTTCCTCCGCGCTCTCGCCGCATGCGGTCATGATGAGGCCCCGGTCCATCTCGATCCGGGACAGCGACCTGGTCAGCCGGGTCGCGTACCAGCGGCCGGCGTCGCTCCTCCAGATCGACCAGCGACCGGCGTACTCGCTGCTCAGTTGTCTCCAGGCAGCGTCCTCGGCTGAGAACCGCACTCGTCACCACCTCCAGGCTCTGTGCCGGGAGACAACGATGTGCTCATCCGGACACGATTGGTAGTGAGAAGCGACCTCCCCCCTTCGGCGGCGCCGCCACCCCGGCCCCGACGAAGATCTCCCGCCCGATGCGGTGACTTCACCACCACTTGAGTCCTGTTCCTCCCGTACCACCCGTGTCATGCCGCGCCGCGGAACGACGCTGGTGTTCCCCATCGGCCCCTGGCCCGGCACGGCCTTGCGACGTGCGGCAAACGTCGCGTCTCCGATCACACCGGACATGGTTTTACTACCTTGCCGGACAGCGAGTCAGGGGAGAGATTCGAAAGGCCGACATCGAGCGAAAGGAAGGCCACCCATGCCCGGACTCCCACGGCTGCCGTTCGACCGGCCGGACGTCCTGGAGATATCTCCCGGCTTCCACGAACTGCGGAGCAGGGCGCCGATCACCAAGGTCACGACCGCGATGGGCGACGAGGCGTGGCTCGTCACGGGCTACCAGGAGATACGGCAGGTGTTCGGCGACGACAGGTTCGGCCGGTCCCACCCGGACCCGCCGAGCGCGGCCCGCCTGTCGAACAACGCCCTGCTCGGCGGCCCGAGCGGCGACTACGCCACGGAACGGTCCGTCCACACCCAGATGCGGCGGCTGCTCTCCCCCGCGTTCTCGGCCCGGCGCATGCGGAGCCTGTCGGACCGGGTCGTGGCGCTGACCGGACGCCTGCTCGACCGGCTCGCCGAGCAGGGTCCGCCCGCCGACCTGCACGCCGGCCTGTCGCTCCCGCTGCCGATCCAGGTGATCTGCGAGCTTCTCGGCGTGCCGTACGAGGACAGGGACAGGTTCCGGGCCATGGCCGAGGCGATGACCGACCTGCGTCACCCCGAGCGGTCCGCCGCCGCCCAGGTGGAGCTGAACACCTACACCTACGAGATCGTCAAGACCAAGCGGGACCACCCGGCCGAGGACGTCTACTCCGACCTCGCGAATGCCGCCCTGCCGGAGGACGACGTCGCCAGGATCGCGGGCGGCCTGCTGTTCGCCGGCCACGAGACCACGGTCAACCAGATCGACTACGGCGTGCTGCTGTTCCTGCGCAACCCGGAGCAGCGCGACGCGTTGCGGAGCGACCCCTCCCTCCTGGACGGCGCGGTCGAGGAGATCATGCGGGTCGCCTCGCCCAGCGAGCACGGGCTGGTGCGCTACGCGCACGAGGACGTCGAGCTCGCCGGTGTGCGGATCCGGGCGGGCGAGCTGGTCATGCTGTCCACCCCGGCGGCCAACAGGGACGAGCGCGTCTACCCCGCCCCCGACAGCTTCGACATCCGGCGGCGCGATCCCCAGCCGCACGTCGGGTTCGGCCACGGGCCGCACCACTGTCTAGGGGCGTCCCTGGCGCGGGTCGAGTTGGGCGCGGTCTTCGGCTCCCTCTTCGCGCGCTTCCCCACCCTCGCGCTCGCCGTGCCGTACGAGGAGCTCAGGGCGCACACCGACAGGCTGGCCGGAGGGTTCGACACGCTGCCCGTCATGTGGTGAGAACCACCGGGCGCGGTGTCACTCGCCGTACGACTGCCGCTCGCCGATGGCCATGGCCCCGGCGCCCTCGGATCCGGCACTCTCGGCCCCGGCACGCTTGGATCCGGCACCCTCGGATCCGGCGCTTTCGGCCTCGGCGAGCCGCCGGTACGCCCGGTCGCGCAGCCGCAGCACCACCGTCGCCAGCAGCGCCGCGACCAGTGAGCCGGCCAGCACCGCCAGCTTGACCTGGGCGTCGCGGGCCGTGCCCGGGCCGAACGCCAGCTCGCCGATGAGCAGGGACACCGTGAACCCGATGCCGGACAGGATCGCCAGCCCGCCGACGTCCACCCACGCCAGCCCCTCGTCGATGTCGGCACGGGTGAAGCGGGCGGTGAGCCAGGTGGCCGCCATGATTCCCAGCGGCTTGCCCACGACGAGTCCGGCGATGACACCCAGCGGCACCGGGTCGGTGAGCAGGTTCGTCATTCCGCCCAGCCCGCCGAGCGGCACACCCGCGGACAGGAACGCGAACAGCGGCACGGCCACGCCGGCCGAGATGGGGCGGAACCGGTGCTCGAAGTGCTCGGCGAGCCCCGGTCCCGCCTCCGGGCCGCCCGCCTTCTCACTGCGCAGGACGGGTACGGCGAAGCCGAGCAGCACCCCGGCCACCGTGGCGTGCACACCCGAGGCGTGGACCAGCCCCCAGGTCAGGCCGGCCAGCGGGAGCAGCAGCCACCACGAGCGCACCCGCCGCTGCACCAGCACGGTGAAGACGCCGAGCGGCACCAGCGCCGCCAGCAGCGGCACCACCGACAGGTGCGACGTGTAGAACACCGCGATGATCGCGATCGCCAGCAGGTCGTCCACGACCGCCAGGGTGAGCAGGAACGTGCGCAGCGCGGCGGGCAGGCGCCGCCCCACCACGGCGAGCACCGCCAGCGCGAACGCGATGTCGGTGGCCGTCGGGGTCGCCCATCCCCGCACCGCGCCGTCGTCGAGGAGCCCGTTGACCAGCAGATAGAGCAGGGCCGGGACGATCACACCGCCGACGGCCGCCGCGACCGGGACGACGGCCCGCCGGGGATCGCGCAGGTCTCCCGCCACGAACTCGCGCTTGAGCTCCAACCCGGCGACGAAGAAGAAGATCGCCAGCAGCCCGTCGGAGGCCCACTTGGCTAGGCTGAGGTCCAGGTGCCACCCGGCCGGACCGACCGTGGCCGAGCGCAGCCCCGCGTACGTCTCCGACCAGGGCGAGTTGGCCCAGACGAGGGCCGCGACGGCGGCGATCAGGAGCAGCGCGCCGCCGATCGTCTCCTTGCGGAGGATGTCGGCGATGCGGCGGGTCTCGGCCCGAGAGGCGGGACCGAGGAGGGACAGTCGGCGGGGAGAGGCCATGGGCGCTCCGTTTCCGGGCTCGGTTACGACGACCGCCGACCAGACTTCCCGGCACTCCGCGTCCATCTTATGGCGTATCGACCGGATCCTTGCCTGCTGCCCTTTTCCTCCCCCACGCCTTCGGCATCGCTGAAGCGCACGGCGGCGGCCTAGAGTGCGGGACAGTGCTGTCGATCCGATGGATGAACGGAACAAATGAGAATCGTCGAAGACGACCTGTCCGGCCCGCAGATCGCCGAGTTCCTCATGGAGCACGTCCGGGAGATGCGGTCGATCACCCCCCTGGAGAGCAAGCACGCCCTCGACCTCGACGCTCTCCGCGCGCCCGGGATCAGGTTCTGGTCGGTGCTGGACGGCGACGCCCTCGTCGGCTGCGGTGCGATCAAGAGGCTGGACGCCGATCACGCCGAACTCAAGTCGATGCGGACCGCCACGGCGCGCAAACGCGGCGGGATCGCCTCCCTGCTGCTGCGGCACATCCTCACCGAGGCCGAGCGGCTGGGCTTCGCCCGCCTGAGCCTGGAGACCGGCTCGGCCGACTTCTTCCTGCCCGCGAGACGGCTGTACGAGAAGTTCGGGTTCGAATACTGCGAGCCCTTCGCCGACTATCGGCCCGACCCCAACAGCGTCTTCATGACGAGGCTCCTGGGGAGATGAGACGACCGGCGAACAGCGAAAGCCCAGGGCGGCTGCGCCGACCTGGGCTTTCGTTCTGTGCGCCGCCAGGGACTCGAACCCCGGACCCGCTGATTAAGAGTCAGCTGCTCTAACCAACTGAGCTAGCGGCGCCTGCGATGTCCGTTACCTTAGCAGTCCCGCGAAGGTCGCGCACATCGCCACGTGATCGGATTTCGGAGCTCAGCCCCGCCAGGCGCCGCTGGAGAACGGCATCGGCGTGCCGCGCAGGCCCGGGCCGTCGCCCCACTTGGTGACGACGTACTGGATCGGGATGTGGCCGAGGTCGCCGGTGACGGTCAGCGTGTTCTCGTTCCAGCTGGTGCCGGTCAGCTCGGCGAAGGTCTTGCCGTCGATGTCCAGCATGACGCCGCTGTCGGACGGGACGCCCGGGCCGCGGTCACCGATGAAGAACTTGGCCTTCTTTCCCTTGTAGAAGACGTAGCCCTCGGTGCCGAGCGGCCAGCTCGGGCTGGCGAACAGGCCCTTCTGCATGGGCTTGCCGATGGCGGGCAGGCCGGTGTCGCCCTGGCGGCCCGACGAGTCGTCCCAGAAGTACGAACCGGTGGTGCTGCCCTGGAGCAGGACCTCCTCGTGCGCGGGGATGGCGAAGGCGAGCTCGCGCGCCGGGGCGGCGGCGGAGACGTTGGCGGCCTCGTTGACCGGCTGCTCGACGGGCGCGGGCGCGGCGGCCACAAGGGACGCGGTGACGGCCACCACACCGGCGAGCGAGGCCGCGGCGGAGAGTCGTCGGTTGCCACGCAGGTCAAACAGAGTCTTCATCAGGGCTGGGGATCTTTCGTTGAGACGACAGAGGATGGCCATGCGTCATCTAGGGACCTGCGAACGGCAGACCGCGAAGACGGGCCACGTGTCCGGGTACGAGAGGTCGTTCACCCGGAGGCGTGTGCGCGGAAGCTATGGCGATCGGCCGGAAGGCCGTCGTGAGTCAGACGTGTGATCCGAAATGCCTCGGCTCGGAGGTCGATGTGGGGTCACCCACGGTGATCTCCTCTCCAAGTCCAAACCAGCCACCGGTTGGCGGCAAACAGGACACTACAGGACGAGTCAGGACGGAGCAAAGTAAAAGCCGCATAACGCCCAGAAGATCTACCCGTGGCCCTGTTTACCCCAAGCCGGACCATCGCCGGCCCCTCTGCCTGCGGCGATGCCGACAGTGCGTGACCGGGCGCCCGATCCGCGCGAGGCAAAATCGGCGGGCCGTACGGCAAGAGAACACCAAGGAAATCACCGGAGACGACGCGGGAAAGCATTCCGCCGCAAAAGCGCGCACGCACGGCGAGACGAAGCCTCCCGGGTTTACGAATGCAAAGCCCTTTTCCCTGCCGCGAAGACGCGCGCAAGGGGATGACAGACCGACGTCCCGGCGGAATGCAGGTGGAGCCGGACGGCAAGGGCGAAGCGAACGGCAAGGGCGAAGCGAACGGCAGGGTGAAGGGGGCACGCCGGACGCGGTCCATGGCGGCCGGGGCGGTGGGATGTGCGGGCGGTCCGGGCTCCCGGGGCACCCGCGGACCCCGACGCCCTGCCGCGGCGGGTCCGCGAGCCGCTGCGGCCCGGGTGGCGAGGTCGTCGCCGGGCGCGATGTGCCGGGCGGTCAGGGCTCCCGGCGGGATGTCCGGGGCGGCCGGCCCGCCTTCGGCGGCCTGCTGTTCCCCGTCATGATCGTGCCGATGTCCGGCCGCCTGTTCGGCGGCGCGATGGCCGTACCGGGCCGGGCAGACCCCCGCGCGAGGCGGCCGGCATCCGGACGGGGGTGGAGGGAGAACGGGTGGAGGACCCCGGAAATGCCGGAGCCGGGCAGTCCCCCAACTGCCCGGCTCCGGATCAAAGCGGTTCCGCCAGGAATGCCCTCCCCAAAGGCACCGGCGGGTCCCCCGCTTTCCGGACGCGGTTCCCCCATCCGCGTCCTTTATCAAGAAAGTCTGTCGGCCTCTCCCGAGGACCTGCTTCAACACTACAAGGGGCCCTGTCATGAAGTCGTCATCGGCAGGTTGATTTCCGGCCTACATCCGGGCGGCCCCCGCCCGGCCGTGCTACTTCCCGAGGTCCAGCCGGACCTCGGTGCCCTTCTGGAGCGACCGGCTCACCGTGCAGTGACGCTCGTGGACCCGCTCGGCGACGGCCTCGAAGACCTCGCCGGAGTCCTCCGAGGGCAGCTCCACGTCGTACGTCACGGTGACCGAGCGCAGGAGGGTCGGGCTCTCCTTCTCGGCGGAGACCTCGACGGCCAGCCTCACGAGCCGGTGACCCCGCTTGGCGGTGAGCGGCTCGACCGTCATGACGTTGCATCCGCCGACGGCGGCCAGCAGCAGCTCGACCGGGCTGAACAGGCCGTCGCCCGTGCCCATCTCGATCTCGGCGCCCCGCTCGTTGCGGGCGACGAACCCGTCCTCGGTCCGCTCGACGCGTACAGAGCCCATGACCTCACCCTACTGGGAGGGCCAGGCGGACGAGCGTGCCGCCGCCGGGGGCGGCGCTGGCCGACACGCTGCCGCCGTGGCTGTCCACCACCTGGCCCACGATGGCCAGGCCGAGCCCCGATCCGGGCAGCGCCCGAGCCGAGGGCGCGCGGTAGAAGCGGTCGAAGACGTGCGGCAGGTCGTCGGCGGAGATGCCGGGGCCGTGGTCGCGCACCGTCAGAACGCCGCCCCGCAGCGACACCTCGACCAGGCCGCCGGCCGGGCTGTACTTGGCCGCGTTGTCGAGCAGGTTGGCGACGGCGCGGGCGAGCCGGTCGGGCACGCCCCGCACGACCCACGGCTCCATCGAGACGGAGTACGCGGTCGAGGGCCAGTGCCGGGCCGCCCGGGCGACCTCCCGCTCCACGAGCTCGTCGAGGCGCACGCTCTCCACGAGCACGGCGGGCTCCTCGTCGCGGGCCAGCTCGACCACGTCGGAGACGAGCGCCGTCAGCTCCTCCAGGCCGCTCACCACGGCCCGGCTCACCTCGTCGTGGACCTCCTGCGGCAGGTCTCCCCTCATCAGCAGCTCGACGTTGGTCCGCAGGGCGGTGAGCGGGGTGCGCAACTCGTGGGAGGCGTCGGCGACGAGGCGCTTCTGCGACTTGGCGGAGCGTTCCAGGGCGTCGAGCATCGCGTTGAAGCTGCGCGCCAGGCTGCTCAGCTCGTCGTCCCCCGCCGCCTCGATCCGGGTGGTGAGGTCACGGGTGGTGGCCACCCGTCCGGCGGCGTCCTTGAGCGCGTTGACGGGCCGCAGCGCCGCCCGCGCGGCCAGCCAGCCGAGCCCCCCGGAGAGCACCAGGCCGCCGAGCGCCACGACGACGAAGGGCCAGCCCAGGTCGTCCACGTCGGCGAGGGCGGCCAGCACGCCGTTCGGAGGCCGGTCGCCGTACCTCTCGTACGTCCCGTAGTGGTCCATCGCCCACTCCACCCGGCGGCAGGTGATGGCGTAGGCGGCCACGATCACGACGATCACGCTCACCGCGCCGGCCAGGGCGGAGGCCATCGCGAGCCGCCAGCGGAGCTTCACGGCTCCTCCCCGGCGGTAGAGGCGGCGGGCTCCCTGAGCGCGTACCCGAGGCCGTGTACGGTGTGGATGAGCCGCGGCTCGCCCGCCGCCTCGGTCTTCTTGCGCAGGTAACCGATGTAGACCTCCAGCGGGTTGGACCCGGGCCGGAAGCCGTAGCCCCAGATGCGTTCGAGGATGACCTGCCGGGTCAGCACCTGGCCGCCGTTGCGGATCAGCAGGTCGAGCAGGGCGTATTCGGTCCTCGTCAGGTCGATGAGCCGGCGGCCGCGCCGGGCCTGCCTGCTGTCGGGCAGCAGGACCAGGTCGGCGAAGCCCGCCTCCGGGGGCGGCGCGGCGCGGCGGAGCAGGGCGCGCACCCGGGCGAACAGCTCCTCCAGCGCGAACGGCTTCACCAGGTAGTCGTCGGCGCCCGCGTCCAGCCCGGCCACCTTGTCGCCGATGCCGTCGAGGGCCGTCAGCATGAGCACCGGCAGCCGGTTGCCGTCGCCGCGCAGCGCCCGGCAGACCTCCATCCCGTCCATGCCCGGCATGAGCACGTCGAGCACCACGAGGTCGGGCGCGACGCCGTCGATGGCGTCGAGGGCGTCCATGCCGTCCCCGGCGGTCGCCACGCCGTATCCCTCCACGCGCAGCGCCCGCGCGATCGCGTCGCGGACCTCGGGTTCGTCGTCGACGACGAGCACCTGTGTCTTGACCACGCCGCCATTGTGACGTGCGGAGATGAGAGGTTGCTGAGCGTTCCCGGGGACGGGGCGCGCTCAGGCGTCGGGATGTTTGGACAGGTATTCGACGTAGACCGGCCGGAGCGCGTCGCCGAGCTCGCCCTCGCCCGCCCCGATCGCGTCGCTGAGCAGCGCCGAGACCCTGCTGAGGTCGTTCGCGGTCTCGCCCGTGTTACCGCTGGCGGCCTCGGCCGCCGGGATGACCTTCAGCAGTTCCCACAGGAACCCCAGGTCGCCGTGCCGTACGGCGTAGCGCACGGCGCGGTCGTGCAGCTCCTTCGCGGGGAGCGACTCGAGCTCTTCCACGTCCATTCGATCTCACCCCCAACTCGTGGGTTTCCCCCAGGTTTGCCCCTTATACCCCCGCCACGGGAGAAAGACCGCCGGAAGCGGACGGGCTTTTTGCCACCCCACCCGCGGCCACCGGCGCGGACCCCGCCCGCATCGGCCACACGGGAGCCGCGCGTTCTTTGCCGTGCCGTGGAAGGATTCTTGAGGTGAAGGTCATACTCAAGATCATCGTGGTGGCCGCGGCCCTGTGGGCGTCCACCAAGCTGGTGGACGGCATCACCGTCAGCGCCGGCTCCACGGCCAAGCAGATCGGCACCCTCCTCGCGGTCGCGCTGATCTTCGGCCTCGTGAACGCCGTCATCAAGCCGGTCATCAAGACGATCGGCTGCGCGTTCTACGTGATCACGCTCGGGTTGTTCGCCCTGGTGGTGAACGCCGCCCTGCTGCTGTTCACGAGCTGGCTCGCCGAGCAGCTCGACCTCCCCTTCCACGTCGACGGGTTCATGGCCGCCTTCTGGGGCGCCATCGTCGTCGGCGTGATCAGCTGGATCCTCAACATGATCCTCGGCGACGACTGACCGGCTCCGGGGCGGGTCGCGATCCGCCCCGGGGTCACACCCGGCCGATAATCATGTATTGTTAGTAGGGAATGAGGACTTCTCGGAGAGGCCGGGCCGATGAGTGTCGACGTGCACCAGCACCTGTGGACGCCGTCCCTCGTCGACGCGCTGCGCCGCCGCACCCGCCCGCCCTTCCTGAACGGATGGACGCTCGTCCTCGACGGCGAGCCGCCGTACGAGGCGGATCCGGCCGACCACGACGTGGAGATCCGGCGCAAGCGCAACGCCCACCTCGACCTCGCCCTCGTCTCCCTGTCGAGCCCGCTCGGCATCGAGCACCTGCCGCCGGAGGAGGCGTGGCCGCTCATCGACGCCTACCACGCCGACGCCCGCGCGCTGCCCGCGCCGTTCGGCGCCTGGGCCGCCGCACCGGTGACCGACCCCGACCCCGTACGGCTCGCGCACGTCCTCGACCGCGCCCCCGGCCGGGGGCTGGCCGGGCTGCAGCTTCCGGCGACCGCGCTCGGCGACGCCCGGGGGCTGGCCCTGGCCGCCCCGCTGCTCGACGTGCTGGAGGAGCGCGGCCTGCCGTTGTTCGTCCACCCGGGCCCCGCCGCCGCCCCGGGCCCGGCGTGGTGGGCCGCCGTCGTGCCGTACGTGCAGCAGATGCACGCCGCCTGGTACGCGTTCGAGGCGTTCGGCCGGCCCCGGCATCCCCGCTTGAAGGTCTGCTTCGCCCTGCTGGCCGGACTGGCCCCGCTGCACAGGGAGCGCCAGTTGAGCCGGGGCGCCGCCGGGCGCGGCCTGGTGGACCCCGGCCTGTTCCTCGAGACGTCGTCCTACGGACCCCGGGCCGCCGACGCGGTGATCCGCGAACTCGGCATCGACGTCCTCGTCGCCGGAAGCGACCAGCCGTACGCCGAGTCGGCCTGGCCGGACCCGGGCGACCCCGCACTACGAGCCATCGATCACGCCGTCCGCGTGGCCAATCCCGGCCGCCTGCTGTCCCGGAAGGAGTCGCCGCAATGAGCACGCCCACGATCCAGGAAGGCGCGCTGTGTGCCTCCTTCACCGACCTGCCCGCACGCGCGCTCGACCGCCGCGAACTGCTCGCCCTGGTAGAGGACCTGGCCGCACGGCCCGAGCTGTGGCGTCACCACCTCAGCTTCGAGGGCGCGGAGGACGGGGGACGCCACTACGTCTCCCTGCACCGGGACGCGTACGTGGACGTGTGGCTGCTGTGCTGGCGCCCCGGGGACGACACCGGCTGGCACGACCACGACGTCTCCTCCGGCGCGGTCCGCGTCGTCGCCGGTGAGCTGAAGGAGTGCAACCCGCGCATCGGCGGCGCCCACCTGGAGACGCAGGTCGTGGCAGGCGACGCCTTCTCCTTCGGGCCCGACCACATCCACCGGCTGACCGGCGAGGCGCCCGGCTCGGTCTCGATCCACGCGTACTCCCCGCCCCTGTGGCGGATGGGGCAGTACTCCATCACCGAGGACGGGACCATGCGCCGCCTTTCGGTCGGATACGCGGACGAATTGCGCCCACTCGACCCCGCTTAGGGCGGTGCGAGTAGTTCGGCCATCACCCACCGTGACGCTAGGCTGCTGCCATGACCAGCGTGCTCGATGACTGGCTGCAGCCTCGTCCGGGAGACGGGGCCGGGGGCGTCCCCGATCGGCTCTCCCTGCCCCGTCCCGCCGCCGGCGAGCAGCGGGACGGTGGGGACGACACCGGCAGCCTCGACGCCGGCCTCATCTCCACCGGCTCCCAGACACGGTTCCGCGAACGCGTGGCCTACGGCCTGCGCACGGCGTTGAACGCGCAGGCGCCCGGCGACCTGGTGGCGGTCAACCGGATGGACGTGCTGCTGGAGCCGGAGCGGCGCGCCCGCCCCGACGTGTCCCTCGTCGACGACCTCGCCGCCTCCGACGACCGGAGGACCTGCTACCTCGCCGAGGAGGTGCGGCTGGTCATCGACATCGCCGGCCCCGACTCGGCCGTCTCCGACCGTGACGCGCTGCCACGGCACTACGCGGCGGCCGGAATCCCGCACTTCTGGCGGGTCGAGAGCACCGGCTGGCGGCCGTTCGTCTACTCCTACGAGCTCGACGCCGGCGGAGCCGGATACCAGGTGACCGGCGTCCACCACACCCGGCTGGCGGTCGACGCCCCGTTCCCCGTCGAGATCGACCTCGAACGGCTGCCGCGCTGACTACGCCCGCGCCGGGCGGGCGGCGAGCATCCCCGACACCAGTTGGAGGCCGCACGCCCCCAGCCCGGCGAGCAGGGGCACCGTCCAGCCGCCGGACAGCTCGTGGAGCAGACCGAACGCGAGCGGGCCGATCGCGGCCAGCAGGTAACCGCTCGACTGGGCGACCGCCGACAGCGCGGTCACCGAGGCCGGATCGGGCGCCCGCAGCGTGATGATCAGCAGGGCGAGCGCGATCGAGGCCCCCTGGCCGAGCCCGAGGACGATCATCCACAGCCACGGCGTGGTGGTGGGCGCGAGCAGCACCCCCAGATATCCGCCGACGGTCAGCAGCACGGCCACGACCACGTGCGGCGCCTGGGATCGGGCCCGGCCCGCGTGCAGGGGGACGACCAGCGCCGCGGCGATCTGCATGAGGTTCGTCAGGCCCAGCAGATATCCCGCCTCGTCGGCGGGCAGGCCGGCGGCCTGGAACACGGTGGGCAGCCAGGCCAGCAGGACGTAGAAGGTCAGCGACTGCAGCCCCATGAACGCCATGACCGGCCACGTCGCCGGCGCGCGGAGCAGGGCCGCGTACGGCCGGTGGCCGGAGTCGCCGGGCCGGGAACGGCGGGCCTCGCGTGCCTCCGGGGACGACGGCCGCTCCGGGCCCGCCACCGATCGCGCCGCCCCGGCCGGGGGGACCTCCGGCTGGGCCGCCTTTGCCCGGGCCCGGGGCGCGGGGAACGGCGCCGCCCTGGTGAGCGCCATCCACCACAGGGCCGCCGCCAGCAGCGCGAGCAGGGCCGCCGACCCCGCCGCCGCCCGCCAGCCGGTCTGCCCCGCCAGCGGGACCATCGCCGCCGAGGCCGCCGCCGCCCCGCTCACCATGACCGAGACGTACAGGCCGGTGAAGAGCCCGACCCGGTCCGGGAAGTGCTGCTTGACGAGGCCCGGCATGACGACGTTCATCACGGCGATGGCCGTACCGGCCAGGGCCGCGCCGGAGTACAACGCGGGCACGCCGTCCGCGCTGCGGAGGGCGACGCCGGCGGCCAGGACGAGCAGGCCGGCCAGCAGCGTGCGGTCCAGCCCGATGCGGGTGGCCAGCGCGGGCGCGACCGGAGCGAGCAGGCCGAGGCACGCCACCATCACCGTGGTGATGGCGCCGCCTGCGGCGGGGCTGAGGCCGAGGTCCCGCATGATGGCCGGGAGGAGCGGTGACACGCCCGCGAGAGCGGGCCTCAGGTTGAGCGCCGCCAGGACGAATCCGGCGATGAGCAGCGCATTCCCCCGGTGAACCACGATCCTCCTCGTCACCCGCCAAACCCTACCGTCGCGGTGTCCCGAGCCCCGTCCGGCGCTAGGGTTCGGTCGGGAGGTGGTGGGCGGCCATGGCGGAGGAGCACGTCCAGTCGCTGGCCCGGGGTCTGGCGGTGATCCGGGCGTTCGACGCGGCGAGCCCGGAGCTGACGCTCAGCGAGGTGGCCCGCAAGACCGGTCTCACCCGCGCCGCCGCGCGCAGGTTCCTGTTGACGCTCGCCGGCCTGGGCTACGTGCGGACCGACGGGCGGCTCTTCGCGCTGTCGCCCCGGGTCCTGGAGCTGGGCTACGCCTACCTGTCGAGCCTGTCCCTGCCCGAGGTCGCGCTGCCGCACCTGGAACGGCTCGCCGCCGAGGTGCACGAGTCGGCGTCGGTCTCGGTGCTGGACGACACCGACATCGTCTACGTGGCCCGCGTGCCGACGGCCCGGATCATGCGCGTGACGATCGCGATCGGCACCCGCTTCCCGGCGTACTGCACCTCGATGGGCCGCGTGCTGCTCGCGGGGCTGTCCCCGGAGGACCTCGGCGCCTACCTCGCCCGCGCCGACCTGCGGCGGCTGACCCCCCACACCGCCACGTCGCCGACAGCCCTGCGCACCGCGCTCGACGAGGTACGCGCCCAGGGCTGGGCCCTGGTGGACCAGGAGCTGGAGGAGGGGCTACGGTCGATCGCCGCGCCGATCAGGGGCCGCGACGGCCGGGTGGTGGCGGCGGTCAACGTCTCCTCGCACGCCAGCCGGACCACGCCGGAGTCCGCGCGCCGCGACCTGCTGCCCCCGCTGCTCGCCACCGCCGCAGGGATCGAGGCCGACCTGCGCGCCACCGGGGGAGCGAGCCGCGCGGACCTCCCCTGACGCACCCCACGTCCCCACAAAACCGACCATCTCCCATCATGAAACTGACAACGTTGTCTAGGGCGCGAGAAATGGGAGATGATCCCTGCGTGCGAGAGACGAGACGCGGCCGTCCGACCATGAACGACGTGGCCGCCGCGGCCGGTGTGGCGCTCAAGACCGTCTCCCGCGTCGTCAACAACGAGCCCGGGGTCAACGCCGCGACCGCCGGTCGCGTGCAGGCGGCCATCGAGCGGCTCGGCTACCGCCGCAACGACAGCGCGCGCATCCTGCGGCGGGGCCGTACGGCGAGCATCGGCCTGGTCATCGAGGACGTCGCCGACGCCTTCTACTCCAGCCTCAGCCGGGCGGTGGAGGACGCCGCGCTGCACCACGGCTACCTGCTGTTCAGCGGCTCGTCCCGGGAGGACTCGGCCCGCGAGCGCGACCTCGTGCTCGCCTTCTGCGCCCGCCGCGTGGACGGGCTGATCATCGTGCCCGCGGGCAGGGACCACGCCTATCTCGCGCCCGAGTTCGACGCCGGGATCAAGGCGGTCTTCGCCGACCGGCCGCCCGGCGCGGGGTGCGAGGCGGACACCGTCCTCTGCGACAACACGGGCGGGGCGCGCGCGGGCACGGCCCACCTGATCGCGCACGGTCACCGCCGCATCGCCTTCCTCGGCGACTCCCCGGGGATCTTCACCGCCGCCGAACGGCTGCGCGGTTACCAGCAGGGGCTCGCCGCGGCCGGCCTGCCGTACGACGAGGGCCTGGTGGCCATGGGGCCGCCGGACCCGGCGCGGATGAGGGCCGACCTGACCCGGCTGCTCACGTCCTTCGATCCTCCGACCGCCCTGCTGACCGGGAACGGCCGCGCCACCGTGGAGACCCTGCGGACGCTGGCGTCGCTCACGGACACCGCCGACGCGGGCGCCGCCGGAGGACTCGCGCTGGTCGGGTTCGACGACTTCGAGCTGGCCGACCTGCTGGGTGTCACCGTGGTGGCGCAGGATCCCACCCGGCTGGGCCGCACGGCCGCCGACTTGTTGTTCATGCGCCTGTCCGGGGTCGACGGGCCGGCCAGCAGGATCGAACTGGCCACGCGGCTGATCCCGCGGGGGTCGGGCGAACGCCCTCCCCTGTCTCCGCGGGACCGTACGGCGGGCTGACGCATGCGGCCGGGCCGACGTCCTCGGCCCGGAGGTCAGCCCTTGAGCGCGCCCGCCATGAGGCCGCGCATGAAGAACCTGCCGAGCAGCACGTAGATCACCATCGTGGGGATGGACGCCAGGATCGCCGCCGCCATCTGCTGGCTGTACGGCGTCGTCACGGCGCCCGCGATGTTGTTGAGCATGACCGTGGTCGGCCACGAGCTCGGCCCGGTGAGGAAGACCGCGAACAGGAAGTCGTTCCACATCGAGGTGAACTGCCAGATGATCACAACGGCGAACGCCGGGCCGGAGACCGGCAGCACGATCGACCACAGCGTCCGCAGCATCCCCGCGCCGTCCACGCGGGACGCCTCGATCAGCTCGTCGGGGATCGTGACGTAGTAGTTGCGGAAGATCAGCGTGCAGATCGGGATGCCGTACACCACGTGGGCGAGGACCAGGCCGGGGATGCCGCCGTACAACTGCACGCCGAGCGCGTCGCCCACGTCCACCATGAGCTGCACCAGCGGGATCATCACGCCCTGGTACGGGATGAACATGCCGAACAGGAACAGCGTGAACAGCACGTCCGCGCCGGGGAAGCGCCACTTGGACAGCACGTAGCCGTTCAGCGACCCGAGCGCCGCGGAGATCAGCGAGCCGGGGATCGCGAGCAGGAAGCTGTTGACGATGCCGGGCTCGAGCTTCTCCCAGGCGACGCTCCACGCCTCGGTCGTCCACACCTTCGGCAGGTTCCACGCCTGCGCCGGGTCGGCCTCGCTGAGCGGCTTGAAGCTCGTGACCAGCAGCACGTAGACCGGGATCAGGAAGACCAGGACGAACAGCAGCAGGAGGAGGAGCCGCACCCACGCGGCGGCCCTGCCCCGCTCGCGGACCCGGGCGGGCGCCGTGCGCGGGGCCTTCTCGGCGACGTGCGCGGTCATGAACGCTTCCCCTTACGGGCGTCCCAGATCAGGTAGGGCACGACGAAGACGACGACGGACAGCACGATGTAGGACGCGATGGTCGCGCCCTTCGCCGGGTCGTGCGATTCGTAGACCGCCGTCCACATGAACGTCGCGGGGACGTCGGTGATGAGCTGCTTGCCCGACACCGCGACGACGAGGTCGAAGACCTTCAGCGAGATGTGGCCGAGGATGATCAGCGCGGACAGCGTCACCGGGCGCAGCATCGGCAGCACAACGTGCCGGTAGACGCCCCACTCGCCGCAGCCGTCCACCCGGGCGGCCTCCCGCAGTTCCTCGGGCACACCCCGGAAACCGGCGAGGAAAAGCGCCATGATGTATCCGGACATCTGCCAGATCGCCGGGACGGCCATGGCGGCCATGCCCCAGTCGGGGTCGCGGAACCACTGCCACTGGAGGAAGTCGACCCCGAGGTAGTGGAAGAGCCGGTTGAGCCCGACCGCCCGCTCACCCGTCGCGCTGTTCATCAGCCACCGCCAGACCACCCCGGTGGCGATGAAGGAGACGGCCATCGGGAACAGGTAGACGGCGCGGAAGCCGCTCTCCGCCCGGATGCCCTTCTCCATCAGGAAGGCCAGGAGCCAGCCGAGGACGAGCGCGCCGCCGACGAAGACCACGGTGAAGACGATCGAGTGCCGGACCGACAGGCCCCAGCGATCCTCGCTCCAGATGCCGGTGAAGTTCTCCAGCCCGACGAAGTTGCCGGGGATCTCCGCGATCTCGTCGTGCTTGTCGGTCATGGCGAGCTTGAGGTTCCAGCCCAGCAGGCCGTACACGAAGACCGCGATGAGGATGATCGACGGCGACACCAGGAGCAGCCCGGGCAGCCATCTGCGCACCCGCGTCACATGTACCTCTCAGGGATCAAGTACGGCCCACGCCGTTTGTCCGCAGCGTGGGCCGTACGAGGAGATCAGGTCACTGACCGCTGTTCTTGGCCGCCGCGACCAGCGCCTGCTGGAACTTGGCGACGTCCTTGTCCTGCTGGAACAGGCCGACCGCGTCGGTGATCGCGGTGCGCCACGCGTCGTTGGCGACCACGCCGTGCTGGATCGAGCCGGCCAGCTTGCTGCCGGACCACTGCTCCAGGCTCCAGGACAGGTAGTCCTTGTAGAGGGACTGGTCGGCGTCCTTGCGGGCCGGGATCGAGCCCTTCAGCGGGTTGAACGCGTCCTGGCCCTCCTTGCTCGCGGCCACCTTCAGCCACGCGATCGCGCCGTCGCGGTTGGGCGTGCCCTTCGGCAGCGTGAAGCTGTCCGACAGCCACATGAACGTGCCGTCCGTGCCCGGCGACGCGGCCCAGTCGAAGTCCTTGTGCGACTCCTTGCCGAGGCCGCCCTCCGGCGGGTTGTGGAAGTAGCCGTAGGCCCAGTCGCCCATGATGTTGAAGGCCGCCTCGCCGTCGGCGACCTGCTTGGCCGCCGGCTGCCAGTCGTCCTGCGGCGTGCCCGCGTACGACAGGATGGTCTTGAAGTTCTCCAGCGCCTTGGTCACGTTCGCGTTGGACCAGTCGGCGTTGGCCGTCCACAGGGCGTTGTAGGCGTCGGTGCCGAGCGAGCCGAGCAGCACGGACTCGAGCAGGTGCACCAGGGTCCACTGCGAGCCGATCGACAGCGGGATCTTCCCGGTCTTCTTAACCTTCTCGAGGGCGGTGACGAACTCCTCGACGGTCTTCGGCGCGCCGTCGACGCCGGCGTCCTTGAGGACCGAGGGGTTGAACCACAGGACGTTCGACCGGTGGATGTTCACCGGTACGGAATACACCTGGCCCTGCACCGAAATCTGGTCGATGAGCTGCTGCGGGAAGACCTCCTTCAGCTTCAGCTCGTCGTACAGGAAGTTCACCGACTCCAGCTTGCCGCTCTTGATGTAGCCCTGGAGCTCGGCGCCGGCGTGACCCTGGAAGGTGTCCGGGGGCTGGTTGGCCTGCAGCTTGCTGGACAGCAGCGCGCGGGCCTGGTCGCCCGAGCCGCCGGCCACCGCGGCGTCGAAGAACTCGAAGTTCGGGTTCTGCTTGGCGAAGATGTCCCGCATCGCCTTGAGGCCGTCGGCCTCACCGGGACCCGTCCACCACGAGAAGACCTCGACCTTCTTGTGCGCGGCCTGACCGCCTGCGCTCTCCTGCTTGTCACCGCCACCACAGGCGGAAAGAGTGAGCAGACCCGCAACAGAGACCGCGACGGCCGCCATCCACCGTCGTCTCATCGCAACCTTCCCTTCAGCCTGATCGGGAGGATTTCGGGCCCCCGAAGACAGATATGGCTGACAACGTTGTCAGCAGGCCCAATCAACCCACTTTCACCGGTAGGTCGTCAAGTTTGTGCCGATAACGTCTCTGCATACGGGTCCTGGCGCCGTGTTAGGGGCATGCGTCAAAAGAAGGGCCGTCACTCACGCCGGGAAATTGTCGGCGCGCTCGCTCACACTGCAGGCATGACGGTGACACAACAGGGGGGACCTGATCACCTGTCGGAGGACGACCTGCCGGACATGGCGGACGTCGAATCCCCGCAGTGGGCGCGGCACTACGGAACGATGGCGGGGCTGGGCTTCCTCACGGTGGCGCGGCGGCTGCCCCGGCTGGTCCGGCAGGCACTGGGCATCGCCTGGGAGGCGAGCCCCCGCGACACCGTGGCCACGATCACGCTCAGCGTACTCGGCGGCGTCTTCACCGCCTTCGGCCTCCTCGCCACCACGGGCGTGCTGACCGCGCTGTTCCAGGCCGGCCCCACCCCGGAGCGGGTCCGGGCCGCGCTGCCCAGCCTGCTGCTCGTGGGCCTGGCCGCCACCGCGCGCACGGCCCTGCAGGCGGGGGCCGGTTGGGCGCAGTCCCGGCTCGAACCCCAGGTCAGCCGGATCACGGAAGAGCGCCTCTACACGCTGACCAGCCGGGTCGATCTCGTCTGCTTCGACGACCCCGAGTTCCACGACGCGCTGCAGCGTGCCCGCATGCGCGGCATGCAGATGGCCGAGATGGTCGTGAGCACGGCCATCGACACGCTGTCGGGCCTGGTCGGCATCGTTGCGGCGGCGGGCGTGCTCGGCGTGCTGCACCCCGTGCTGCTGCCCCTGCTCCTGCTCGCGGTCGTCCCCGACGCCTGGGCGGCCGTCCGGGCCGCCAGGATGCGCTACACGACCGCCCTCGTGCTCGTCCCGGCCAGACGCCGCAAGTGGATCATCGAGGAGCTGCTGGCGGACAAGGACACCGCCGCCGAGGTCCGCACGTTCACCATGCGCGGCTTCCTGCTCCGGATGTTCGACACCGTCGCCCGTGGCGAGCAGCGCGTCATGCTCGACCTGGCGCGGCGGCAGACCGTCGCCCGCGTCCTCGGCGAGGCGCTCGGCGGCCTGGGGCAGGGCGCGGTCTACGTCGCGCTCGGCCTGCTGCTCGCGGCGGGCGCGGTCCCGCTCGCGGTCGCCGGCACCGCGGTGCTGGCGATCCGGTCCGGCCAGACGTCGCTGTCGAACTTCATGTACGCGACGAACCGGCTCTACGAGGAGGGTCTCTACTTCACCGACTTCCTCGACTTCATCGCGCACGCCGAGGCCCGCATCCCGGCGGCCCGCGACCGGACGGCCCCCGACGGCTTCGGCCGCATCACGGTCGAGGACGTCACCTTCTCCTATCCCGCCGCACCGGCGCCCGCCCTGCGCGGTGTGTCGGTCCGCATCGAGCGCGGGGAGGTCGTGGCCCTCGTCGGGGAGAACGGCTCGGGCAAGACCACCCTCGCCAAGATCCTCGCCGGCCTGTACGAACCGGACGGCGGCCGCGTCCGGTGGGACGACGCCGACCTGTCCGAGGTCGACCCCGACAGCCTGCGCCGCAGGATCGCGGTCATCGCCCAGGACCACACCCGGTGGCCGCTGACGGCCCGCCACAACATCACGATGGGGATGGAGAAGGGCGAGGCCGAGGTGGCCCGCGCGGCCGAGGTCGCCGGCGCCGACCAGGTCGTCGCCGAACTCCCCCACGGCTACCGCACCCTGCTCGACCGCAGGTTCAAGAACGGTCACGAACTGTCGGGCGGGCAGTGGCAGCGGATCGCCGTGGCGCGCGGGTTCTACCGGGACGCGCCCCTGCTGATCTGCGACGAGCCCACGGCCGCCCTCGACGCCCGGGCGGAGCACGCGTTGTTCGAGCGGATCCGGCAGCACGCCGACGGCAGGACCGTGCTGCTCATCACCCACCGCCTCGCCAGCGTCCGCTACGCCGACCGCATCTACGTGCTCGACCACGGCAAGGTCCGCGAGCACGGCACCCACGAGGAGCTGATCGCCCTCGACGGCCTCTACGCCGAGCTCTACAACCTCCAGGCCGAGGCCTACCGCACGACCTGACCCGGTCCGTCCCGCCGGCCCGCGCACGGGCGGACCGGCGGGACACGACCTCAGGAGGCCTGCTCGGGGAGCATGTCGCGCATCGTCCGCACGTCCTTGTAGTACTGGATCTTCCGCTGGATCGCGCCCTGCTTCTGGCGCAGGTCGGCGATCTGGGCCTCGACCTTGCGGTCGTGCTCCTCCAGCAACGCGATCCGGTCCTCGATCGTGTGCTCGCCCTGCCGTACGAGCTGGGCGAAGCGCAGCATCTCCGCGATCGGCATGCCGGTGTCCCGCAGACAGCGGATCATGCCGAGCCAGCTCACGTCCTCTTCGCTGAACCGCCGCTGGCCCGCCGCGTTGCGGCCGACCGGCTCCAGCAGCCCGATCCGTTCGTAGTACCGAAGGGTGTCGAGGCTGAACCCGGTCTCCTCGACGACCTGTCCAGGTGTGTACACCGCCACGCCATTGATCCTGTCATATCGGGTCTCGATCGCATGTGTGCTTTGTGCGCTGTAGGTGTTTCGCAAGCGTGGCGCAACTCGCCGCTTTTATAACGGGTCCTGTCACCTACGACCCGGTGTCAACGTCCGGGTGGTGCTCCGAGAAAGACAGTGAGACAGAAATGCCCCTCCGCCTGATCGCCGGCACGGTGACCCTTTTCGCTGCGATCGCGCTGTCGATCCCGATGACCCCGGCCGCCGCGGCGACGTCCGGCGACCGCCCGCCCTGCCGCCCCGGCAGCGGCCCGCATCTCGCCGGCAGGGACCTCACCCGGGCCACGCTGCCCGCCGATCTGTCCTGCGCGGACCTCCGGGGCGCCAGACTGGACGGCCTGACCGTGCGGAGCGTGCTCACCGGTGCCGACCTGACCGGGGCCTCTCTCAAGGGCGCCCGTCTCGGGTACGCCCGGATGGCCGGGGCCAGGCTGCGCGAGGCCGACCTCTCCGAGGCCGAGCTGTACTACGCGGATCTGCGCGGCAGCGACCTGCGCGAGGCGACGATGGACGACTCCTCGCCGTACTACGCGCATTTCGAGGGGGCCGACCTGAGCGGGGCCACGATGACGCGGGCCAAGACGTACGGCGCGCAGTTCGACGACGCGAAGCTGATCGGCGTCGACCTGACCGACGCCTTCGCCTACGGCGCGGACATGCGCCGGGCCGACCTCAGCCGGGTCAAGGCGGCGAGGGCCAAGCTCTACGGCGCCACGTTGATCGGGACGGTCCTGCGGCAGGCGGATCTCAGCGGCGCGCAACTGTACGAGTCGGTCATGACCGGCGCGGACTTCGGCGGAGCCGACCTCAGCGGAGCCGACCTGCGTGACGTCAGGGACGCCCGGCTGGCCGGGAGCACCGGCGTGCCCAGAGCCCTGCCCGCCCAGGACCCGTCGTGCGAGCCCGGCAGCGGCCAGGACTACCGGGAACGGGACCTGACCGCGGTCGCGGACTTTCCCGACGATCTGAGCTGCGCCGACCTGACCGGCGCCAGGCTGGACGGCCTCGACCTGTCGGGCGTCAAGCTGAACCGGGCCGTCCTCCGCGACGTCTCCGCCGTCGGGACGAGGCTCCGCGAGGCGAAGGGCGCGGACCTGCGCGGCGCGCGGCTGCGGCGGGCCAAGCTCGGCAGCGCCGACCTCGTGGGGGCGAACCTGTCCCGGGCGGACCTGTCGGGCGCGGCGCTCGGCAGCGCCGACCTGACCCGGGCCGGACTCGCCGGCGCCGACCTCCGCGACGCGGAGATGAACAGCGTCACGGCCGACCAGGCCGACTTCACCGGCGCCAGGCTGGACCGGGCGTACCTCCACTACGGCAAGTACCGGGACGCGGTCTTCCGCAGGGCCACCCTGACCGACGCCGACGTGTCCTCGGCCGAACTGCGGGGCGCCACGTTCGAGGACGCCGAGGTCACCGGGCTGAACCAGGACTTCGCCAAGGACCTCGACCTGTCCGGGTCCTCCAGCCGCATGTCCACCGGCTGGCTGGTCTTCTTCGGCATCGCCGGCCTGGTCGTCTTCTGGATCGCCGCCGGGCTCGTCACGGCCAGGGTGCGGCGGAAGAGGGCCGCCAGGGAGCGGGCCGCCGAGAGAGCCGTCCGGTTCGAGGACGCCAAGAGCGTCCAGGAGGAGAACGTGACCCGGCTGGGCGAGGCGATCGACAGCCTGACGGACAGAACCGGCGACGTCGACTGGAACGCGGTCCTGGACGCCTACGACGAGGCCAAGGAAGCGCTGGCGAGGGCCCACGACATGGACGACCTGAGGGACGTCGAGACCATCGTGGCGCGTGGCCGCAGAGCACTCGACCGCCGCCGCTGAGAGCCGCTTGCGCTGGAGTGCGCTCCAGGCGGCAAGGTGATCGGCATGAGAATCGCTCTGGGAACGATCCCCTTCGGGACCACTGTGGACGAGGCGACCTCGTTCGCCATCCTCGACCGCTTCGTCGAAGGCGGCGGAACGATGCTCGACACGGCCAACAACTATCCGTTCTGGTTCGACGGCGCGACCGGCGACGAGAGCGAGGCCACCATCGGCCGGTGGCTCGCCTCCCGGCGCAACCGGGACAGGATGGTGATCAGCACCAAGTGCGGCGCCCGCCCGGCCGTGCCCGGCGCCCGTACGCTGGACGCCGCCGAGGGCCTGTCCGCCGGCGTGATCCGGGCCGCGATCGAGGGCAGCCTGCGCCGGCTCGGCACCGATCACGTCGACGTCTACTGGGCGCACATCGACGACAGGTCGACGCCGCTGGAGGAGACGGTCGCCGCCTTCGACGAACTGGTCCTCGCCGGCAAGGCCAAGGAGGTCGGCGCGAGCAACCACGCGGTGTGGCGGCTGGAGCGGGCCCGCTCACTGGCGGCGGCGCGGGGCGGCACTCGATACCGTCACGTGCAGCTCCGCCACTCCTACCTCCGCCCCCGGCCCTGGGTGCACCTGCCCGAAGGCGGCCACACCCAGGTCTCCGACGAGATGCTGGACTACGTGCGCTCCGAGGGCGACCTGACGCTGTGGGTCTACTCCTCGTTGCTCGCGGGCGCGTACACCGCCAAGCCGATGCCCGAGTACTACGACCACCCGGGCACCACGAGGCGGCTGGCGGTGCTGGACGAGGTGGCCGGCGAGCTCGGCGCGACGCGCAACCAGGTCGTGCTCGCCTGGCTGCGGGCGCAGGACATCGTCCCGATCGTCGGCGTCAGCTCGATGGCCCAGCTCGAAGAGATCATCGTCGACGTCAAGCTCGACGAGGAGCACATCGCCCGCCTCGACGCCCCCGCCTGATCGGGCACGGCCCCGGGACGCGTCACGCGCCTCGGGGCCGCTCTCCCGAAGCACGCCGTCACGGAACCGCGAATAGATCTTGTGCTCGTTTGAACGGCCGTTTAGGATCCTGAACATGCCTTCAGGAGAGCGGACGTTCACGGAGGAAGCCCGGCGGACGCAGATCATCGACTGCGCCATCGAGGCCCTCGCGACGCTCGGCTACCGGCAGGCGTCGATGGCGAGGATCGCCAAACTCGCGAAGATCACCCCTGGGCTCATCTCGTACCACTTCGGGGGCAAGGACGAGCTGATCGATGCGGTCGTCGCCCACGTGGTGAAGCTCGCCACCGATCTGATGGTGCCGCGCATCCTGGCGCAGACGACCGCCTCCGACGCGCTACGCGTGTACTTCGAGACGAACCTCGAGTTCATGCGCATTCACCGCGAACCCCTGCTGGCGCTCGTGGAGATCATCACCCATGACCGCGACGGCCCCTATTCCAAGCAACAGGACACCGCGCTCACCGACATCGAGAAGGTGCTGGCCTGGGGGCAGCACACCGGTGAGTTCCGGGACTTCCCGCTGCGGCCCATGGCCATCGCGATCCGCGGCGCCGTCGACGCCGTGCCCGGCTACCTACTGAAGGATCCCGAGCTCGATCTCCGCACCCTGGCCGCCGAACTGGCCACGATCTTCTCCCTCGCCACCCGGAGCACACCATGACGCCAGCGCTGGAGATCAGCGGGCTGACCAAGCGTTTCGGCGACAAGCTCGCCGTCGACGCCATCGACCTCAGCGTCCCTCCCGGCTCGTTCTTCGGGCTCGTCGGCCAGAACGGGGCCGGCAAGACCACCACACTGTCCATGGCCGTCGGTCTGCTGCGACCCGACGGCGGCGGTGCCAGGATCTTCGGCGAGGACGTCTGGTCCGCACCCGAGCGAGCCAAGGCCATGGTCGGGGTGCTGCCCGACGGGCTGGCCATGCCCGAGCGGCTGACCGGGCGTGAGGTGCTGACCTATCTTGGTTTGCTCCGTGGGCTGGCCAAGGACGTGGTGTCCCAGCGGGCCGAGGAACTGCTGGCCGTGCTGGAGCTGGACGGCGCGGAGAAGACGCTGGTCGTCGAGTACTCGACCGGCATGCGCAAGAAGATCGGGCTGGCCACCGCGCTGCTGCACGCGCCGCGCCTGCTGGTGCTGGACGAGCCGTTCGAGGCGGTCGACCCGGTGTCGGCCGCGACGATCAAGACGATCCTGCGCGGTTTCGTCGCGGGCGGCGGCTCGATCGTCCTGTCCAGCCATGTCATGGCGCTGGTCGAGCAGTTGTGCGACCACGTGGCGGTGATCGACAAGGGTACGGTGGCCGCCGCCGGCACGCTGGACGAGGTACGCGGCGCGAACTCCCTGGAGGACACCTTCGTCGAGCTCGTCGGCGACCGGGACAACGGGATCAAGGAGTTGTCGTGGCTGTCGCGCTGACCACGCTCACCATGGCCCGGATGAAGGTCGCGGTGCTGCGCCACTCCTTCCACGGCACACGGGCGCAGACCGCGGGCATGGGGGCCGCGCTCGGCGCGCTGCTCGCGGCCGGAACGGTCTACCTGGCCTTCACCAGCCCGGACCTGCAGGCGGCCGCGTACGCGGTCTGGCTGCTGGGCTGGATGCTCGGCCCGATCTTCATGGGCGGCGGCGACGAGACCCTGCGGCCGGAGTACTTCTCGCTCCTCGGCCTGCCGCCGCGCCGGATGGCGGCCGGACTGCTGGTCGCCGCCTTCGTCGGCCTCGCCCCGCTGGTGAGCCTGGCCGCCCTGCTCGGGCTGCTGGTCGCGGGTGCACGGCTCGGCGTCTTGAACGCCCTGGCGGCCCTGCCGGCGATGGCCCTGCAACTGGCCGTTCTCGTGCTGCTGTCGAAGGTCTCCGTCGCGGTGGTCGGGCTGGCGCTGCGCACACGCCAGGGCGCGATCGCCTCCGGCCTGATCAACGGCGCGATCCTGGCGGCGCTCGGGCAGAGCTGGGTCCTCTTCGTGGCCTTCGGCGAGACGGGCGTGCCCGCCGCGGTCTGGTACCTGCCCTCCGGATGGGGCCTGCTGGCCGTCCGGGGCGAGTGGTGGGCCCTGGCGGCGCTGGCCGTGCTGGCGGCGCTGCTCCTGGGCGCGTGGGCGGCCCTGCTCACCAGACGTACGGGGGCCGCGCGACCGTCCGCGCGCGGCAGACGTCCCATGCGCGCGGCCACCGTCAACGGCGCGATCATCGCCAAGGAGCTGCGCACCTGGTCACGCGACCTGGTACGCAACCACCAGCTGATCTTCGCCCTGTCGTACGGCGTCTGCTTCGCGGCAAGTCCGTTGGTCCTCGGCTGGGACGGCATGCTGCCGTACGCGGGTCCGATCTTCATCGTGATGGCCGCCGCCATGACCGCCAACCTGTACGGAACCGATGGCACGGCGTTGTGGCTGACTCTGATGACCCCCGGCGCGAGTGACGTGCGCGGCAGGCAGCTGGCCTGGCTGTCGGCGCACGCGCCGGTGGGCATCGCGGTGACGGTGGTGTTCACCGCGATCGCCGGCGGACCGTGGCCGCTGGTCCTGGCGCTGCTGCCCGCCCTGCTGGGCGGCGCGGCCGGACTGGTGCCGCTGGTGTCGGTGTACGGGCTGGTGCCCGGCACCGACCCGCATCGCCGCGCGGGCAACCCCCTGCGTACCAGCGAGGACGACGGCGGCATGACCGGGCTGGCCTATCTGATGCTCGCGCTGGTGCTGCTGACGGGCGTGCCCGCGGGGCTGGTGGCGCTCCGGTACGGCTGGGCGGGCGTGGCCGTCGGGGTCGCGACCGGCGCGCTGTGTTACTGGGGCTTCGGCCTGCTGGCTGCGCGGCGGCTACGCTCGCACGGGCCCGAGCTGCTGGACACGATGCGGACCGGCCGCAGACCGGAGAAGGCGATGACGTCCCGCCTGGAACAGTTGCCGAAGGCGCAGAAGGCGATCGCCGGGTGGTGCTTCGGGTTCGGCGCCATCCCGCTGGTTCCGCAGGGCATCGTCGCCGCCGTCTTCGTGTCCGACGGCATGCTGCGCCACAGCTGGTTCCTGGCCACCTACATGCCGCCCGGGCTGCGCTACCCGGTCGCCGCCGCCTTCGTCCTGCTCGGTCTGGCCATGTACGGCACGGGCGTGTGGATCGTCAGGCCACGGCCGTCCCGATAGGGCAGGCGTCGCGTGTGTCAGCGGTCGGCGGTTCCTGGCTCTGCAACCCATCGGGTGGGCTGACCTGTGATCGAGGCGATCATGTCGAAATCACCGTCGTAGTGAAGCACGACGGCCCGGTGCCGTTCGGCGGTGGCGGCGATGATCAGATCCGCAAGGGAAAGCACTCGATGGAAACCACGATCCAGAGCCTCACTCTGAACGTCGAGGACGCGATCGAAGAGCTCGTCACCGCAGTAGAGGTAATTGAACCCGCGCAGGAGAAAGCGAATACGGGCCATATCGGGCTTGTTCCTTGCGCTGTAGACCATCTCCCACTCGATCGCAGCGCAGGTGGCGAGCAGACCACGATCACTCAGTTCGTCAAGCACCTGCGCGACCGCTGGGTTGCCCCAGCGAGCCAGCGCGGACTTGTCGACCAGATAGTCGGTCACGCAGCGCCCTGTGAGGGACGCCGCAGGGTGCCGTCCGCGTTGCGGGGACCGGTCTTCTCCACGATCTCGCCGAGGTCGAGCTCCCCGCTTTTGATCGATTCTGCCAGTTCCAGTCGCAGACGTCGCTTGACGGCCTCCTCCATGGCCATCCGAACCGCCTTGGCCTTGGTTCTGGTGCCGTAAATCCGCATGGCCTCGGCGACCATGTCATCGTCGAGATCGATAACCGTTCGGCTCATCCGGGCACCTCCTCGCATCGTACTGAGCGATACCATCTGACATCTCAAACAGATATCGTTTGTGACTTCGTGCCCAGACCTGGCCGAAGGCCGACGCGCCTCAGGCCAGGTGGTCGGAGAGGTAGCGGCGGACGAGGCGTTTGCATTCGGCGATGAGGTCGGGATCACCCTCGGGGTGGGCGCGGAAGGCCAGCTTGAGCACGGCGTCGGCGGCTTCCACGGCGACCACGAAGGCGCGCGACAGGTCGTCGCCCGGCGCCACACCGAGCGACTCCACCACGAGGGAGCGCAGCCGGTCGGCCACGACGACGTTGTTCTCCAGGGCCTCGTCGAGCATCCGCTGGGTGCCGGGCAGGGCCGGGCCGCCGGGAGCGGCGAGCACCTCGCCGAAATCCACCACGCCGAAGCCGGGGGTGGTCCTTTTCATCCGTACGAACTCGTCGACGACCAGGTCCACGGCGTCGGTCCAGTCGGACAGCGGCGCGACGGTCAGCCGGGACGCGATCCGGTCCAGGTACGCCTCCAGGTTCCGCAGCGCGAGCGCGCGGACCAGGCTCTGCTTGTCGGTGAAGAACTGGTAGAAGGTCCCGATCGGCACCTCGGCCCGGCGGGCGACCTCCTTGGTCGTCAGGGCCGCGTACCCCACCTCGTCGAGCAGCCGGGCACACTCGTCCAGCATGCGCTCGACCCGCTCCTGACTGCGGCGCTGGGCGGGCCGGCGGCGCAGCACTCCCCCTGTGGTCATTCCGCCATTCTCTCCCGCTTCGCAACCACTCGGACTAACATGAGTTCAGCTCATATTAGTCGAGAGAGGCGGCATCATGTTCCTCTGGGGTACGGCCACCGCGTCCTACCAGATCGAAGGGGCGGTCACGGAGGACGGCAGAGGGCCCTCCATCTGGGACACCTTCTCGCACACCCCCGGCAGGGTCCGCGACGGGCACACGGGCGACGTGGCCTGCGACCACTACCACCGTTACGCCGAGGACGTGGCGCTCATGGCCGGTCTCGGTGTCAACGCCTACCGCTTCTCCATCGCCTGGCCCCGGGTGCTGCCCACCGGCGCCGGCCAGGTCAACCAGGCCGGGCTCGACTTCTACGACCGCCTCGTGGACGCGCTGTGCGAGAACGGCATCACTCCGGTGCCGACGCTCTTCCACTGGGACCTGCCGCAGGCGCTGGAGGACGAGGGCGGCTGGCTCGGCCGCGACACCTCCCGCCGTTTCGCCGACTACGCCGCCGTCGTGGCGGAACGGCTGGCCGACCGCGTACGCATGTGGATCACGCTCAACGAACCGTTCGTGCACATGGTGGAGGGGTACGGCCTGGGCATCCACGCTCCGGGCCGGGCGCTCATGTTCGACGCGCTGCCGGTGGCCCACCACCAGCTGCTCGGACACGGCCTGGCCACCCAGGCGCTGCGGGCGGCCGGCGCGGAGCAGGTGCTGATCACCAACAACTGCACCCCGGTCCGGCCCGCCTCCGACTCCCCCGAGGACCTGGCCGCCGCCGAGACGTACGACATCCTGCACAACCGGCTGTTCAACGACCCGGTCCTCACCGGCGCCTACCCCGACCTGACGGCGTTCGGCGTCGAGATCCCCGTGAGACCCGGCGATCTGGAGACGATCGCCGAGCCCCTCGACGGGCTGGGGATCAACTACTACAACCCCACCCGGATCGGCGGCCCCGGCGGGGACGGCCTGCCGTTCCGGTTCGAGGAGATCCCCGGCGTTCCCACCACCGCGTTCGGCTGGCCCGTCGTCCCCGACGGCCTGCGCGAGCTGCTCGACGGCCTCAAGGCCCGGTACGGCGACGCGCTTCCGCCCGTCTACATCACCGAGAACGGCTGCTCGTACGAGGGCCTGGACGACCAGGAGCGGATCGCCTACCTCGACGGCCACATCCGGGCGATGCGGCGGGCGGACGTGGACCTGCGGGGCTACTTCGTCTGGTCGCTGCTGGACAACTTCGAGTGGGCCGAGGGCTACCACCAGCGGTTCGGCCTGGTCCACGTCGACTTCGAGACCCAGGAGCGCACGCCGAAGGCGTCCTACCACTGGCTGCGGAAGTTCCTGGAGGGTCAGAGCACCGACACGTGAACGTGGTCGTAGTGGTTGGCGGTGATGCCGCCACGGTCGGACATCATCCGCCATCCGGCGCCCGTGCGCATGTCGTAGAAGCGCTGCTGCCAGATGATGTACATGATCCCGTACTCGCTCGCGTGCTGGATGCACCACTGGGCCAGGGCGTCGCCGCGCTCCTTGGCCACCGCGTCCGGCATGCGGCCGCCGCTGCTCATCATGAAGTCGCAGGCCCGGCCCTTGCCGTGCTCCCCGGGGTCGCCGGGGCGCAGGCAGCCGACGCCGAACGGCATCGGGAACTGCTGCATGATCGCATTACGCGTCGAGACCATGCGCTGGGTCAGTCCGCTGCCGGCGTCGGGGGTCTGGAAGCCGTACTTCGCCATCAGCCGCTCGACCTCGCCGCGCCGCGACTTGAGCTGCTTGATGTGCGCCTGCAGTTTGTCGATCTCGCCGGCGGCCGCGAGGGCCGCCTTCTTCTGCTTGGCGACGAGGTCCTTGACGCTGTTGAGCCGCTCGATCCTGGCGGTGCCCAGATAGGACTGCATCGCCAGGGAACTCGGGTCGGCCGACAGGGAGAACAGCTGCGCGGCGTCCACGCCCCCGGTCATGTACGAGGACTGCGCGAACGCCACCACCTGCCGCTGGGCCAGGCGCAGGTCGGCCTGCAGCTTCCTGCTCCTGCTGGAGGCCTTCTGCGCGGCTCTCTTCGCGTCCTCCAGGCTGAGGATCTCGCCGCGGTACTCCTTCTGGAGCGCCGCGGCCTCCTGGGTGAGCTTGCGGAGCTTGGCCTGCTGGTCCGGTTCGGCCTCGGCGGTGCGGGCACCCGAGACGGACGATGCGACAAGCAGCGCGGTGGTGACCACCGCCAGCCTGGCCCAGCGTCCCGACCGCACGCGACCTCCACTCGGATTCGGTCCGAAACTATAGAAGACGATCTTTACGGTCTGCTACCGGAACAGGAGAAGCTCTTGGGTTCAAAGCGGACAGCGTCCGGATTTCCGACCGTGTGCCCCGTTCGCCGTCGACGCGCCTACCTGGCCCGATCCCGTTTCGCGGGTCCACTCTTGCCAAGGCAGAGCAGAACATGATTCGGTCTTTCTGTGTGCGCGATGGCGCGCCCGATCAGGAGGCAGGCATGCTGCAGCACGACACGCTGTTCATCGGGGGCGACTGGGTGACCCCCGCGGGCACGGGCACGATCGAGGTGATCTCCCCCCACAGCGAGGAGGTCGTCGGCCGGGTGCCGGACGGCACCGCCGCCGACATGGACCGGGCCGTCGCGGCCGCCAGGGACGCGTTCGACAACGGGCCCTGGCCGCGGATGACGATGGCCGAGCGCGCGGCGATCGTGGGGCGGCTGGCGGAGATCTACGAGACCCGCCAGGCCGAGATGGCTGAGATCATCACCGCGGAGATGGGGTCTCCGATCACGTTCTCCCAGCTCGCCCAGGCCCCGCAGCCACTGGGGATGCTCAAGTATTTCGCCGGTCTCGGCGCCACGTTCCCCGTCGAGGAGGAGCGGCCCGGCCTGTTCGGCCCGATGATCGTCCGTCGCGAGCCGGTCGGCGTCGTGGCGGCCGTCGTCCCCTGGAACGTCCCCCAGTTCGTCCTCATGACCAAGCTGGCCCCGGCGCTCGTCGCGGGGTGCACCCTGGTGATCAAGCCGGCCCCCGAGACGCCGCTCGACTCCTACCTGCTCGCCGAGATGATCAAGGAGGCCGGCATCCCGGCCGGGGTCGTCAACATCGTCGCGGCAGGCCGCGAGGCGGGCGAGCACCTGGTCTCCCATCCCGGCGTCGACAAGGTGGCCTTCACCGGCTCGACCGCCGCCGGGCGCAGGATCGCAGCGATCTGCGGCGAACAGCTCAAGCGCTGCACGCTCGAACTCGGCGGCAAGTCCGCGGCGATCATCCTCGACGACTGCGACCTGCCCTCGGCCATGGGCTTCCTGTCGATGGCCTCACTGATGAACAACGGCCAGGCGTGCGTGGCGCAGACCCGCATCCTCGCCTCCCGCAACCGGTACGACGAGGTCGTCCAGGCCGTCGCCGAGATGGTGACAAGCCAGCAGGTGGGCGACCCCGCCGACCCGGCCACCGGGATCGGGCCGCTGGTCGCCAGGCGGCAGCAGGAACGGGTCGAGGGCTACATCAGGTCGGGCATCGAGGAGGGCGCCAAGCCGGTCGTCGGCGGCCTCGACCGGCCCTACGACCGGGGCTGGTACGTCGCGCCCACCGTCTTCGCCGGGGCCACCAACGACATGCGCATCGCCCGTGAGGAGATCTTCGGCCCGGTGCTGGCGGTGATCCCGTACGAGGACGAGGAGGACGCGGTGCGGATCGCCAACGACAGCGACTACGGCCTGTCGGGCTCGGTCTGGACCGCCGACACCGACCACGGGGTGGACGTCGCCCGCCGGGTGCGCACCGGCACGTACGGCGTCAACATGATGCACACGCTCGACCCGAACACGCCGTTCGGCGGTTTCAAGGCCAGCGGCCTGGGCCGGGAGCTCGGCCCCGAGGGCCTGTCGGCCTACCTGGAGACCAAGTCGATCGCCCGCCTGGGCTGAAACGCACGGACTGAAACGCCTGGGCTGAAACGCCAGGGCTGCACGCGGAGGCCGGCACCGGGGAACGCGTCCCTCCGGCCCGGTACGGCGTGTGCCGTACCGGGCCGGTGAAACCGCCCAGCGCGCCCCCGCGACGCTGGGCCACACCCGCTGAGGGTGTGCGCCGATCCCCCAATCGGCCGTGCGGTGTCTCCCGCTTCGCCATCGAGGCGCTCACTCCCGCCTGGTCGAGCCGGAGGCACGCGATGAGCACGTCCCTCGTCGCGCTTGGTCGCTTCGCTCCCGCACGCTCCTCAGTCCAGACGGCGGCGCCCTCCGGCTCGCTCGGACCTCCCGCTCGGGAGGCACTGGATCCGCACAACCCTCATAGACGACCCTTATGCGGATTTGGTTCGCGAAATCCACTGACCAATTTTCCGGACCAGGTCAGGGGTGGCCGCCGCCTCCGCGTGGCCGTAGCCCGGCTCGACCCACAGCTCCTTCGGCTCGGCCGCGCACTCGTACAACTGGTGGGCGTGCTCCACGGGGAAGAACGGGTCGTGGTCACCATGCACGATCAGCAGCGGCGTGGGCGCGATCAGCGCCGCCGCCTCGTACGGCGGTAGCGGGACGGGGTCCCATCCGCCGCCCGCGATCCTGGTCCGCTTGACCAGCCGGGCCGCCAGCCGCCCGTGCCAGCGTTCGATCGCCCAGTGGACCTGCCGCATGGGTTTGGTGCCGCGGTAGTACCAGCGGGCCGGCCCGCTCACCGACACCACCCCGTCCACCCCCCCGTGCAGCGCGGCATGCCGTACGACCACGGCGGCGCCCATCGAGAAGCCGACGGTGGCGATGCGCCGGTAGCCGATCGAGCGCGCGTGCTTGACCGCCGCGTCCACGTCGAGGACCTCCAGGTCGCCCACGGTGGACCGGCCCCCGGAGTGTCCGTGGCCCCGGAAGTCGAAGGACACCACGCCGCCGAACCGCGACAGGACGTGCACGATGCGCCGGGTGTCCGGCCCCCTCCACGTTCCGGTGAAGCCGTGCGCGACCACGATGCCGAGATCGAGTGAGCCGTTGGGCGTGTGCGCGGCGTCGATACGGACACCGTCCGCCGTGCGCAGCATCGCCCCGAAAGCAGCAGCGAGAGTCATGCCCCCGACCTTATTTCCCGCCATTTCGCCCCCCACGCGACGGGGATCGATCAGAGATCGGCCGTCGACCGCAGCCGTTCCCAGGGGACCCCCAGCCTGATCTCATCGTCGTCGAGCGACTCGATCTGGTCCCATTCGGCGTAGCGGATCTCGCCGTGCATGCGGCGCACGAGGGCGCCCAGCAGCGACGGCCGCCACAGCCCCGGGCCGCGCTCGTACCCGAAGAGCCGCCCGGCCCGGCGCCGGGCGATCAGCAGCCCGGCCGCCCGGAACGCCTGCTGGACCTCGGCCAGCAGCGGCCCGTCCTGGACGAGGCGGACGTCCACCGTGTTACCGGCGACGTCCCCCTCCGGGCCGCGGACCGTACGGCCGAGCAGCCCGCCGAGCCGCAGGGCGTCCGGCCTGTCCTCCCACCGCTCCCGCACGCTGAGCGCCCTCTCCGGCGCCTCCCTCGCACCGCCCTCGGGAGCATCCTGCGCGCCGCCTTCGGGAGCATCCTGCTCCTTGGTCCCCGCGGCGCCGGGGATCCGGCCGATCACGTTCCTTGTCAGCCAGCGCTCCAGCGCCAGGTCCTGCCGGTGGCCGGCCACCCGTACGGCACTGCCGATCTCGGTCACCAGGCTCATCTCGATGCGATACGGCCCCGGCCGCTCCTCCCGCCGGAAGAGCCGGTCGGTCTCCGTCATCAGCCATCCCGGCAGGCCGCCGATCCGCGGGCCGAGCGCGAGCGGGCCCGACAGGATCGCGGTGACGTACGGCCGGTCCCCGGGCCGCATCTCGAGGTCGTCCACCTTGCACAGCAGGCGGTCGTCGCTCTCCCTGACGACCTGCCGGTCGAGCAGGTGCAGGCGGGCGTGCAGCACCCGTGCGGTTTCGGTCAACGAGTCCTCACCTCCTCCGGCAGGGTCGTCACTGCCCCGCCTTCGTCGCGATCATCAGGGGGATGGCCGCGACCGCCACGACGAGCAGCAGCACCATGTAGAAACTTCCCAGCACGTTGCTGAATCTGCCGTTGACCTTCTCCCCCATGTAGTCGGGATCGTTGGCGATCATGAGGACCGGCAGATAGGTGAGCGGCAGGGCCGCCGCCGAGAAGACCAGCGAATACTCGGTCACCTTGATCGGGTCGATGGTGGTGAGGATCAGCGCGGTCGCGACGATCACCGCGGCCAGCACGGTCACGTGGAACCGGGCGGCGCGGCCCGGCACCACGTATTTGCCCCACTGCCAGCCGAAATACTGGCTCAGGGAGTAGCCCGACGACAGGGCGGTCTCCAGCGTCGCGCCGAACGTGGCCGCGAACACCCCGAGGATCACCACGCCGAGGCCGACTTTGCCCAGCCCCTGGGCGACCGGGAGCACCATCTGCCCGAGCGAGTCGGGCTCGGCCGCGACCGGCATGAACACGGTCGCCGCGCACGCCGCGATCGTCAGCGACAGCACGCCGCCGAGGGGGAAGCCGACGAACACGTTGGCCCGCGCCGTGACCAGGTCCCTGCGGGTCCACCGCTCCTCGACGCCGCCGGAGGAGAAGAAGAACACCTCGTACGGCGTCATCGCCCCGCCGAGCAGCGCGATCGCGTAGTAGAGGTAGGTCGGCACGCCCTCGTCGGACGGCGGCCGGACGAGCTGCGTGGACAGCTCGCCCCAGTCGGGCCCGAGCTGCCACAGCGCCACGATGAACACGACCAGCCCGAGCCCCGCCAGCCCGAAGACGCGCTCCATGGTCTCGAACTTCACCCGCCACATGACCAGCCACGCGACCAGGGCCACGGGCGGCACCCACAGCAGGTAGCCGACCCCGGTCGCCAGCTCCAGCGCGAGCGCGGCGCCGCCGATCTCCGCCGCCAGCGTGAGCACGTTGATGAAGAACGACGCCCCGAGGTTGACCAGCCCGGCGCGGGGGCCCATGCGCTCGCGGACGAGGTCGAAGACCGGCCGCTGCGACACCGCCGCGATCCTGCCGGACATCTCGGCGAAGACGCAGATGCCGATGATGCCGAGGATCACCACCCACGCGAGGGACATGCCGAACCTCGCCCCCACGACGGCGTTGGCGACCAGGTCGCCGATGTCCACGAAACCGCCGAAGGCCGTCAGGATGCCGAGCGTGACCGCGAGGAACTTCTTCACTTGTGCCTCTCCGCGAAGTCGTTCAGCTCGCTCGCGAGCCTGCCCAGGTCCCGTACGGCCGCCGCCGGGTCCTTCACGCCGTCCCTGCGCGTCTGGATGAGCAGGTCCTCGACCTCGCTCTCGGCCTTCTCGGTGAGGCGCAGCACCTCGTCCCTGACCCGGTCGGAGGCGTCCGAGGGCGGCTGCACACCGCCGAACTGGTCGTTCACGCTGCTCAGGTCGCGCACCGCCTCGGTCAGCACCACCTCGGCGTACGGCCCGGTCATGCGGTCGCGGTACGCCACGACGGAACGGGCGAACCGCACGGCCGAGGCGGCCGACTCGGCCGTCTTCCCGGCCTTGAGCGCGTAGTCGTGGTCGTCCCACGCGGGGCTGACGCACCCGGACAACAGAAGTGCCGTCAGCAGGGCGAGCGGCACCCGCCGAGCCGGCGGGATCATGTGCGCCGCCGCAGCAGGAAATAGGCGAGGACGAGGATCGGCACGAGGAACTCCGCCCAGGCGATCAGCAGCACGAGGCCTTCATCCGTCACAGCCGGTTCACCTGCCCTGACGGAGAGCCTTTAGACGGAGCCTTTCACCGGCGAGGAATGCCGATCGCCGCGCGGGCGTTTGCATCGAGGGTTCCGTACGCCGTCGGCACGTGGTGGCGATCGGGATCAACTAAAATGGCGTGGCCGTGTCATGCGGCGGATGTGCGTCTCGCTTCAGTCCCGGGACGCGGACGACACCCCGACGATCCAGAGCGAGACTTCACTATGCCTATGAACACCCGCGACGACCTGCGGAACATCGCGATCATCGCGCACGTCGACCACGGCAAGACCACGCTGGTCGACGCCATGCTATGGCAGTCCGGCGCGTTCCGGGCCAACCAGGACGTGGACGAGCGGGTCATGGACTCCAACGACCTCGAGCGCGAGAAGGGGATCACCATTCTCGCGAAGAACACGGCGGTCAGGCACGGCGGCATGACCCTCAACATCATCGACACCCCCGGCCACGCCGACTTCGGCGGCGAGGTCGAGCGCGGCCTGTCGATGGTGGACGGCGTCGTGCTGCTGGTGGACGCTTCCGAGGGCCCGCTGCCGCAGACCCGCTTCGTGCTGCGCAAGGCGCTGTCCGCGAAGATGCCGGTGATCCTGTGCATCAACAAGGTGGACCGGCCGGACGCCCGCATCGCCGAGGTCGTCGACGAGGTGTACGAGCTGTTCATCGACCTCGACGCGACCGAGGAGCAGATCGACTTCCCGATCGTGTACGCCTCGGCCAAGGCCGGGCGGGCCTCGCTGGAGCGCCCCGCCGACGGCGGCATGCCGGACTCCCCCGACCTCGAGCCGCTGTTCGACACGATCAAGAGCACGATCCCGGCGCCGGTCTACGACCCGTCCGCGCCGCTCCAGGCTCACGTCACCAACCTCGACGCGTCCAGCTACCTCGGCCGTATCGCGCTGTGCCGTGTCCACCAGGGCACGATCCGCAAGGGCCAGCAGGTCGCGTGGTGCCGCACCGACGGCAGCGTCCAGCGCGTCAAGATCTCCGAGCTGCTGATGACCGAGGCGCTGGAGCGCAAGCCCGCCGAGGAGGCCGGGCCCGGTGACATCATCGCGATCGCCGGCATCCCGGACATCATGATCGGTGAGACGCTGGCCGACCCCGAGGACCCGCGCCCGCTGCCGCTGATCACGGTCGACGAGCCGGCGATCTCCATGACGATCGGCACCAACACCAGCCCGCTGGTCGGCAAGGTCAAGGGCGCCAAGGTCACCGCCCGCCTCGTGAAGGACCGCCTCGACAAGGAGCTGGTCGGCAACGTCTCGCTGCGCGTACTGCCCACCGAGAGCCCGGACGCCTGGGAGGTGCAGGGCCGAGGTGAGCTGGCCCTGGCCATCCTCGTGGAGCAGATGCGCCGCGAGGGCTACGAGCTGACGGTCGGCAAGCCGCAGGTCGTGACCAAGGTCGTCGACGGCAAGGTGCACGAGCCGGTCGAGCGCCTCACGGTCGACTGCCCGGAGGAGTACCTGGGCGCCGTCACCCAGCTCCTGGCCGTACGCAAGGGCCGCATGGAGCACATGACCAATCACGGCACCGGCTGGATCCGCATGGAGTTCCTGGTGCCGGCGCGCGGCCTGATCGGCTTCCGCACCGAGTTCCTCACCGAGACCCGCGGCACCGGCCTCGTGCACCACGTGTTCGAGACGTACGAGCCGTGGTTCGGCGAGCTGCGCACCCGCAACAACGGCTCGCTGGTCGCCGACCGCGCGGGCCAGGTCACCGCGTTCGCCATGCTCAACCTGCAGGAGCGCGGCACGCTGTTCGTCTCTCCCGGCACCGAGGTGTACGAGGGCATGATCATCGGGGAGAACTCCCGCTCCGACGACATGGACGTGAACATCACCAAGGAGAAGAAGCTCACCAACATGCGCTCCTCCACCAGCGAGGAGACCGAGAAGGTGATCCCGCCGCGCGTCCTGTCCCTGGAGCAGGCCCTGGAGTTCATCCGCGACGACGAGTGCGTGGAGATCACCTCGGAGACCGTGCGCATCCGCAAGACGGTCCTCGACTCGTCCAGCCGGGGACGCGCCGCCGCCCGCGCCAAGCGCGGCAGCTGAACGTCTTCACCTGAAGGCTCCTTCACCCGAAGCCCTCGCCGATTCGGTCGGCGGGGGCTTCGGCCTGCCGCCCGCAGGAAGGCGGGCGCCGTCACGCATCCGGCGATGCCGCCGCCGGTCGTCACGGCCGGTCGGCGGCGTGCTCCAGAGCTTCGGCGGCGACGCCGACGAGAGGCTCCGACGGCAAGAGCGGGTAAACGGCGGGCACAGATGACGTCGTTCGCGCTCCCCCTCCCACCCGGCCGTGCTCTGCTGTCGCAGGCAGTGCAGCGTCTGAGGAGGAGCGATCATGCCCCGCACAACCCGTCTCGCCATGGCCGCCGGGCTCGCCCTGGGACTGGCCGCCGCGGCAGCCCCGGCCGTGCCGGTGCTGTCCGCCACCACCACGGCAGCCACCACCACGGGAACCACCACCACGGCAGCGACCACCACGGGGACCACCACCACAGCAGCCTCCACCACGGGGGCCTTCGCACCGCGGACCCGCCCCGGCGAGCCGATCACCGCGGTCATCAGGAACACCGCGGGACGTGTCCTGGGCACCGTGCACGTCGAGCGGTACGACGCGAAGAAGTCGCGGGTCAGCGTCGGCATGCGGGGACTCGCTCCCGGATTCCACGGCTTCCACGTCCACGCCGCCGGCGTCTGCGATCCCCGCTCCGTGGACCGCGCGACGGGCAGCGCGTTCTCCAGCGCCGGAAGCCACCTCGGCTCGGGAGCGCACGGGGACACGGCCGGGGACATGCCGCCGCTGCTGGCGGCCGCGGACGGCACCGCCTCCGCGTCCTTCGTGACCGACAGGTTCACCCCGGAGCAGCTGGCCGACGCCAACGGAAGCGCGTTCGTGGTGCACGCCGGACCGGACAATCTCGCCCACATCCCGGACCGGTACTTCCACCGCCCCGACGACACCGGCGCCGTGGGGCCGGACACGACCACGCGCAAGACCGGGGACGCCGGTGCCCGGATCGGCTGCGGCGTCGTCAAGCGCCGCGGCTGACCGGGCGGGGGGGCGGTCAGGACAGGTGGCGCCGCAGCCAGTCGACCAGCGGGACGAGCGCCCGCCAGGTCGAGCGGACCCGGTCGAGGGTTTCGGGGGTGTGCAGCCACGGCTCCGGCTCGAACCGCCGCCCGGCGTGCAGCGTCTTGTGCCGCAGGAGGTCGAGCCGGGGGTGGTCCTCCGGCGTGCCGCGAGGGCGGGTCTTGAGCCGCTCGCCGCCGACCGTGAGATCGCCGGGCAGGGCCGCGAGGATCTCCTCCAGCAAGGGCCCGGCGGTGTCGTCGTCCAAGGCCTCGCGGTAGCGCGAGACCTGGTCGCCCGGCATCCACCAGCCCGCCGCCACGTAGAGGCCGTCGGCGTCCACCTGGACGTAGTAGCCGACGCCATCCACGCCCACTCCGCAGTAGGCCCCCTGGTGCGTCTTGTACGGCGACTTGTCCTTGGCGAACCGCACGTCGCGGTGCGGCCGGAACAGGTGGGCGGGCCCGAACTCCGGCTCCAGCTCGTCCATCAGCGCGAGCATCGGCGCCCGGACCCCGGTTTCGTACAACTCCTTGTGGGCCGTCCAGTACGCCTTCGAATTGTCGGCGACGAGGCCCTCGTAGAAGATGAGCGCCTCGTCAGGGAACCCGCTGAAACCCATGCCACCCACCTTCGCACGCCCCACCGACAGTCCCGGGACCGGGACCGCGCGGGCCGTGGCCCTTCTACCGGTTGGTGTACTTCTTGCCGGGCGTGGTGGCGCCGAGCAGCTCCGAGACGGTCACGTACGTGAAGCCCTTGCGGTCGAGTTCGTCGAGCAGCCGGGGCAGTGCCTGCACGGTGGTGGCGTGGATGTCGTGCATGAGCACGATGTCACCCGGTTTCGCCGCGGCGCTGCGCTGGGTGATCACGGCGGGGTTGCGGTTGAGCCAGTCGAGGGTGTCGACCGCCCACATGATCTGCGCGAGGCCCGCCTGTCTGGTCTCGTTGTCGACCGTCTGGTTCGTCGCGCCGTACGGCGGGCGCATGAGGCGCATCCGCACGCCGGTCACCTTCCGCACGGCCTCCTGGGTCCGGTCGAGCTCGCGGCGCAGGCCGTCGGGCGACAGCCCCGGTAGGGAGGCGTGGTCCCAGGAGTGGTTGCCGATCTCGTGGCCCTCGGAGGCCATCCGCCGCACGAAGTCCCGTGTCTCGTCCGTGACCATCTGCCCGAGCAGGAAGAACGTGGCCCGGGCGTGGTGGGCGGCGAGCAGGTCGAGGACGTGCCCGGTGTATTCGGCCGGCCCGTCGTCGAACGTCAGCGCCACGCACTTGTGCTGTCTGCAGTCGACGTGCCGGGGCGGCGGGATCGCGGGCAGGCGCGGTCCGGGCGCTCCCCGCTGCGACCCCGCCAGCCGGAAGCGCAGCAGGTCGGCGTCGAAACGTCCCGGCGTGCCGAAGCGCGGATGCGGCGCCACGGGACGCTCCCCGGCGGCCGGTACGGTCCTGACCTGGCCACATCCGCCGATCAGCAGCAACGACAGCAGAACGGATCCGATCCGCATACGACCCCCCGGAGCAGGCGGGGGGCCACGAACGCTACGGATAGCCTCCGGCCGATCCCCCCCGCAGAACCTTTTCCAGTTCCTCCCACCAGGGCGGCACGTCCGCCTTGAGTTCGGCGTACCTGCGGGCCACCCGGATGGCGCATCCTGCGGGGTCCGTACCCAGGTGCCGGCACTTCACGGCACCCTCGCGCCAACGGTAAAAGCCCTCACGGAAGGTCACGACCAGGCCTATCCAGACGGAGAGAGTAGCCTCGTCACCGATCTCGTAGGCGTCGGCCACCCCGAGCGCGGCGAGTTCCGCGCGAAGTTTTTCCACCGCGACTCGCGATTCACTCACCGGCCACCGCCCCCTGCACAGCAGACACGCACAAAAAGGGATGTACCCAACCTTGGAGCGGCGCTTGCGGATTCATTCTGTAATCATCGGCTACTAAGCGTCACCACGCAGCCCTTACTCGTCAGTCATCTGCAGGTTCTCCGCCATCGTCCGGCTCCCGGACATCCGGTGGCTCCGGCGGCTCGGTGACCACCATCACGAAGCGCAGCGGCTCGTCGTGCTCGTTGGCGTAGCGATGAGGCCGGTCGGCGCTGAACACGACGGCGTCACCGCACCCCACGACGTGGCTCCTGCCGTACACGGTCAGCGTGAGCCGCCCCTCCAGAACGGTGAGCATCTCCCGGGTGCCGGCGGGGTGCGCGTCGCCGTCGTGGTGCTCGCCCGGCCCGAGCCGCCAGTCCCACAGCTCCAGGATCGCGGGCGCGTCGGTCCCCACGAGCAGGCGGGCCGATCCTCCCCCGGAGTGCCGGAACGTCACCACCTCGGACTCGTGCACGACCCGTACGACCGGCGTGTCGGCGACCTCCACCAGCCGGGCGAGGGTGACGCCCAGCGCGTCGGCGATGCGGGTGAGCGTGTTGACGCTCGGGTTGGTGCGGCCCTGCTCGATCTGGATGAGCATGCCGCGGCTCACGTTCGACCGCGCCGCGAGCTCGTCGAGGGTCATCCCCCGGTGGGCCCGCTGGCCCCGTACGTTGGCGGCGATGGCCGCAGCGATCGTCTCAGGATCAGCCATGGGTCCACAATAGTGATCTCTGAGTACAATCCATTGCACTATTGATGCAATCTCTTGGGGGACCTGTGACGGCGGCAGTGCTCGCGACGGCATGCGCGGTGATCTTCGGCACGGCCGACTTCTTCGGCGGGCTCGCCACCAGGCGTTCGAAGGTGCTGGCCGTCGTCGTGCTCTCCCAGCTCGGCGGCCTGCTGCTGATCGCCGTCCTGCTCCCGATCCTGCCGGGCCACGCGAGCCCGGCCGCGCTGGCCTGGGGGATGGCCTCCGGGATCGCCGGAGCCCTCGGCATCGTGCTGTTCTACCGCGGCCTGGCCACCGGCATGATGTCCGTGATCGCCCCCACCACGGCGACGACGGCGATGGCCGTCCCCGTGGTCTTCGGCCTGCTCACCGGCGATCGGCCGTCCGCCCTGGCACTGGTGGGCGTCGCGCTCGGCCTGCTCGCCGTCCTGCTGGTCAGCCGCGAGCCGAGCGGCGGCGCGAGCGGCCCGAAGGCGGGACCGATCATCGCCGCCCTGGTGTCGGGAGCGGGTTTCGGCGGGTTCTTCGTGCTGCTCAAGCTGGCCCCGGCCGACTCCGGCACATGGCCCCTCCTAGGGGCGAGGATCGCGTCGATCACACTGGTCGCGCTGCTGGCCCTCGCCACGCGCAGGAGCCTGCGCCCGGTGCCCGGCAGCCTGACGGTGACGATCATGGCCGGGGTGCTCGACATGGCCGCCAACGTGCTCTATCTGCTCGCGGCGCAACGGGGGATGCTCACCCTGGTCGCCGTCCTGGTGTCGCTCTACCCGGCGAGCACGCTGCTGCTCGCGCGGTACGTCCTGGGCGAACGGCTGAGCCCCGTGCAGATCACCGGCGTGGGGTTCGCGCTCGGCGCGATCGCCCTCATCGCCGCCGCCTGAGCACTCCGCATCACCGCTCGAGCACTCCTGACCGCCGCATGAGCCCCGCCCGAGCCGGGGCCCGCCCGCCGCCTGCCGTCAGGCCGCGCAGGCCTGCTCGGGAATGCGTACGACGCCCTCCTCGCGGGCGTAGCCCTCCAGCATGCCCCGGAGCTGCCGGCGGCCCCGATGCAGCCGGGACATCACGGTGCCGATCGGCGTGCCCATCCGGTCGGCGATCTCCTTGTACGCGAAGCCCTCCACGTCGGCCAGGTAGACGGCCACCCGGAAGTCCTCCGGCAGAGCGCGCAGGGCGTTCATCACGACGCTGTCCGGGATCTGGTCGAGCGCCTCGGTCTCGGCCGAGCGCAGCCCGGTCGACGTGTGCGACTCGGCCGCGGCCAGCTGCCAGTCCTCGATCTCCTCGGCGGCCGACAGCTTGGGCGAGCGCTGCTTCTTCCGGTAGTCGTTGATGAAGTTGTTGGTGAGGATGCGGTGCAGCCACGCCTTGAGGTTCGTGCCCTCACGGAACTGGTGGTACGACGTGAACGCCTTGGCCACGGTCTCCTGAACCAGGTCCTCGGCGTCGGCGGGGTTGCGCGTCAGACGCATCGCGGACGCGTAGAGCTGGCTCGTCACCGGCACGACCTCACGCTCGAACCATGCCTGCCGCTGCTCGTCGGTCGAGATCATCTCTTCCCCCTACGGAACTTCTCCCCCGTTACCCGTCCGGCCGGAACACATGCGAGGTCGCTCGTTCATCGTTGTGCCAAGGACATCGTGCCGATCGGGGCCTAAGCACGCTGTTAATTCGTCCGGCCTGGTCAGCACCGTCGATGTAGGGACCAGGCCCGCGCGGCCAGGTCACGCGCAAGCCGAACAAGTCTCATTAGCGTAACACTGGAGCCTCAATCGAGAGTAAAATGTGGCAAGTTTCACTGTCTGTCGGCGCAGCCGGGGCCTTTGGTGTTCATGCCGGACAACGTGCCAGAGTGGCGCCATGAACCACCTGGATCGGCATGATCCGGTCACGAGGGCCTGGGTGGCCGACGCCATCCAGGCCGTCGAGGCCGACGCCAACCGAAGCTGTGACACTCATCTGCATGCCTTCCCGCTCCCCTCGCACTGGGGTGTCGACCTCTATCTGAAAGACGAGTCGGTGCACCCGACCGGTTCACTCAAGCACCGGCTCGCCCGCTCCCTTTTCCTGTACGGCCTGGCCAACGGCTGGATCGGGCCCACCACCACGATCATCGAGGCGTCCAGCGGGTCCACCGCCGTGAGCGAGGCGTACTTCGCCCGCCTGCTCGGCCTGCCGTTCATCGCTGTGATCCCGGCGAGCACCTCGCCGGAGAAGCGGGAGATCATCGAGTTCTACGGCGGCAAGTGCCACCTGGTGGACGACCCCAGGGCGATCTACGACGAGTCGCACCGGCTCGCCGCCGAGACCGGCGGGCACTACATGGACCAGTTCACCTACGCGGAGCGGGCGACGGACTGGCGGGGCAACAACAACATCGCCGAGAGCATCTTCCAGCAGATGACCCTCGAACGGCACCCGGAGCCCGCGTGGATCGTGGTCGGCGCAGGCACCGGCGGCACCTCCGCGACGATCGGCCGCTACATCCGCTACCGCCGGCACCAGACGCGGCTGTGCGTGGCCGATCCCGAGGGCTCGGCGTTCTACCCGTCCTGGATCTCCGGTGAGGAGCACGGCGGCGCCGGATCGCGGATCGAGGGCATCGGCCGGCCGCGGGTCGAGCCGTCGTTCCTGCCGACGGTCATCGACCGGATGACGCAGGTCCCGGACGCCCTGTCGATCGCGGCCATGCACTGGGTCAGAGAGGTCACCCGCCGGGAGGTCGGCGGCTCGACCGGCACCAACATCGCGGCGGCGGTCCAGATCATCCGGGAGATGCGGCAGCGAGGCGAGCGCGGCAGCGTGGTCACGCTGATCTGCGACGGCGCCGAGCGCTACCGCGACACCTACGGCGACCCGCGCTGGCTGTCCGGGCAGAGCATCGACATCGCCCCGCACCTGGAGGAGCTGCGCGCCTTCCTGCGCGACTGAAGGCGGGCGGGCCGGGAGCACCGGCCCGACCGCCTTCCCGTCTGTCAGTCGCCGAGCAGGGCGTCGACGAAGACCTCGGGGTCGAACGGCGCGAGGTCGTCCGGCCCCTCACCGAGACCCACGAGCTTCACGGGCACGCCCAGCTCGCGCTGGACCGAGATCACGATGCCGCCCTTGGCCGTGCCGTCCAGCTTGGTCAGGGCGATGCCGGTGACGTTGACCACCTCGGCGAAGACCTGCGCCTGACGCATGCCGTTCTGCCCCGTGGTCGCGTCGAGGACGAGCAGCACCTCGTCCACGGCGGCCTTCTTCTCGATGACCCGCTTCACCTTGCCCAGCTCGTCCATGAGGCCGGTCTTGGTGTGCAGGCGGCCCGCAGTGTCGATGATGACGGTGTCGGCCTTGTCCTCGATGCCCTTGGCCACGGCGTCGAACGCCACGGACGCCGGGTCGCCGCCCTCCGGGCCGCGCACCACGCCCGCCCCGACGCGGTCGCCCCACGTCTGCAGCTGGTCGGTGGCCGCCGCGCGGAAGGTGTCGGCGGCGCCGAGGACGACCTTCCCGCCGTCGCCGACCAGGACGCGGGCGAGCTTGCCCGAGGTCGTGGTCTTGCCGGTGCCGTTGACGCCCACGACGAGGACGACCGCGGGCCGCTCGCCGTGCGGCTTGGTGTGCAGGGTCCGGTCGAGGTCGGGGGCGATCTGCGTGAGCAGTTCCTCCCTGAGCAGCTTGCGCACCTCGTCAGGGGTGCGGGTGCCGAGGACCTTCACCTTCGTCCGCAGTTCCTCCACCATCGCCCTGGTCGGCGCGACACCGACGTCGGCGGTGATCAGAGTCTCCTCGATCTCGTCCCAGACGTCGTCGTCGAGGCGGTCGCGCGACAGCAGTTCGAGCAGGCCGCGTCCGAGGACGTTCTGCGAACGGGCCAGCCTGCTGCGCAGCCGCACCATCCGGCCGGCCGAGGGCGGCGGGACCTCGATCTCGGGAGCCTTGATCAGCTCTTCGATCGGAGGGGCGGGGGGCGGCAGTGTCGTCGTCGTGCCGCCGTCTTCCTCACCGAGTCCCGTCTTCGCGGGCTCCTCGATCACGGGAGCCTTCGGCTCGGGCGGGGCCGGCGGCGCGGGCGGCAGGTCCTTCGCCTTCGGCCGGAACAGCAGCCAGAGGCCACCCACCGCCAATATGGCGACGATGGCCACGATCACGATGATGCCGAGGTAACCGTCCACACCATGCAGTTTCCCAGATCACCCGCATTACTCCCGCCAGCGCACAGCTCATTCGAGCGATCCGGAGGGGCGCGCCGCCGATCTGGACTGAGGAGCGCGCGGGAGCGAAGCGACCAAGCGCGACGAGGGAAGACGGCGGAGATGAGCGCCCCGATGGTGAGCGGGGAACACGAGCGATCCGGAGGGGCGCGCCGCCCCGCTCCGCCTAGACCTTCTCGCGGAGGCGCTGGCTGACGACCTGGGTGACACCGTCGCCGCGCATGGACACGCCGTACAGCGCGTCGGCGATCTCCATCGTGCGCTTCTGATGCGTGATCACGATGAGCTGTGAGGTCTGTCTCAGTTCCTCGAACAGGGTGAGCAGCCGCTGGGTGTTGGTGTCGTCGAGCGCCGCCTCGACCTCGTCCATCACGTAGAACGGCGACGGGCGCGCCTTGAAGATCGAGACGAGGAACGCGACCGCCGTCAGCGACCGCTCACCGCCGGACAGCAGCGACAGGCGCTTGACCTTCTTGCCGGGTGGCCTGGCCTCGACCTCCACGCCCGTCGTCAGCATGTCCTCCGGGTCGGTCAGCAGGAGGCGGCCCTCTCCGCCGGGGAAGACCCGCTGGAAGATCTCCCCGAACTCGCGCGCCACGTCCTCGAACGCCGCCGCGAAGACCTGCTCGACCCGGTCGTCGACCTCCTTGACCACGAGCAGCAGGTCGCGCCGGGTCTTCTTGAGGTCTTCGAGCTGCGAGGTGAGGAAGGCGTGCCGCTCCTCGAGCGCGGCGAACTCCTCAAGCGCCAGCGGGTTGACCTTGCCGAGCTGGGTCATCTGCCGCTCGGCCGTCCTGGCCCGCTTCTCCTGCTCCTCCCGGACGTACGGCACCGGCGGGTCGCCCGGCACCGGCACACCCGGCCCGTATTCGGCGATGAGCGGTTCGAGCTCGATGCCGTACTCCTCCAGGGCGCGCTGCTCCATCTGCTCCAGGCGCAGCCGGCGTTCGGTCCTGGCCATCTCGCTGCCGTGGACGCGGTTGACCAGGGCGTCCAGCTCCGAGCCGAGCTCCCGTACGCGCAGGCGCACCTGCTTGAGCTCGCCGTCGATCCGCCCGCGCGCCCGATCGGCCTCGTCGCGCTCCTCGGCGGCACGCGCGAGCGAGCCCTCCAGCGCGCCCAGGGCGGCGCGCGCTCCGTCGGCCACCGCGGCGGCGATCTCCGCCTGCCTGCGGCGGCGTTCCCGGTCGGCCGCGGCCCGGGCGCGGTCCTGCCGCTCGCGCTGCGCCGCGCGCAGCAGGGCGTCGGCGCGGCCCGCGATGCCCCGCACCCGCTCCTCGGCCGTGCGGACGGTCAGCCGGGCCTCCATCTCGGCCTGCCGGGTGACGCCGCAGGCGGCGGCCAGGTCGTCCCGGGTGTCGGTGGTCGGCTCCGCCTCCAGCTCGGCGGCGTACTCCGCCTCGGCGAGCTGCTCCTCCAGCTCAACGACCGCCGCCTGCGCCTGTTCGCGCGACTCCTGGGCGTCCAGCACGGACCGGCCGAGCCGGGCCGCCTCGTCCTGTGCGGCCTTGACCGCGGCCTCCAGCCGGGCGAGCTGCCTGGCCGCCGCCGCGGCCCGCTGGTCGGCCTCCCGCTGCCTGCCGCGCAGGCGGTCGAGCCCGGCCTGCGCCGCGTTCAGCCCGTTCTGCGCGGCGTTGACGCCGCCCTGGGCGGCGCTCACGCCGCTCTGCGCCTCCGTGACCCGCGCCTGCGCCGCCTCCAGCGCGAGCTGGCACTCCCGCTCGGCGGCCACGGCCTCGGCCAGCGCCTCCGCGTGCCGTTCGGCCCCGGCCCGGGCGGTGGCGAGATCGGCGGCGGCCTCGTCCAGGGCCGTACGCATCTGCAGCAGCGAGGCGCCGCCACCGGAGCCGCCGTGCGCGGCGTGGACGCCGAGCAGGTCGCCGGACGTGGTCACGGCCCGCAGCTCCGGGTGGGCGTCCACTACCTTGCGCGCGGTGAGCAGGTCGGGCACCACGACCACGCCGGACAGCAGCGCCTCCACGGCGGGGCGCAGCTCGTCCGGCACGGTCACCAGATCGGCGGCCCACTCGGCGCCCGCGACGGGCACCTCCGGCCGCCCGCCGTCACCGTTCCTGTCCCCCGCGATCAGCAGGGCGGCGCGGCCGGCGTCGGCCTCGCGCAGATGCTCGACGGCCGCGACGGCGGCGGTCAGCGAGGCGACGGCCACACCGTCGACCGCCAGGACGGCCGCGACGGCCGCCTCCGCCCCCGGGCGTACGGCCAGCAGCGTGGCGATCGGGCCGAGCACCCCGGGAAGACCGGCGCCGAGCAGCGCGGCCGCCCCGTCCGCTCCCCCGGCCAGGCTCATCTCCAGTGCCTCGCACCGCGCCTGGAGAGCGGCGACGGCGCGCTGCGATTCGGCGTCGGCGGCGCGGGCCGTGCCCACGGCGGCCTTGGCGGCGGCCAGCGCGTCCCTGGGCGCGGCCAGCTCGGCCCGCGCCCGCTCCACGACGGCCTCGGCCTGCTCGGCCACGGCCCTGGCCTCCTCCACCGCGGCGCGGGCGAGGTCCACCCCTTCCTGCGCGGCCTCCAGCTCGGCCGTGAGCTCGGGGTCGGCCGGCGACTCGTCGAGGGCCTGCGCGTCGAGCTCGTCCTGAGCCTGTTCGGCGCGCCGGGTGGCGTCCTCGACGGCCTTGGTGAGCCTGCCGATCTCGTCCCCCGCGGCCCTGGCCCTGCTCCTGGCCGACTCGACCTGGCCGCGCAGCCGGGCTAGGGCCTCGCGGCGGTCGGCCGCGGCACGCGCGGCGGCGGCCAGGCGCCGCTCCTCGGCGGCCAGCGCCTCCTCGGCCTCGGCACGGACCTCGACGGCGGCCGCGAGCCGCTCGCGCGCCTCGTCCAGCTCCTCCGCCAGGACCCGCTCCTGCTCCCGCACCTCGGCGGCCTCGCGCTCCAGGTCCTCCGGGTCGCGCCCGCGCCGCTCGATGGAGGCGGCGTCGGCGGCGTGACGCCGCCGTTCGGCCGCGAGGCTCTCCACGCCGCGCAGCCGCTCCCGCAGGGCCGAAAGGCGGTAGAAGGTCTCCTGGGCGGCCTTGAGACGCGGCTGGGCCTCGTTCTCGGCCGCCTCCAGCTCCGCCTCCCGCCGCTGGCCCTCGGTCAGCTCGGCCTCCACCTGGGCGCGCCGCGCCTGTACGGCCGCCTCGTCGGCCTCCTCACGCTGCAGGGTGTCGCGGAGGGTGATCACGTCGTCGGCGAGCAGGCGCAGCCGCGCGTCCCGCAGGTCGGCCTGGATGACGGCCGCCTTGCGGGCGATCTCGGCCTGGCGGCCCAGCGGTTTGAGCTGACGGCGCAGTTCGGCCACGAGGTCCTGGACGCGGGTCAGGTTGGCCTGCATCGCGTCGAGCTTGCGGAGGGCCTTCTCCTTGCGCTTGCGGTGCTTGAGTACGCCCGCGGCCTCCTCGATGAACGCCCGGCGCTCCTCCGGCCCCGCGTGCAGCACCTGGTCGAGCTGGCCCTGGCCGACGATGACGTGCATCTCCCGGCCGATGCCCGAGTCGGACAGCAGCTCCTGGATGTCGAGCAGGCGGCAGGTGTCGCCGTTGATGGCGTACTCGCTCTGGCCGGACCGGAACATCAGCCGGCTGATCGTCACCTCGGTGTAGTCGATGGGGAGCGCGCCGTCGGTGTTGTCGATCGTGAGGGTGACCTCGGCCCGGCCGAGCGGCGGGCGGCTGGAGGTGCCCGCGAAGATGACGTCCTCCATCTTGCCGCCGCGCAGCGACTTGGCGCTGTGCTCGCCCATCACCCATGCGAGGGCGTCCACGACGTTGGACTTGCCGGAGCCGTTGGGGCCCACCACGGCGGTGATGCCCGGCTCGAAGCGGAGGGTGGTGGCCGAGGCGAATGACTTGAAGCCGCGTAAGGTGAGCGTCTTCAGGTACACGTCCGCCCCCCTCCATGCCGCCCGGCGTTTGGGGGGAAAGACTACAGCTCCCGGCGGCGGGGCACGCGGGATAGGCACCGGCGGCACGCCTGTGAAGGGAAGACCGGAAACGACAAGCGGGGCGGTTCGCCCATCTCTTTATGATCGATTAGCCGCCGAATCAATTGCCGGGGAACAGCGGCGGAAATGGCAAGGGACGCCTTTGCGGGGCGTCCCTACAATCCTTTCCCGTTCCTGCCGGACCTCAGGTGAGAGCCGGCTCGCGATCCTGCAGCCGGACCAGGGCCTCATCACGAGTTTGCGCCGCGAGCGCGTCGTTCTGGGCCTGGAGCCGGTTGAGTTCTGCCTCGAGGTCGCGGATGCGCTGCTGGAGACGGCGCATTTCCGAGATCATTCGAGGATCAGGACCGCCGACGTGGCCGAGTAGAGCCTTCGCCATAGTAAAGGGTCCTCCACGCTGAGTGACCAGACTGGTTCGCGCACTTCATGCCGCGGGAGGGGTGCGCGTGGTTCCTCTCAAGAGTCGCACCGGCATTGGAGACGGTCAAGTTGAACGCTCCGCGATGACGTGCCGGTGGACACTCTCGCTAGATAAATATACCGGATTTGAGGGGTTTGAGGGAAGCCCTACCTCTCGACAAACCCGGCGATACCTCTCTTCGCATCGCTCCAGCGCTCGACCACCCCCTCAACATGGCCGGGCGTGTCACCGGTGCGTAACAACGCCAGGAGCCTTTCGCACGACTCCCTCGGGCCCTCGGCGACGACCTCGACCCTCCCGTCGGCCAGGTTCGAGGCCCACCCGACGAGTCCGAGCTCCAGCGCGCGGGCCCGGGTCCACCACCGGAATCCCACGCCCTGCACCCGTCCCCGGACCCATGCCGTCATCCGAACCACGCCTACAAGTATCCAGATCGACTCCGGCCGCCACAGGCGGGGGTGCGTCTAAGGGCGGGCGTTCCTCGGGCGGGGCTGGCACTTCGGGCAGCTGTAGGAGGACCGGTTCATGAACGCCTCCCGCCGGATCGGCGTCCCGCAGCGGCGGCAGGGCTCGTCCCGCCTGCCGTACACCGCGAGCGAGCGGTCGAAGTAGCCGCTCTCGCCGTTCACGTTCACGTACAGGCTGTCGAAGGAGGTGCCGCCCTGCCCGAGCGCCTCGGTCATGACCGCGCGGACCTCCGCGAGCAGTTCGGCGATCTTCGGCCGGGTCAGCGTCTCGGTCGGCCGGGCCCAGTGCAGGCGCGCCCGCCACAGCGCCTCGTCCGCGTAGATGTTGCCCACCCCGCTGATCAGCGACTGGTCGAGCAGTGCCCGTTTGATCCCCGTACGCCGCAGCCGCAGCCGTACGGCGAACTCATCGTCGTCGAACGCGTCCTCCAGCGGATCGGCGGCGATGTGCGCGATCGGCTCGGGCACCGGCCGGCCCCGCCCGGCCGCCATGGGCGCCACCAGGAGGTGCCCGAAGGTCCGCTGGTCGACGAACCGTAACTCCGGGCCGCCGTCGGTGAAGCCCATGCGCACGCGCAGGTGCTTCTCCACCGGCGACAGCGGGTCGACGACGAGCAGCTGGCCGCTCATGCCGAGATGAGCGATCAGGGCCTCTTCGGCCTCCTCCTGGGCGCCGTCCCGCAGGGGCAGCCACAGGTACTTGCCGCGCCGCTCGGCCGACGTCAGCGTGCGGTCCTTGAGCTGGGCGGGCAGGTCGCCCACGTTGCGGCGGACCGCCCGGGGATGCAGGACCTCGGCCGCCGCCACGGTCCGGCCGGCGACCCAGTTCTCCAGGCCCCTGCGGACGACCTCGACCTCGGGCAGTTCGGGCATGCGCCGTCCCCCGGGCTCAGGCGCGTACGGGGCCGGCGCCCTCGCGGGCGTCGCGCAGCGCGCGGATCGCGGTCCAGGCCGCCTCGGCCGCCTGCTGCTCGGCCTCCTTCTTGCTGCGCCCGGAGCCCTTGCCGTACTCCTTGCCGCCCACGCGCACCGTGGCGGAGAACGACTTGGCGTGGTCGGGCCCGCTCTCGTCCACGTGATACTCGGGCACGCCGAGCATCTCGGCGGCCGTGAGCTCCTGCAGGGACGTCTTCCAGTCGAGCCCGGCGCCGAGCGACGCCGACCGCGTGATGAGCGGGTCGAACAGCAGGTGGACGACGCGGAACGCCTCGTCGAGGCCCTTGTCGACGTACACCGTGCCGATCAGGGCCTCCAGCGTGTCGGCCAGGATCGACGACTTGTCGCGCCCGCCCGTGCCCTCCTCGCCGCGGCCCAGCCGCAGATACTTGCCGAGGTCCAGCGTCCTGGCGACGTCCGCGAGGGCCCGCATGTTGACCACGGCGGCGCGCAGCTTGGCGAGCTGGCCCTCCGGCAGGTCCGGGTGGTTGCGGAACAGCGTGTCCGTCACCACGAGACCCAGCACCGAGTCGCCCAGGAACTCCAGGCGCTCGTTCGTCGGCAGTCCGCCGTTCTCGTACGCGTACGAGCGGTGCGTCAGCGCCCGCTCCAGGATGCCGGTGCTGAGCCTGACGTTCAGCACCTGGTAGAGCTCGTCCCTGGCGATCTCGACGGGGACGGGCTTTACAGACGGTGCGGCCATGAAATCCTCCCAACTCCTATGTGCAGGCAGGGCCGTGCACGGGAGGCAGGTGGACCGGCCGAAGGCCCGAAGGCGTGGTGGACGCCGGTCCGCCGGGAGCCGATGGCCCCGGCGTCCACCACGGCCGCGGGCGTGCATGTGGGTGCGTACCGTCCAACCGCCACCGCACGTTCCTGTGAAGCACGGTAACGCCGACCGGCTCGCCTTAACGATCCGGCCGGCGTCCCGATGTCCGCCTAACGCGCGATCAGGCCGACGGCTCGACGACCTGACGGCGGTTGTAGGTGCCGCAGGTCGGGCACGCCACGTGCGGGCGCTTGGGCGAGCGGCACTGCGGGCAGCTCACGAGTGCGACCGCCGCCGCCTTCCACTGGGACCTGCGGGCGCGGGTGTTGCTCCGCGACATCTTCCGCTTGGGGACGGCCACGTCAACCCTCCTGATCGTCTTCCTGTTCCACAACCAAACCCTGCAGCGCCGCCCAGCGGGCGTCGATCGCTTCGTGCCGGTGGTCCGGGCCGGCATCCGCCAGCCTGGTCCCGCACTCCGCACAGAGACCGGGGCAGTCCTCACCGCACACCGGGCTCAGCGGCAGTGCGAGCACCACCGCGTCACGGAAAACCGGCTCGAGATCGAGCAGTTCGCCGTCGAGGAGCAGATCGTCCTCTCCGGCGTCCTCCGCCGAGTAGAAGTAGAGCTCCTGGAAGTCGACCTCGATCTCCGAGGTCAACGGGTCCAGGCAGCGCGAGCACTCCCCCGTCAGGGGAGCATGCGCCGTGCCCGTCACGAGCACGCCCTCCATCACCGCTTCGAGCCGGATGTCCAGCTCGACGTCGGCGTCCTTGGGAACGCCGATCATTCCGACCGCGAGGTCCGCCGGTGCCGGGAGGACCGGGCTGAGCGTGCGCATCGATCCCGGTCGGCGCCCCAGGTCGTGGGTGGAGATCACCCATGGGGCTCGGGGATCGAGGCTGTGCAGACTCATCCTGCTCTCGTTAGGCATGGCGAATCACCGCCGTCGTGCAAGGCTGAAAGGCAAGAATACCAGCCCCCGTTCAGCCTCTGAGCCGCTCCACGAGCAGCTGGTGGACGAGGTCCGGGACCAGGCCGGAGACGTCCCCGCCGTAGCGCGCGATCTCCTTGAGCCTGCTGGACGACAGGAACGAGTACTCCGGATTGGTGGACATGAACAACGTCTCCACACCCGACATCCGGTAGTTGAGCTGGGCCATCTGCAGCTCGTAGTCGAAGTCGCTGACCGCGCGCAGGCCCTTCACGATGGACGGGATGCCCTGCTGCCGGCAGAAGTCGACCAGCAGACCGTGGAACTTCTCCACGCGGACGTTGCCGTACTCCTTCGTCACCGCCTGGAGCATCTCGATGCGTTCGTCGACGGTGAAAAGGCTGTGCTTCTCAATGTTGATGAGCACGGCCACGACGACCTCGTCGTACAACCGTGATGTCCGGCCGATGATGTCCAGATGTCCGTTGGTCACGGGATCGAACGATCCCGGGCAGACGACGCGACGCAAGGCGCACCCCCATGATTTACGGGTTCCCGGCTGCGCGACCGTACCAAACGGCCGCTTCGCCGTACCGACGGACCCTGTCTTCCGTGAAGCCCTCGGGCCACACGAGGTCCTTACCCCTCGACTCCCGCTCCACGGCCACGAGCGCGCCCTCCGCCAGCCAGCCGTTGTCGCGCAGCGCCGTCAGCACCCGGGAGACCGCCTCGTCGGAGACCGCGTAGGGCGGGTCGGCGAAGACGAAGTCGTACGGCTCCTCGCACGGACGGCCCACCACCCGCTCGGCCTTCTCGGCTCGCAGGGACGCCCCAGGCAGCCCGAGCGACGCGATGTTCTCCCTGATCGTGCGCGCGGCCCTGGCGTCCGACTCGACCAGCAGCGCGTGGGCGGCCCCTCTGCTCAGCGCCTCGAGCCCCACGGCGCCCGACCCGGCGTACAGGTCGAGGACCCTGGCCCCGTCGAGCGAGCCGAGCGTGGAGCCCACGGTGGCGAACAGGCCCTCCCTGGTGCGGTCGCTCGTCGGCCTGGTCGATCTCCCCGGCGGCACGGCCAGCCTGCGTCCCCCCGCCGTCCCTGCGATCACCCGCGTCACGTCATCATTGTCCCGCCCGCGGCGGCCTCCCCGGCACGGCGGGCGAAGGGCGGGAAGATCGGCCAGGTCAAGAGTAGGCAAGCGGCGGCGACGAATGAGTAAGAGCCGTATCCGGCGCTCCGTCACATGAGCATCATGAGTTCTGCGGCCTTCACGGTGACCCAGGGGAAGGCCGGCCGGCGTGGTCGTGAGCCCTTCCGCACGCCGGCGCCCTCGGCACCTGACCCGAGGGTGGGCCCGGCCGGGGACGGCATTCGGGGGGAGGCCGTCCCAAGGCCGGGCTCTGGGTCCTTAACGGGCGCCGTGTTCACACGGCGCCCGTTTCACTTTCCGGCCCGCCGCGTGCCGCGACGCCCCCAGCCGCAGGGCGCCGCGGCGGGGGCGGCGATCACGCCTTCTCGAGGAACTCGGCGCGTTCGTCGGCGACCATGGTGTCGATCTCGGCGCGCAGGGCGGTGTGGCCCGACAGCTCGGGATCGGCGGACAGCAGGGACGTCGCCTCGGTCCGGGCCGTCTCGATCACGTCCTCGTCACGCAGGAGCTGCAGCAGTTTGAGCGACGACCTGCGCCCCGACTGGGCGGCGCCGAGCACGTCGCCCTCCCGGCGCTGCTCCAGGTCGACACGGGACAGCTCGAAGCCGTCGAGGGTCGTCGCCACCGCGTCGAGCCTGCGGCGCGCCTGAGTGCCCTCCGGGGCCTCGCTCACGAGCAGGCACAGTCCGGGCAGGCCGCCGCGGCCGACCCGGCCGCGCAACTGGTGGAGCTGGGAGACGCCGAAGCGGTCGGCGTCCATGATGACCATCGCCGACGAGTTGGGGACGTCGACGCCGACCTCGATGACCGTGGTCGCGACCAGGACGTCGATCTCGCCCCGGGCGAAGGCGCGCATCACCGCGTCCTTGTCCTCGGGCGCGAGCTTGCCGTGCAGCGCCTCGATCCGCAGGCCGGCCAGCGGCCCCTCCGCGAGCATGCGCGCGACGTCGAGCACCGCCAGGGGCGGCCTGCGCTCGTCGTCGTCCTTCGCCAGGTCGCCCTCGTCGCCCTCCTGGTCGCCGATGCGCGGGCACACCACGTACGCCTGGCGGCCCAGGCCGACCTCCTCGCGGACCCGCTGCCAGGCGCGGTCGAGGAAGTGGGGCTTCTCCGCGGCGGGCACCACGTGGGTGGTGATCGGGGCCCGGCCCGAGGGGAGCTGGGACAGCGTGGACACCTCCAGGTCGCCGAACACGGTCATCGCGACCGTGCGCGGGATCGGCGTCGCCGTCATGACGAGCACGTGGGGACGCCCGCCGCCGCCCTTCTCGCGCAGGGCGTCGCGCTGCTCGACACCGAACCTGTGCTGCTCGTCCACGACGACCAGCCCGAGGTCGGCGAACTGGACGTGCTCCTGCAGCACGGCGTGGGTGCCGATCACGATGCCGGCCGCGCCGGAGGCCGCGTCGAGCAGCGCGCTCCGCCGCGCGGCGGCCCCCATCGAGCCGGTGAGCAGCGCGACCGCCGTCCCGCCGAACATCCCGCCGGTCGCGAGATCGCCGAGCATGTTCACGATCGACCGGTGGTGCTGCTGGGCGAGGACCTCGGTGGGCGCGAGCAGCACGGCCTGGCCGCCGGAGTCGACCACCTGGAGCATCGCGCGCAGCGCGACCACGGTCTTGCCCGCGCCCACCTCGCCCTGCAGGAGCCGGTGCATGGGATGCTCACGGGCGAGGTCCGCGGCGATCTCCTCGCCCACCTGCCGCTGCCCCTCGGTGAGCTGGAACGGCAGCCGCGCGTCGAACTCGTGCAGCAGTCCGTCGTCGCGCCCGGGGCGGGCCCTGGCGAGCCAGGCGGACGCGGCCATGCGCCGCCGCACCAGGACGGCCTGCAGGACGAACGCCTCGTCGAACTTCAGCCGGTCGTGGGACCGCGTGACGTCGGCCTGGCCGCGGGGCCGGTGGACACGCCGCAGCGCCTCCTCGATCGGCAGCAGTCCCAGCCGCTCCCGTATGTCGGCCGGCACCGGGTCGTCCAGGCTGAGCACGTCGAGCACCGTGCGCACGGCCCGGCGGATCTTCCAGCTCGGCAGCCCCTGGGCCGAGGGGTAGATCGGCACCAGCGCGGAGGCGAACTCCTCGGCCGTCTCCTCCGTCTCGTCGAACGACTCGTACTCGGGATGGGTGAGCGAGACGCGCCTGGTCCTCCCGCCGACGAAGACGCCGACCTTGCCGGAGAACATCGCCTCGGTGCCGGGAGTGAGCCGCTGCTCGGCGACGTAGGCGCCCTTGCCGAAGAAGGCCAGGTGCAGCTTCTCCTTGCCGTCGGTCACCTCGATGTCGAGCCAGGTGCCCTGCCGGTTCTTCATCGGCCTGCGCACGGCGGACGACACCTTCGCGACCACGGTGACGTGCTCGTCGTGCTCCAGCGACGCGATGGGCGTCAGCTCCCCGCGCTGCGCGTACCGCCGCGGGTAGTGGCGCAGCAGTTCACCGACCGTGCTGATGCCCAGCGCGCTCTCCAGTGGAGCGGCCGACCTGCCGACCACCTTCTTGAGCGGCTCGTCGAAGCTCGTCACGTCACCAATTTCTACCCGTAGCGGCCGACAATCCGGCTACTCGACGCCGACCAGGAGGGGATAGCCGCCCTGCCCGCCCTCGTACACGATGATCTCCAGGTCCGGGCGGACGCGCTCCAGATGGTCGCGTACGGCGTGGAGGAGCGCCTCGGGCGCGCCGGCGCCGGTGACGAGCGTGACCATCTCGCTGCCGCCGGAGACCAGGCGCCGGACGACCTCGACCGCGGTCGCGGCCAGGTCCGCGCCGATAAGCGCGACCTCGCCGTCCACCACGCCGAGCACGTCGCCGATCCGGCACAGTCCGACGCTGGTCATCGCCGCGCGGTCGGCGACCCACACGTGACCGTGGCGGGTGTGCCCGGCGGCGTCCGTCATCGCCACGATGTCGTCGTCGAAGCGGCGCAGCGGGTCGTGCACGGCCAGCGCGGCCAGGCCCTGCACCGACGCCCGGGTGGGCAGGACGCTCACCGTCACGCCCTCCTCCCTGGCGATCTCCGCGGCGGCCACGGCGACGTCGTACACGACGGCGTCGTTGGGCAGCACCGCCACCTCGGTCCCGGCCTCGCGGACGGCCCGCAGCAGGGCCGCCGCCGTCGGGGCCGAGCCCGGCTCACGCCGCACGACCACCGCTCCCGCCTCCCGGAACAGCGCCGCCAGACCGTCCCCGGCGGCGACCGCGACCACGCCTGTCGCCGGGCGCGGCTCGTGCGGCCGTCCCCCGAGGTAGGTCACCTTGATCCGGTGCGGGCGCCCGGCCCGCAGCCCGGCCTCGATCGCCGCGCCCGCGTCGTCCACGTGGACGTGGACGTTCCACAGGCCCTCCCCGCCGACGATCACCAGGCTGTCCCCGAGCGCGTCGAGCTCGCCCCTCAGCCGGTCCACCTCGCCCACGCCCGCGTCCAGGAGGTACATGACCTCGTATCCGGGGCCGCCCGCGTCCTGACGTCCGAGCTCCTCCGGCGCGATCCGCGCGGCCGGGGCGGGCACCTCGTGCCGCTCGCTGTACGCCTCGGTCACCACCTCGGACAGGCTCTCCAGCATGATCACCAGGCCGGCCGCGCCCGCGTCCACCACGCCGTTGCGGGACAGCACGCCGAGCTGGCCCGTCGTACGGCGCAGGGCCCGGCGCGCCTCGTCCGCCGCCCGGCGGGCCACCTCGGCCAGGTCGTCGGGCGTGTCGCGTACGGCGCGCGCCGCGGCGGACAGCACGCTCAGCACCGTGCCCTCCACGGGCCGGACCACCGCCGCCCTGGCCATCTCGGCCGCCCTCGTCAGGCCCTCACGCAGGTCGGCGCCGCCGCCCGGCGCGTGCCCGAGCACCTCGCCCATGCCTCTCAGCGCCTGGCTGACGATCACCCCGGAGTTGCCCCGCGCGCCGAGCAGGGCGCCGCGCGTCAGGGCCTCCCATGTGGCGCCCGCGTCCGCGTCGCCGGGCAGCGCGTCCACCGCCTCGGCCGCCGACAGGATCGTGAGGTGCAGGTTCGTGCCGGTGTCCCCGTCCGGCACGGGGAACACGTTGAGCGCGTCGATCTCCGCCCTGGCCCGGCCGAGGGCCGCGGCGCAGTGGCGGGACCAGCGGCGCACCGCGGGGGGATCGAGCTCCTTGAGCATCCGGCCGACCTTCCTTCCGCGCTCCAGCCCCTCGATGCGCTACCGTTGGCGGGTACGAGACTATCCCCGTTCGCCGGAGTCCCGTTTGGCGTGCACCGGTGAACATCGGATATCCTCGTGTGGCCAGCCGGTTGTCCCGGCATTGCTCGGACGAGCCGCTGCACCGGCGCCGGGCCGATCGACTGATTCAAAGGAGCGATTACCGTGGCTTCCGTCTGCGACGTCTGCGCCAAGAAGCCGATTTTCGGCAACAACATCTCCCACTCGCACCGCCGCACCCGCCGCCGTTGGAACCCCAACATCCAGACTGTGCGCGCGGTGGTCAACGGGACGCCGAAGCGGATGAACGTCTGCACCTCCTGCATCAAGGCGGGCAAGGTCACGCGCTGACCGTCTGACTCTCGCGAGAGCCCGCCACCGGGTCCGGTGGCGGGCTCTCGCGCGTCCGGCGCGACGCCGGCACCGGGAATACCCCGGCCCCGGGCCGGTTGACCGCGGTCATGGCTCGAATCCTCGTTACGGGCGCGACCGGCGACGTCGGCCGGGAAGTCGTCGCTCGGTTTCTCTCCGCCGGCACTCCGGGGCGCGTTCGTACGGGACGCCGGGACGGGCCGCCTCCCGGGAGGCGCCGAGGTCGCGGAGGGAGACCTGTCCGAGCCGGTGACTGACGTTCCGGCAGTGGGCCGCCGAGCACGCCGACGCCTTCCGCTGACGGCCTCGCCCAGGATCATTCCTTCCGGCCGGACCCGCGCACGTTGGATTATGTGGGTCGGATCTGGCACGCCGACGCCCTTGCGGACATCGGCGACTCGGAGGGATTCACGCTGTTGACCGAATGCACGCTACGCGTGATCGGGCGAGTCGAATCGCCCCTCACCGATCGAGCCGTGGCACCCCTGCAAGCCGACGAAGGCGGCCCCGACGCCTGGCTGGTCTTCGACGAGCGGTACGCGCCTGCCCTGGAGGGGCTGTCTCCGGGGACCGACGTGCTCCTGCTCACCTGGCTCGACCGTGCCGACCGCGACACGCTCACCGTCCACCCACGCGGCGACGCCACACGGCCGCGCGCCGGCGTCTTCACCACCCGCAGTCCCGACCGGCCCAACCCGATCGGCCTGCATGAAGTGCGCATCCTCGCGATCGCCGGGACGCGCGTCCATGTCGCCAATCTCGAAGCTCTCGACGCGACCCCGATCCTGGACGTCAAACCCCTCCTCACACCGGACCGATGACGCCAAGGACCGCCGCCGGCCGCGCCACAAGTATGGGCGCGGCCGGCGCGGTCGCCGCCCGGCGCCGTTCACAGGCCGGCCGGCCGGTCCGGGTCTTGTGCCGACCTCGGCGCCACCGGCCCGCTGAGCGACGCCCACGGCCGTGACTTCACCGTCCCGCGACTCCAGGGCACGGCGAGCCGGCTCGCTCAGGCGTCCGTCCGCGTCCGCCAGCCGTGGTCCACGGGGCCGATGCCCGCGCCCAGCGGGAAGCCGTGCGCGATCGCGCCGGTCACGTACTCCTTGGCTTGCCGTACGGCGCCGGGCACGTCCTCGCCGAGGGCGAGGTACGACGCGATCGCGGAGGCGAGCGTGCAACCGGTGCCGTGGGTGTGCCGGTTGTCGTGCCGCTCGGCGGTGAAGCGGTGCTCGCTCGACCCGTCGGTGAGCAGGTCCACGGGCTCACCGGGGAGGTGGCCGCCCTTGATCAGCGCCCACTTCGGCCCGAGCGCCAGCACGGCCTCGGCGGCTCGGGATAGGTCGTCCTCGTCCTCGACCTTGACGCCGGTGAGCTGCTCGACCTCCCACAGGTTGGGCGTGACCACGGTCGCGACCGGCAGCAGCGCGCTCTTCACGGTCTCCACAGCCTGCGGCGCGAGCAGGCTGTCGCCGTGCTTGGAGACGCCGACCGGGTCCACCACGACGGGCGCGGTCACGCCCGCGAGCACCTCCGCGACGGTCTCCACCAGCACGGACGACGCCAGCATGCCCGTCTTGATCGCCTGGGCTCCGATGTCACCGAGGACCGAGTCGAGCTGCGCCCGCACCGCTTCGGGGGGCAGTTCCCAGTAGCCCTGCACGCCCAGTGAGTTCTGCGCCGTCACGGCCGCGATGACGCTCATGCCGTGCACGCCGAGGGCCAGCATGGTCTTCAGGTCGGCCTGGATGCCGGCGCCGCCGCCGGAGTCCGAGCCCGCGATGGTCAGGACACGTGGTGGGGTGGTCATGGGCCAATCCAACCAAAACACCCGCCGCCTCCCCGAAAACGCCCCATCGCGAACGGGCCGCGCGGGCCGGCCGGCGCTATCCCCGGCCGGGCGAATCCGGTCGGGCGGATCCGGTCTCGGCGGGTCAGCCGTGGTGCCGGGACGGGCCGGGGCCGGTCACCTCGCACCGGCCCCCGGAGAGCACGCAGTCGGCGGGTGCGGCGGACGCGCCGTCGGCGCGGATGGTCAGCGTCAGCGCGCCGCCCTCGTCCAGCGCGGTCCGCGAGCTCAGGGTCAGGGTGTCGCCCCGCTGCTCCCAGTCCGCTCCCTCGACCGCCGTCACCTGCCCGCCGACGGCCAGCCGGATGGTCCAGTCGGGCAGGGCAGGCCCCTCGTTGCGTACGGCGAGCCGCGCCGTGTATCCGCTCTCGTCATGCCGTCTCACTGTGAAGCGCACCCGCACCGCCGCACCGTCGCCGTCGAGTGCGGACTCTGTCTGCGCCGCGTCCGTGCCCGCCGTGTCCTCGCTGGTCCCGCTGTCGCCGGGCGCGGCGTCGGCGCCCGGAACGGTCGCCGCCGTGTCGTCTCCGGCTGCGGTGACGGCGGCGGGAGCATCCCCCACCCGTGGAGACGCCTGGGACGAGGCGCGCGGAGCGGCGGTGGACGAGGCGCGCGGAGCGGTGGTGGACGGGGCGCGCGTACGGGCGGACGCGTGGTCGCGATCCGGGTTCCCGGAGGTCGCCGTGGAGACCGGTGTGGCCTGCGGATGCGCCGAACCGCCCCGCGCCGTGTCGTTCCCGGCGGTGTCGTTCCCGGCGGTGTCGTTCTTCTCGGTGCTCCCGCCCTCGTCCTGCCCGGCGCCGGTTCTGCCGGGGTCCTCCTGGCCGGGCTGGTCCTGGTCGTTCTGGGCAGGGCCGCCGGTCGGATCGCCCGGGGCGCGCGTCTCGCCGAGGGCCTGGCCCGAGCCCGGCGCTCCCGCGGCCGTGCAGTCTTCCGAGACCGGGCAGGCCGTGGTCGGCTGCTCCATGGTCAGGGAGGTCCGCCCGGCGATCAGCCGTGCGCCGCCGGTCGTGACGCCCACGGCGAGCAGCACGGACAGCCCCGACACGAGCGCCAGCCTCCGCATGCGTCTCGGCTGCTTCGCGTCGTCGTCCCGGCGAGGCCTGGTAAGGCCGCGATCCCCGGCGCCCCCTGACGTCGCCGGACGCTCGGACGTCGCCGGACGCCCAGCCGACACCAGGCTCTCGGACTCCAGCCTCTCGGGCGACAGAGCGGCGAACATCCGGGTCGTCGCCTCCGAGGGCGGCGCGGGCCACGGCACACCGCCACCGGTCACCTGCGCGGGCGGCGCGGGCCACGGACTACCACTCCCGGGTGTGTCCGAGGGCGGCGCGGGCCACGGCACGTCTCCGCCGCCCGGCCGCGGCCCGGGGTACCCGGCTCCGGGAGAGGCCGGCGGGCCGCCGGTCGGCGTCGCCGGAGGACGGAAGGCCACGTGGTCCGGGTCGGCGGCCCCCTCCGGATGGTCGTCCTGAGCCGGGGAGGGCTGTCCCTCTCGCGCCTTACGTCCTGCCGTGTGACGGCCCATGACGGTCCTTCCTGTTGCCGACCGCCATACTTAATAACAGATCTAATACACCTATGTCACAAATTTCACATCATCCACGGAAGTGGTCCCATCCCCCTTCGGTCCAGGTCTGACCGTCGACCCGCACCCCGCGGCCCTCCGCCACCACTCCCACACGCGTCCATTCGGGCGGCAGCCGCACCTCGGAAGGGAACGTCGCGGCCAGCGCGTGATCGTCGCCGCCGGTGAGCACCCACTCCAGCGGGTCCGCCCCCAGGTGGCGCGCCGCCGCGGTCAGCGCCTCCGGCACGGGCAGGGCGGCGGCGTCCAGCGCGACGGCCACGCCGCTCGCGTCGGCGACGTGCCCCAGGTCCTGCAGCAGGCCGTCGCTGACGTCGAGCATCGCCGTCGCGCCGAGCAGCGCGGCCCGCGGGCCGCAGGGGTACGGCGGCAGGGGACGGCGGTGCGCCTCCAGCAACGCCACAAGATCCGAGGGACCGCCGGTCACGCCCGCCCCGAGCAGGGCCAGCCCGGCCGCCGCGTATCCGAGGCGGCCCGCCACCGCGACCACGTCACCGGGGCGCGCGCCCGACCGGGTCACCGGCGGCCTGCCGCCGAGGTCGCCGAGCGCGGTCACCCCGAGCACGACCGTCTCCGACCGGGCGATGTCGCCCCCCGCCACGGTCGCCCCCACCAGGTCGCACTCGTCGCGGAAGCCGTCGGTCAGCGCGTCCAGCCAGTCGGCGGGGACGTCCGCGGGCAGCCCCAGACCGACCACGAGTGCGGTGGGATCGGCTCCCATGGCAACGATGTCGGAAAGGTTCTGTGCAGCGGCCTTACGGCCGATGTCGTACCCGCTCGACCAGTCGCGGCGGAAGTGCCTACCCTCGATCAGTAGATCCGTGCTCACGACAACCCGCCCATCAGGGGCCTTGAGGACCGCGGCGTCGTCGCCGGGGCCCAGCAGTACGGCCGCAGTCCGCGGAAGGCGTCCCGATATCCGCTGAATTACTCCGAATTCGCCGAGATCTCCGACTGTGATAGCACACCCCTAGTGCATTCGAGGTACGGTTACGCTCCGGCACTGATCTCTACCCGGAGGGCGTCATGGTGCAGGCCTACATCCTTATCCAGACCGAGGTCGGCAGGGCCGCCAACGTGGCCGAGGAGATCTCCTCCATCCCCGGGGTCACACAGGCCGAGGATGTGACGGGCCCCTACGACGTGATCGTCCGCGCCCAGGCCAACAACGTGGACGAGCTCGGCAAGCTCGTGGTGGCTCAGATCCAGGGCGTGCAGGGCATCACCCGTACACTGACGTGTCCGATCGTCCACATCTGAGCGGGACACGAGCCGGGGAGACGATGCGCAAGGCGAAGGGGCCCGTGGGCACGACGCCGGGAGTCGCGATCGTGGCGGCGCTCGCCCTGCTCGCGGGCTGCTCGTCCACCGTCCACGTGGAGCCGCCCACGCCGTCCGGCGAGGCGGCCGCGGCCTGCCGCACGCTCGACGCGGCGCTGCCGAAGACGCTCGACGGTCTCGGCCGGACCGCCTCCGAGCCTCCCTCGCCGTACGTCGCGGTCTGGGGCGACGGCCAGATCGCCCTGCGCTGCGGCGTGCCCCGGCCGGCCGCGATGGAGCCGACGGCGGAGGTCGCCGACATCAACGGCGTCGGCTGGTACCAGGATCCGCGCCGGCCGGCGCTGTTCACGTCCACCAACCGCGTGGCGTACGTCGAGGTGACGATCGGGAAGGACCACCAGCCCGGGGCCGTGCTGGTCGACCTCGCCGGGCCGGTCAAGTCGAGCATCCCCGAGTAGTCACCGCAGGCCCGCGGGCCGGCGCAGCGCGAGCTGGATCAGCCGGTCGACCAGGCCGTCGTACGGCAGGCCGGTGGCGGCCCACAACTGCGGCGCGACCGACGTCGACGTGAAACCGGGCATGGTGTTGATCTCGTTGACGAGCACCTCACCGGACGGCGTGTAGAAGAAGTCGACCCGCGACAGGCCCTCGCAGCCGAGCGCCTCGAACGCGCGCACGGCCATGGCGCGCAGTGTCTCGGCCACCTCGGCCGGGATGTCGGCCGGTGCCTGGAGCGCCATCTGCCCGGGGTGATACTTGGCCTCGAAGTCGTAGAACTCCTGGCCGCCCTCCACGAGCACCTCACCGGGGACGCTCGCCTCGGGGGCGGCGTCGTCCAGCGACTCCAGCACCGCGCACTCGACCTCGCGGCCGACGATGGCGGCCTCCACCAGTACCTTCGGATCGTGCTCGCGGGCGAGCTCGATGGCCGCTTCCAGCGACTCGGGATCGTGCGCCTTGGAGATGCCCTGCGACGAACCGGCCCGGGCCGGCTTGACGAACACCGGCCAGCCCAGTTCCTCGATCTCCTTGAGCACCCGGCCGCGGTCGAGGCGCCAGTCACGGTCGCGTACGACCACGAACGGGCCGACGGGCAGCCCGGCCGCGTGCAGCACGAGCTTCATGTAGGCCTTGTCCATGCCGACCGCGCTGGCCAGCACGCCGGAGCCCACGTAGCGGACCCCGGCCAGCTCCAGCAGGCCCTGGATCGTGCCGTCCTCGCCGTACGGGCCGTGCAGCAGGGGGAAGACGACGTCGACCCGCCCGAGCGCGTGCGGGATCTCACCGGGCTCCAGGGCCACGAGGGTGCCGGAGTCCCCCGGCAGCGCGAGCGCGGTGCCCGAGTCGTCCACGACGGGCAGGCGACCCGACTCGATCGCGTAGGACTGGGTGCTCGACGCCAGCACCCAGCGCCCGTCCTGGGCGATGCCGATGGGGATGACCTCGTACTTCGACCGGTCGATGACCTCCAGCACACTGCCCGCGCCCATCAGGGACACGGCGTGCTCGGAGTTGCGGCCGCCGAAGACGACTGCCACGCGCACGCGTGACGGGGACTCGCGATCCTCATTCATGATGCCCGAATCTACCGTGTTCGAGGCGCAAAACGGCTTGTCAGCCGCGCGCGTCGTCGGGGTCCGAATCCCTGATCAGACGCCGTAGCGCTCCGGTTTGGGGGTGCGCGACATCAGCAGCACCGCTGCCTCACCGGGAGTCATGCCGTCGTGGACGACGCCGACGACGACCTCGGTGATCGGCATCTCCACGTCGTGCTTCCTGGCCAGTTCGAGCACCGACTCGCACGTCTTAACGCCCTCGGCCGTCTGTTTCGTCGCCGCGACGACCTCGGCCATCGTCATGCCGCGGCCCAGGTTCTCGCCGAAGGTGCGGTTGCGCGACAGCGGGGAGGTGCAGGTGGCGACGAGGTCGCCCATGCCGGCGAGGCCGGCGAAGGTGTGCTGGTCCGCCCCCAGCACCGCGCCCAGCCGTGCGATCTCGGCCAGCCCGCGCGTCATGAGCGTCGCCCGCACGTTGTCGCCCAGGCCCATGCCGGCCGCGACGCCGACGGCCAGCGCGATGACGTTCTTGACCGCGCCGCCGAGTTCGACGCCCACGACGTCCGGGTTCGTGTAGGTCCGGAACCACGGCAGGTGACACGCCTCCTGGAGCCGGACGGCCACCTCCTCGTCGCGGCAGGCGACGACGGCCGCGGCGGGCTGCCGCTGGGCCAGCTCGGGGACCAGGTTGGGCCCGGAGACCACGGCCACCCGCTGCTCCGGCACCTCGGCCACCTCGCAGACGACCTCGCTCATCCGCTTGCAGGTGCCGAGCTCCACCCCCTTCATGAGGCTGACCAGCACCGCCTCGGGCGGGATGTGGGGCTTCCACACCTGGAGGTTGCCGCGCAGCGTCTGGGACGGCACCGCGAGGACCACGAGATCCGCGTCGTCCATGGCCTCGGCGGGGTCGGTCGTCGCGCGGATCGTGTCGGGCAGCCGGGTCCCGGGCAGGTATTCGGGGTTCTCCCGGGTCTCGTTGATCGCGTCGACGATCTCCGCCCGCCTGCCCCACAGGGTCGCGGGGGTGCCGGCCTCGGCGAGGATCATCGCGAACGTGGTGCCCCACGAGCCCGTTCCGAAAACAGCCGCCCTGCTCACTGGCCGCACCACTCCTCTTGCTCCGCGCGCTCCTCCCTCACCGTACGCCCCGCTCAGCCGTTGGCCGCGTTCTTCGGGTCATAGGGGACTTCCGGCGCCTTCTCGTCCCGAATCTCGGCGAGCAGGCCGGTGATGGCGGCGGTGATGTCCGCAGTCGCCTCGCGCAGGACCGAGCCGCGCATGGGCTGCCCGGCGTACTTGGACAGGTCGACCGGCGGCCCGGCGAGCACGTGGAAGCTCTTGCGGGGCAGCAGGCGAGGCTTCTTCGCTCCGTACGGCAGCAGTTCCTGGGCGCCCCAGTGGGCGATCGGGATGACCGGCACGCCGGTCGCGAGGGCCAGCCGGGCGACACCGGTCTTGCCGGCCATGGGCCACAGGTCGGGGTCACGGGTGATCGTGCCCTCGGGATAGAACAGGATGCAGGCGCCGCTCCGCAGCCGCTGCTCGGCGATCTTGAGCGACTGGGTGGCCTCGGTGCTGTTGCGCTCGACCGGGATGGCCTGGAGCTGGGTGACGGCGTGACCGAGTCCGCGGATCCGGAAGAGGCCCGCCTTGGCCAGGATCGTCGGCCACCGCCCGTTGTTGTACAGGTAGTGCGAGAGCAGCACGGGGTCCGACCATGACAGGTGGTTGGCCGCGATGATCAGCCCGCCGGTGCGGGGGATGTTCTCCCCGCCGCGCCACCGCCGCTTCACGAACAGGCGTGAGAGCGGCTTGACGACGACGACCGCGAGCGTCTCCCAGAAGCGCGGCGGCCGGCCGGCACGGCGGCTCACCACGGCGGGGGTGGGCACTGCGGGGGCGTTCGGGTCGGACGAGGGCTCGCTGGGGTGGCTCACAGGGTCTCCAAATCACCGGGATCCGGCACAAGTCTCCCGGTTGGCCATGGGCGATGTCGAGGCGGGATGCTACAGGCATGCACCTCGCGCGATGGTCAATAGTGGTCCCGGTGAAGACCTTGATCCGGGCCAAGACGCGGCTCGCCGCGGCGGCGGGGCCGTACCGGACCGATCTGGCGGTCGCGGTGGCCTCCGACACCGTGTCGGCGGCGCTGCGGTGCCCGCTCGTGGCGCGCGTGGTGGTCGTGACGGCCGACCCGCTGCCCGCGCGGCGGCTGGCCGCGCTCGGCGCCCACGTGGTCGCCGACCCGGACCGGGGGCTCAACACCGCCCTGCGGGCGGGCGCGGAGGAGGCCGTACGGCTCGCGCCGGACGACGCCGTGGGCGCCCTGCAGGCCGACCTGCCCGCGCTGCGGCCCGCGGAGCTGGAGACGGTGCTCGCGGCGGCGCTGGAGTTCGACCAGGCGTTCGTCCCCGACGCGGCAGAGGTGGGCACGACGTTCTACGGCGTACGGCCGGGCGTGCCCTTCCGGCCGGGGTTCGGCGGCGAGTCGAGGGCCAGGCACCTGTCCCGGGGGGCCAAGGAGCTGGCCCCGCCCGACATCGCCTCGGTGCGCAGGGACGTGGACACGATGGAGGACCTGCGTGCCGCCCTGGCCCTGGGCGTCGGCCCCGCCACCGCGGAGGTCGCCGCCCGGCTGTCCCCGGCGCCCGGCTGAGCCGCGAAACGCGACGATCACGCCGGCCCCCGTGCCGGCGTGATCGTGTCCGCTGTCGTGGTCAGTGGGCCGCCTCCGCGTTCTCCCGGGCCTGCCGGGGCAGGAGGAAGGCCACCGCGAACGTCACCACGAGCATCCCGGCGACCACCCAGAGGGTCACCTTGATCGCCTGGTCGAAGCTCCCGGCGCTCGGCACGCCGCCGAGCAGGTCGAAGAAGACCGTGCCGAGCAGGGCGTAGCCGAACGCGCTGCCCAGCTGCTGCACTGCCGTCAGGGTGCCGGACGCGGAGCCCGTCTCGTGCTCCTCCACACCGGCCAGCACGATGTCGAAGAACGGCGACATCAGCAGGCCCATGCCGATCCCCGCCACCACGAGGGCCGGGGCGAGCTGCCAGGGGTTGGGGTGCGTGCCCGTGATGTTCAGCGTGAGCAGGACGCCGGCCACGCCCAGCGCCATGACGAGGGTGCCGCCCTGGAGGAGCTTGCGCCCGAACCTCTGCAACGGCTGCGCGAACCCGAAGCCGACGATCATGCCGGCCGACCACGGGGCCATCGCCAGCCCGGCCTTGAGCGCCGAGTAGCCGAGCCCCATCTGGGTGTAGAGGTTGAAGACCAGCATGAACCCGGCCATGCCGGAGAAGAACACGATGCCGGTCAGCAGGCCGCCGGTGAACGCGCGCTTACGGAACAGGCTCGGCACGATCAGCGGGTCGCCGCCGGAACGGCTGCGGCGCGACTGGAACAGCCCGAAGACGGCGAAGACGACGACCGATGCGACGAGCATGGCGAACGCCCAGAGCGGCCAGCCGTGCTCGCGGCCCTGCACCAGCGGGAAGATCACCAGGAAGCCGCCCAGGGACGCGAGCGTCACCCCGCCCATGTCGAGGCGCAGCGGGTGCGGCGACCTCGACTCCGGCAGGAAACGCATTCCGGCGGCCAGTGCGGCCAGGCCCAGCGGCAGGTTGACGAGGAAGATCATCCTCCAGCCGGTGCCCCAGAAGTCGGCTTCGACCAGCCAGCCCGCGAGGATCGGGCCGCCGACCGCGGACAGGCCCATGACCGGCCCGAACATGCCGAACGCCTTGCCCATCTCCGTCGGCGGGAACATCTCCTTGATCATGCCGAGTCCCTGCGGCAGCATGACCGAGCCGAACAGGCCCTGGATCACCCGGGCGCCGATGAGCACCTCGGGCGACTGGGCGACGGCGCAGAGCAGGGACCCGGCAGTGAAGCCCGCGGCACCGATCAGGAACATCCGCTTGCGGCCGAAGATGTCCCCCAGCCTGCCCCCGGTGATCAGGCCGACGGCCATGGCCAGGGTGTAGGCGGCGCCCATCCACTGGATGGTCCCCTCCGAGCCGCCGAGATCGGCGCGCATGCTCGGCGCCGCGATGTTGGTGACCGTCGCGTCGAGGAGGTCCATGACCTCCCCGGCGAGGATCACGAAGAGCGCCGCCCAGCGCCAGCGGTACGGCGCTCGGGTCGCCGGCGCCGCCGGCGCCGTCGCGGTGATTGGTTCCGACATCACCCCTCCTTGGGAACTGAACAGTGTTCATAGTAAACTGAGCGCTGTTCTACCACCGATCACTGTTCACCTACAAGTTCGATGTTCACCACGATATATCTCGTTTGTCGCGTCGAAAAGATATATCTCGTTAGGAGAGCAGTGTTCGTGAACACGAAGCGGTGTTCACTAGCATGGGCGGAACAGCGGGAGGTCCTCATGACGCAGCCGGACATGCCCACACCGCCGTGGGAGCGTCCGCCCAAGCGACGTACGCCGGCCAGGGTGCCCCTCACCCGCGAGCGGATCGTCGACGCCGCCTACACGGTCCTCGACCGTGAGGGCTACGACCGGCTGAGCATGCGGCAGGTCGCCGCCGAGCTCGGCGTCGCCGTCTCGGCGCTGTACGTCCACGTACGCGACAAGGACGAGCTGCTGCAGCTCATGTACAACCGCATGTTCGAGGGCTACGAGCTGCCCGAGCCCGACCCCGGGCGCTGGCAGGAGCAGATCAGGGACTTCGCCCGCCAGGGCCGCCGCAGACTTCTCCGTCACCGCGACGCGGTCAAGATCTCCCTTGGCCGTGTGCCCTTCTCGCCCGAACTGCTCCCCCATGTGGAGAAACTGCTGGCCGTCTTCGCGGCGGCCGGCCTGCCGAGAGAGGTCATGGCCATCGCGGGCGACCTGCTCTCGACCTATCTGGACGGGTTCGTGCTGGAGGAGGTCCTCTGGCAGGACCGCTATCCGGAGAGCGGCGGCAAGGCGCCGCAGGAGATGCGGGAGGAGATCGAGGGCTACTTCGCCTCGCTGCCGGCCGACCGGTTCCCGAACCTGGTGGCGCTCGCCGACATCATGGTGGACGAGTCGAACGACTACCGGTTCGAACTCGGCCTGGAGATCATCCTGCGCGGCCTCGCCTCCTACATCGCCGGGCCGGACCCCGACGAGGAGAGCTAGGAGACCGCGCGGACCCGCGGTGCCAGCAGGATCGGCAGGTGGGCGAGCGTGTAGGCCCCGCAGGCGGTCCAGAACGCGACCCGCACCCCGGCGAGCTGGCCGAGCGTGCCCGCCAGCAGGCCGCCGAACGGCATCCAGCCCCACATCAGGAAGCGCATGGTGGCGCTCAGGCGGCCGAGCAGGTGCGGCGGGCAGATCGACTGGCGGTAGGCCCCCTGCGCCACGCTGAAGACGGTGGTCGCCACCCCACTGGCCGCAAGGGTCACCGGCAGGATCAGCAGACGCCACCCGGCCGCCGTCAGCGCCAGCGGGGCGGTGCACAGCGTGGCCGCCCACGCCGCCGCGTACATCGCCCGGCCGACGCCCAGGCGGGCCGCGACGCGCGGGGCGAGCCAGGCCCCGGCCACCCCGCCGACCGCGCCCGCCGACAGCAGCGTGCCGTACGCACCGGGGCTCGTGCCCACCTCGCGGACCAGGTAGAGCGGCACCGTGGCCGACCACAGGCCGAACGACAGCATGGTCAGCGCCCCGACGGCGGCGACCCGGCGCAGGACGGGCTGCCCGGCGACGAACCGGAGCCCCTCCATGATCTCCGAGCGCAGCCCGGCGGCCCGAGGGCCGTCCGAGGTCTCCCGCTCCGGCACCGCGTCCGGCGCGTCACCGGTCCCCGCGTCAGGGACCCGTACGGCGGCCGCGCCCGCACGCGCCCCGGCCTCCACTCCCGCACGCGCCCCGGCCTCCACGCCCCCACGCGTCCCCGCCCCACGCCGCTCGTCCGCGCGTACGCCGAGGAGCAGCAGCCCGGACGCCACATAGCTGAGAGCGTCGGCGACGACCGCGATCGGGGCGGTGAGGGCCTGCACCAGCCAGCCGCCGAGCCCCGGGCCCGCGAGCTGGGCGAGTGACTGGTTCGCGGCGAGCGTGCCGTGCCCGCGGGCGAGGTCCTCCCGGCCCACGATGGACGGGAGATAACTCTGGTGGGCGACGTCGAAGAAGACCGTGCACAGCCCGGTGAGCAGGGCCACCGCGTACATCTGGGGCAGGCCGAGCATCCCGGCCGCGGCGGCGGCCGGGACCGACAGCAGCGCCACCGCGCGGACCACGTCGGCGGCGACCAGGACGGGACGGCGCCGCATCCGGTCCACCCAGGCTCCGGCGGGCAGGCCGACCAGCAGGAACGCCGCCATCTCCGCGGCGGTGAGCAGCCCCACCTGGAAGGGGCTCGCGTGCAGCGTGATCGCCGCGGTCAACGGCAGGGCGACCAGGGAGACCTCGCTGCCGAGCTTGCTGATCGCGTCCGCCCCCGCGTAGCGCCGGAAGTCCCGGGCGCGCCACAGGCTTCTTCGCACCCCCGCAGTCATCCGGACGATGCTGGCACCGAGGTGCTTAGCCAGTCAAAGGATTTGCGGACCGGCAGGGGTAGGCTTGCGCCGTGCAGGCGACGGTGCAGAGCTTCGATCCCGCGACCCGCTCGGGCTGGGTCTTCCTCGACGACGGCACCCGAGTCCCCTTCGAGGGCGAGGCGTTCGACGCCGGCCCGCTGCGGCACCTGCGCCCCGGCCAGCGGGTCGCGCTCGTCATGGCGGACGGCCGCGTCACCTACGTGACGCTCTCCACGTTCCCGACGCCCTGAGTTTCCCGGCGCCCTGAGTTTCCCGGCGCCCTGAGTTCCCGGCGCCCTGAGTTCCCGGCGCCCTGAGTTCCCGGCGCCGTGCCGCGACTGGCACCCGTCACCAGCAGAAGGCCCGGGCCGGGCTACGATCTGGTCCTCAGCCGACCGGCCCGGGACTCCAGGTAGCGCTGCTCGGCGATGCTGGCGGTGGCCTTCGCGGCGCGCCGGTAGTGCTCGTACGCCCCGGCCGTGTCGCCGGTCTGCTCCAGCAGATGCGCGCGTACGGACAGCAGCCGGTGATGCCCGGCCATCCGCTCGTCGCCGTCCAGCGTGGACAGCAGGGCCAGCCCGGCCGCCGGGCCCTCCACCTCGGCGAGCGCGATCGCCCGGTTGAGGGTGACCATCGGGTTGGGGGCGATCCGCTCCAGGATCAGGTAAAGGGCGTGCACCTGCGGCCAGTTCGTCTCCTCGGCCGTGGCCGCGTCGGCGTGCGTGGCGGCGATGGCGGCCTGCAGCTGGTAGGGCCCCAGCGCCGGACCGGCCAGCGACGCCTTCACCAGCTCGACGCCCTCGTCGATCAGCCCGCGGTCCCACTTCGCGCGGTCCTGCTCGTCCAGCGGCACCAGGTCACCGGCCGCCGTCGTACGGGCCTGCCGGCGGGCGTGGGTCAGCAGCATCAGCGCGAGCAGCCCGGCCACCTCGCCGTCCCCAGGCAGCTGGGCGTGCACCATCCGGGTCAGCCGGATCGCCTCGTGCGCGAGGTCGGCGCGGTGCAGTTCGCGGCCCGATGAGGCGGTGTAGCCCTCGTTGAAGATCAGGTAGAGCACGTGCAGGACGACCCGTAGCCGCTCCTCGCGCTCCGCGCCGTCCGGCAGGACGAACGAGCCGCCGGCGGCCCTGACGCGCTGCTTGGCCCGGCTGATCCTGGCCGCCATCGTGGCCTCCGGCACCAGGAACGCGCGGGCGATCTCGGCGGTGGTCAGGCCACCGACCGCCCGCAGCGTCAGGGCGGTCTGGGTGGCCGGGGTCAGCGTGGGATGGCAGCACAGGAACAGCAGGACGAGCGTGTCGTCGGTGGCCGGCACGTCCTCCGGCCCCACGTCGGCGGCCGTCGCCGCCTCCCGCTCCCGGCGGGCGTGGTCGCTGCGCATCTGGTCGATGAGCCGCCGGGACGCGACGGTCATCAGCCAGCCGCGCGGGTTGTCCGGCGTTCCCTCGGCCGGCCACTGCACGGCGGCGGCGAGAACGGCCTCCTGCACCGCGTCCTCACAGTCCTCGAACCGGCCGTGGCGCCGTACCAGCGCGCCGAGGACCTGCGGCGTGAGCTCACGCAGCAGGTCCTCGGCGACCGGTGCTGTCATGCCTCCAATTGTCCGTCGGCGAACATGACCTGCCGCACCTCGATCCCGAGACCCTCGATCGCGGCGTCCGGGATCCGCGCCGCCAGCTCGATCGCCCGGTCCTTGTCCTCGCAGTCGATCAGATAGAAGCCGCCCAGGTACTCCTTGGACTCCAGGAAGGGTCCGTCGGTGACCACCGGCTGGCCGTTGCGCACGGACACCACCGCGGCCTGCGACGGGTCGGCCAGCGCCTGCGTGCTGATCAGCTCGCCGGACTGCTTCAGCGCCTCGATGAACCTGCCGTGCCCCTCGCCGATCGCCGCCCTCTCCTCGTCGGTCAGCGCGTCCAGCACGGCCGGGTTGATATGCATGCTGATCAGGAACTTCATCTCGTTCTCCTCCGTGGTGTGCGGGCCTCCGCCGGGCCCTTCCACCGGTTGGTCGGAGCGACCTTCTTGGTCTTGACACGGATGCGCGTCAAAAAACTTTCCGCCGCTCCGACCAGCCGGCATCGTCACCCGTGGGCCGTGGTCATCTCCTTCACCGACGCCTCATCGGACTCCGCGTCCACGAGTGTGCAGGGCGCGATCGGGCTGCCCGCCTTGGCCAAGTAGGTGCCGAGTGTCCAGACCAGCCCCGGATGGTTGCCCGGCCGGAACTCCAGCACCAGCGTCTCTCCCGGACGGATGTACTTGGGGGAGATCACGAAGGTGTCCCGGTCGATGGGCCGGGCGGCGTCGCGGGAGCGCCAGTTCTCCGGCTTGTCGAACTCCCTGCGCTCTTGTTCGGTCATGTTCGCGGTGCTCGGCGGATCGTAGGCAAGGTCCGCGCCGGCGAAGCGGCCGGGGGCGCACTGCTTGCCCGCTTCGGTGAACGTCACGTCGGCCTGGATGCCGGCGTCCTCGAGCTTGGCCTCCAGCTCGTCCGGCTCCCGGAACTCCTTGACCATCACCTGGATGGTGCCGTCAGCCTGCTTCACCACGGCGTACGCCGCGTTCTGCGTGCCGCCGAACAGCGGCACGGCGACCAGCGCGGCGGCGACGCCCGTGACCGCCGCCCCCGCCAGCAGGCGGCGGCGCAGCGGGGAAGGGCCCTGCCTCGGTGCCGGCGCGGCGGATGCCGGGGAGGGGTGCGCGAGTCCCGGGCCGGCGGTTCGCCTGCCGGGCAGCCAGGACGGGCGGCGGTGGGCGGGCGGCGTCGCGACGATCTCCTCCAGAAGTACGTTCATGCCCTGGCGCAGGGCGGGCTCGTCCTGATGGGCGGCCGGGTCGACGGCGGCCAGCATGCGATCGATCTTGTTCATCGGGTCTCTCCTCGCAGTGGTTTCATCACGGGAACCTCGTCCGCGGCGCCAAGCAGCCGGGCCAGCCGCTTACGGGCCTTGTGCAGCCGGAGCCGGGCGGCGGTGCTGCTGCAGCTCAGCACTGTGGCGATCTGGGGGCCGGTCAGCCCTTCCCAGGCGGACAGGGCGAGCACCTCCCGGTCGGCCGGGCTCAGGAGGGCGAGAGCGGCGCGGATCCTCTCCGCATGGTGATCGAGGGGCGCGGGAGCCTCCTGACGCACGGCCAATTCGTCACGCAGCCGCTCGGCCAGCGCACTGCGGCGCGACTGCCCGCGCCGGTGATTGGCCAGCACGCGGCGGGCCGCGCCGTACAGCCACAGCAGCGCCGCATCCCCGTCCGGGATGTCGTCCATTCGCCGCCACGCGGCGAGAAAGGTCTCCGCGATCACGTCGGCGACGTCGTCGACCGACTCGGTACGGCGTAGCGCGTAGCGGTGCACCGCGGGATAGCAGGCGCGGTACAGCGCCTCGAAGCGATCTCGCATGCCGGAGGGTGCGCGCGGATCTTGCACAGGTGTCTCCTCGTCGAAGGCCGCCGAAACACCTCATTAGGTGTCCGGCACCTCCGGCAGTGTTTCCCGCCCTGCTCACCCGCACATCGATCGCGATGGCGGCGTCCAGGTCCGTCGGGCCCGGTGTCCCCCGGCGTTCACACCGAGGGCGATCGAGGCGAGAGCGTCACCGGGCCCGCGACGTGATCCTGGTTCCGGCCCTGAAGATCACAAGGAGACGCCGGCGGGCGAGGGCACGCGCAGCGCGATCATGGCGACGTCGTCCTCTCCCGTCACCGGCATGCCGGTGAGCAGTTCGTCGCAGAACCGGTCCAGGGGTTCGCGGGCGAGCGGCTCCGCGCACCGCCGCAGCCGTTCGAGCCCGTCGCCGAGATCCTCTCCCCGCCGCTCGACGAGGCCGTCGGTGTAGAGCAGCAGGGTGCTGTGCGGCGGCAACGTCTCCGCCGCGCTGGTCCACGGCCGTCCGTGACGCAGGCCGAGAAGGGGATTGCCCGCGTCCCGGAGGAAGCGGCCCTGTCCGTCGCCGGTCACCAGCAACGGCGGCGGGTGCCCGGCCGTCGAGTACACCACCCGCCACATGCCGTCTCCGGATCTTTCGAGGCGGGTCAGGACGCAGGTCGCCGTGTTCTCGCCGTCAAGGGTCTCCAGGGCGCCGTTCAGCCGCCGCAGGACGTCGGCCGGCGACTCGAGTTCGCGGTCGACGGCGAGCGCCCGCAGCAGGTTGCGCACCTGGCTCATCGACACGGCGGCGGCGAGGTCGTGCCCGGCCACGTCTCCGATGACCAGGTTGACGGCGCCGCAGGACAGCAGGAACGCGTCGTACCAGTCCCCGCCGATCTCGGCGGCGGTCGGGCTCGCCTGGTAGCGGGCGGCGAGCTCCAGCCCGGGGACGTGGGGCGGCTCGGCCAGCAGGCTGTGCTGCAGGGCCAGCGCCACCCGCTGGGTTCGGCGGAAGTGCAGGGCCTTGCTGATCGCGTCGTGCGTGTGGTCGAGCATCTGCCGCATCAGGCGGACGTCGTCCGGCGTGATCGACGGGCGATCCGCGCACACGGCGGTCGCGACCACCGCCGCCGCCTCGCCCTCGACGACGATCGGCAGGATGGCCATGCTGTGCGACCGGGCCTCGGCCAGCCACTCCGTGACCTTGCCGGCGCAGGGGAACGGGGGACGTCCGGGAGGGAAGGACGCGTGGACGGGGGCGCGCCGCCGTACCGCCCGGACGAAACCGCCGTCGACGGGGTGGTACTCCTTACGCCGCGGCGGCAGCGCGGGCAGGCCCGGGCGCACGGCGGCGGCCACGCGCTCGGCGACGATCGGCGCGTTCGGGAGACTGCTGCTCGACTCGGGGAGCAGGTAGACGTGGCACGCGTCGGCGAGCTCCGGCACGATCACGTCGGCGATCGCCCGGCACATCTCCTCCAGGTTGGTGATGTCGGTCGCCGCCGCCGCGACCCGGTCCAGCAGCCGGCGGCGCCGTTCCTCCTGCCACTCCTGCTCGACGTCGGCGGAGGCGCCCACCCACTCCACCACCCCGCCGTTCTCGTACACGGGCACGGCCCGGAAGCGGATGTGCCGGTAGACGCCGTCCGGGCTCGCGACGCGGAAGACCTGTTCCCAGATCGGGGTCGCCAGTTCGGTGGCCCGGCCCCAGGCCTCCAGGGCCCGCTCGCGGTCCTCGGGGTGCAGGGCACGCAGCCAGCCGTAACCGCGGCTCTCCTCCAGCGTCTGTCCCGACAGGCGCTGCCAGCCCTGGCTCACCTCCCTGACCTCGCCCTCCGGGCCGGTCACCCACACCATCTCCGCGCCCGCCCACATCATGCTCCGGTAGCGGCGCCGCAGGCGGCGTAACTCCTTGCCGACGGCGCGGACCCGCCGCCTGGCGACGACCTGCGCCGTGACCTCCTGGACCACCGCCAGCAGTCCGCTCTCGCCGCTCGGCAGGGGAATCCTGGAAAGGCTCACCCGGAAGAGGCGCTCGCGTGGCGCGGCACCGGGACGTGCCGCGGTCACGGAGACCTGGTCGGCGCACAGGGTCTGCCCGGTCGCCAGGACCTCGTCGAGCAGGCCGGGAAGATCCGGACCGAGGTCGTCGCCGAATGACTCCCGGACCGGCGTCCCGGCCGGCCGGTCCCCGAACATCGCCCGGAGGGCGTCGTTCGCGTAGAGCAGCCGATGCTCTTCCCCCCGCGTCACCAGGACTCCGACCGGCGCCCGGTCGAACACCTCCAGCGCCACCCGGCCGGACTCACGTTTCTGGTCGACTTGCACTGCGTTGTCCCCCGGTCGAACCGTATGCACGCGATCGGTGGGTCCCCCGCATCCGCCCCCTCGACTCGCTCACTCGAGAGTACACACGTTTGCACAGGTCAAAGGTAGGGTCCGGGCTCTCGTACGGCAGGCGGCACCGGGCCGGGAAACGACGAACGGCGCCCGGGGGCTCCGAGCGCCGTCCACTGGTACCGGTGGGGCCGGCTACTTCTTCTTGGCAGCCTTGCCACCAGCGTTGACCTGCTCCTTGAAATCCGCGCCGGGGCGGAACCTCGGCGCCCAGCTCTCCTCCACCTTGATCGGATCGCCGGTGGAAGGGTTGCGGGCCGTACGAGCCGGCTTGTGCACCATCTCGAAGGCGCCGAAGCCGGTGATCGAGACCTTGTCCCCGCTCGCGACAGCGCCCTGGATGGCGTCGAGAACGGCGTTGACGGCTTCGGTCGCCGTCTTCTTGTCACCGACGCGATCAGTGATCGCGTCGACGAGCTCTTTCTTGTTCATTTCGGTTTCCTCCCCCTTACGCGCTTGAAATTAGGGGACGAGGTCGCGGGACTTCAATCACCGGGGGGCATGTTTCGCCTGCTCGGCGTGTCGAATGTGCCGTCCAGATAGGCGATGAAGGCGTCCAGCCGGGCGGCCGCATGGGCTATGTCCCGCTTTGCCACGTCACAGATAGCAAGCAGCCGTCGCGCCAGGCGGGCCTGCTCCTCCTGTGGTAAGGCTAACGCTCTGACACGGCGATGCGCATCACGCAGTCGCCGCGCCAGCAGCTCATCTCCGGTCTGAGGGTCGTTCAGACGGTCGTCGGCAGCCATGGCTGCCGTCCATTCTCGTACTCCTCGATGGCGTCCGCGTGACGCAGGGTCAGCCCGATGTCGTCGAGGCCCTCGATCAGCCGCCAGCGGGTGTAGTCGTCGATCTCGAACGGGACGACCAGGTCGCCCGAGCGCACCTGGCGTTCCACCAGGTCCACGGTGATCTCGGTCGTCGGGTCCGCCTCGGCCGCGTCCTGCAGCTGCTTGACGACGTCCTCGGGCAGGATGACCGGCAGCAGGCCCATCTTCGTGGAGTTGTTGCGGAAGATGTCGCCGAAGCGCGAGGCGATCACGACGCGGAAGCCGTACTGCTGCAGGGCCCAGACGGCGTGCTCACGCGAGGAGCCGGTGCCGAAGTCCGGCCCGGACACCAGGATCGTGGCGCCCTCGTACGCGGGGTCGTTGAGCACGAACGACGGGTCCTCGCGCCAGGCGGCGAACAGGCCCTTCTCGAAGCCCGTACGGCTGACCTGCTTGAGCCAGACCGCCGGGATGATCTGGTCGGTGTCCACGTTGCTGCGGCGCAGCGGCACGGCCCGGCCTGTGTGAGTGGTGAACGCTTCCATGATGTCTCTTCCTGGACTGAGGCGGGCGGGGTCAGAGCTCGGCGGGGGCGGTCAGCCGGCCGGTCACCGCGGTCGCGGCCGCCACCTGCGGCGACACGAGATGGGTGCGCCCGCCCTTGCCCTGGCGGCCCTCGAAGTTGCGGTTGGAGGTCGAGGCGCTGCGCTCGCCCGGCTTCAGCGTGTCGGGGTTCATGCCCAGGCACATCGAGCAGCCGGCCTCGCGCCACTCGGCCCCGGCCGCCTTGAAGACCTCGTGCAGGCCCTCCTCCTCGGCCGCCTTCTTGACTCCCATGGAGCCCGGGACGATCAGCGTACGGGTGACGACCTTGCGGCCCCGCAGGATCTCGGCGGCGGCGCGCAGGTCCTCGATGCGGCCGTTGGTGCAGGAGCCGACGAAGACGGTGTCCACCTGGATGTCACGCAGCGGCGTGCCCGCGGTCAGGCCCATGTACTCCAGCGCCCGCTCGGCGGCGGACCGCTCGACCGGGTCGGCGAACTGCTCGGGCGACGGCACGGCGGAACCGAGCGGCGCGCCCTGGCCCGGGTTGGTGCCCCAGGTGACGAACGGCGTGAGGGCCGAGGCGTCGATCTCCACGACCTTGTCGAACTCGGCGTCGTCGTCGGTGCGCAGCGTCTTCCAGTACTCCACGGCGCGGTCCCAGGCCTCCCCGGTGGGCGCGTGGGGACGGCCGCGCAGGTACTCGAACGTGGTCTCGTCCGGGGCGATCATGCCCGCCCGGGCGCCGGCCTCGATCGACATGTTGCAGACGGTCATGCGGCCCTCCATGGAGAGCTTGCGCACGGCCTCGCCCCGGTACTCGACGATGTAGCCCTGGCCGCCGCCGGTGCCGATCTTCGCGATGATCGCCAGAATCAGGTCCTTGGCGGTCACGCCGACCGGCAGCTCGCCCTTGACCTCGATGGCCATCGTCTTGGGCCGGTAGGCGGGCAGTGTCTGGGTGGCCAGCACGTGCTCGACCTCGGAGGTCCCGATGCCGAACGCGATCGCGCCGAACGCCCCGTGGGTCGAGGTGTGCGAGTCGCCGCAGACGATCGTCATGCCCGGCTGGGTGAGCCCGAACTGCGGGCCGATGATGTGCACCACGCCCTGACCGGCGTCGCCCATCGGGTGCAGGCGGACGCCGAACTCCGCGGCGTTCTTGCGCAGCGTCTCGACCTGCGTGCGGGACACCGGGTCGGAGATCGGCCCGAGCACGGTCGGGACGTTGTGGTCCTCCGTCGCGATCGTGAGGTCGGGGCGGCGCACGGTGCGGCCGGCCATGCGCAGGCCGTCGAAGGCCTGCGGGCTGGTCACCTCGTGGATGAGGTGCAGGTCGATGTAGAGCAGGTCGGGCTCGCCGTCGGCACGGCGTACGACGTGCTGCTCCCAGACTTTCTCAGCCAGTGTGCGACCCATGGTTTGTGACGCCTCCTCGCGTTCAGACCCCCGGTCGTGTCTCTCATGATGAGACGGAGATATCGGGATATGGACACTGTATATGGTGAATCCCAACATTGCGTTTGCATCTCGTATGGCGAGACGGCAGTATCGGGGTATGGACAACTCTAGCGGGGTCGGAGTACTCGACAAGGCGGTTCTCGTACTCAACGCCCTGGAGGCGGGCCCCGCTTCCCTGGCACAGCTCGTCCAGGCGACCGGCCTGGCCAGGCCGACGGCGCACCGGCTGGCCGTCGCGCTGGAGCACCACCGCATCGTCTCCCGCGACACGCAGGGCCGGTTCATCCTCGGACCCCGCCTGTCGGAACTGTCCACGGCGGCGGGCGAGGACCGGCTGCTGGCCGTCGCCGGGCCGGTGCTCACCCATCTTCGCGACCTCACCGGGGAGAGCGCTCAACTTTACCGGCGCCAGGGCGACGAGCGGGTCTGCGTGGCCGCCGCCGAGCGCGCCAGCGGGCTGCGCGACACCGTGCCCGTCGGCTCCGCGCTGCCGATGACCGCGGGGTCCGCCGCGCAGATCCTGCTAGCCTGGGAGGAGCCGGACCGGCTGCACCGCGGCCTGCGCGGCGCCAAGTTCACCGCCGCCACGCTCGCGAGCGTACGCAGGAGGGGCTGGGCCCACAGCGTGGGCGAGCGCGAACAGGGCGTGGCGAGCGTCTCCGCGCCCATCCGCGGCGCCGGCGGCAAGGTGATCGCCGCGGTCTCCGTGTCGGGCCCCATAGAGCGGCTCACCCGTACGCCCGGCCGGATGCACGCCGCCCCCGTCGTCGCCGCCGCCGAGCGGATAACCGAAGCCATGCGGCGCGCGAACTGATCGGAGTGCGGTGTCCCGACAGCCCTGGCGCCCCTCCCGCCGGTCTCTGCCCCGTCGCGTCGCCCGGAGCGGCACCTCGCCGCGTTGTCGCCCCACCCACGAAGATTCCTCGCAGGCTCGGAATCTCCACGGGGCCCGGGAAGATCACTCGTAGGCTCGCTACGAGCTCCTCCTCCGGCTTGCGATGCACCACTCTGGACACCGCTCCTTCCGGGCAAATCCTGGCGGTCGCGGCACTAGGCTGGCGGGGTGACAGACCGCATCGAGGCAGCCGCCGCTGAACTGCGTCCCCTGCTCCAAGAATTCATCCTCTGGGCGCCGGACAACGCACCCGGCAGCGACCCCGATCTCGTGGGCCCCGTCGCCCTGTGGCACCGCCTGATCGCCCGCGCCGACGTCGGACTGTGGAAGCGCGGCGACCTGCGCACGGTCCTGCTGGAGCGCATGCCCCAGGTGGTCGAGGACCCCGACGCCGCGGCCGACGGCATGATCCCCGCGGTCCGGGCGTACCTGACGTTCCTGTCGTCCACCGGCCGGCTCTCGCCGGGCTCGGACTCCCTGGAGACCCTGCTCGCCGAGCTGGACGAGGTCGAGGACGACTTCGTGGACGCGATGGAGGACACCATCGCCGAGCGCGACTGGGACGAGGAGGAGGACGAGCTCGACGAGGGCGAGTCCGACGAGGGCCTCGGTGACTTCGAGCCGTTCGCCGACGAGATCGGCGCCCTGCCCACGATCCGGCTGCGGCCCGACACCGAGCTGGCCGAGGCCGCCCGCCGGGTGACGCTCATCGCGCAGGCCCGCGACCTGGCGCTGTGGGTCGGCACCGGCCGCAAGGTGGGCGAGGAGACCCTGCTCACCGACAGCGAGGTGGACGAGGCGGTGCGCGCCGTCGGCCTGCCCGACGCGCGCAACATCTGGAACCTGTGGAACCTCGCGATCGACCTGGAGTTCCTCGCCCCCGACGGCGACGACACGGTCAGCGTGGACTCCGACACCGAGGCCTGGCCCTTCGAGGACGACGACGACGTCCTGGACGCCTGGATGCTCGGCCTCCACTCACTCGACTACGGCGACCCGGAACTCGACGACGACGACCTCACACTGGCCCTGTCCGGCCTCACCCGCGCGCTGCTGATCCGCGTGCTGCTGGCCGGCGGCACGCGACGGGTGCCGGAGCTGCGCGAGGAGCTGGCCGAGGCCGCGGCGGAGTACGACGACCTGGGCGCCGACGCCTGGGCCGCGGCCGGCGACCCGCTCGCCCCCGTGCTCGCCTGGCTGACCGGATACGGCATGGCCACCGTCGAGGGAGACGCGGTGACCCTGACGCCGCTCGGCGCGGAGGGCCTCGTCCACCTGCTGGACGACGAGGACATCGAGATCGACGCCCGGCCCGCCATCGACGCCATGACCGCGCTCGACCTGCTGTCGTTCAGCGCCGACATGTCCGAGGAGGAGGCCGACGAGGAGTTCGCCGCCTGGCTCGCGCTGCGCGACCCGGCGCGGGCCGCCTCCGAGCTGCTCGAAGCCGCCGCCGAGGAGGAGTCCGACGCCCTCGTCAGGGTGCAGGCCGCCAGCCTGGTGGGCTCGCTGGGCGAGGCCGCCGTCCCGGCCTGGCAGGAGGCGCTGAAGGAGCCCTCACTGCGGCCGTACGCCGCGACGCACCTGACCCAGATGGACGTCGAGGACGCGCCGGAGCCGACCCAGGCGGACACGCACTGGCTCATCCTCGACATGTGGACGATCTCCGCGGGGCTCGGCCGGCCGGAGTTCGTGTCCAGCCTGCACGACATCGGCCCGGCCCAGACGCTCATCGGGCTGCTGGACGTGATCTGGAAGGTCGACCACCCCCACATCGAGGAACTGCTCGACCTCATCGGCGAGACCCACCCGGACAAGCAGGTGGTCAAGGCCGCCAAGCGGGCGCTGTTCAAGGCGCGGTCGGGACGCTAGCGGTCCCCCGCTGGGGCCGGGACGGCGTGTCCGTCCCGGCCTCGCCGCCGCCGCGGTCACGACAGGATGACCGGCCCGGGCGTACGGACTTAGTCTGGTCGCGTGACGCCGACCTCACTCATGGTGAGCCCTGTGGCGTGGTGGCAGCCGGCTGTGGACCTCGCCATCGCGCTCGTGCTGTCGGCGGCCATCGGACTGGAGCGGGAGATCCGGCAGAAGAGCGCCGGGTTACGCACGCACACGCTCGTGGGGTTCGGCGCCGCGCTGTTCATGCTCGTTTCCAAATACGGCTTCTCCGACGTCCTCGGCGACTCCGTGGCGTTCGATCCGTCCCGGGTGGCCGCCCAGATCGTCTCCGGCATCGGCTTCATCGGCGGCGGGCTGATCTTCGTACGCCGTGACGCGGTCAAGGGGCTGACCACGGCCGCCGCCGTGTGGCTCACCGCCGGAGTCGGCATGGCCGCGGGGGCGGGCCTGTGGCTGCTGGCCGTCGTGGCCACGGTGGGGAACTTCGTCGTGATGCTGGGGCTCACCCCGCTGGCGGCCCGGCTCCCCCGCTCGAAGCACGCGCAGTCGCGGCTGCGCCTGTCGTACCTGGACGGCCGGGGCGTGCTGCGCCAGGCCCTGGCCGAGTGCACGGGCCGCCGTTTCGTGGTCGACGAACTGTCGCTCGAGCAGCCCGGCCGGAGCCGGGACACCGGCACGGTCACGGTCACCCTGCTGCTCCACGGCCCCGGTTCGATCGGGGACCTCACGGGCAGGCTGGCCGAGATAGAGGGCGTGCTCACCATCTCCTGCGACGACGCCGACGCCCAGCACTTCTAGGCGGCGGGCGGCGGGCGGAGCGACCGCCGGCGGCTCGGCGGCTCAGCGTACAAGACGCTCGAAGCCGTCCAGCAGGGCCGTCAGGCCCGTTTCGAAGTGGTCGCCGCGCCCGGCCCCGTCCGCGCCCAGCGCGAGGAGGTTGTAGCCGGCAGAGCCCGGAGCGGGCTTCCTGCTGCGCCGCAGCCCGCCCAGCTGTGCGGCGGTGAGGGCGAGCACGTGCCCCACCGTGAACTCCTGGACGCACCGGACCGCCTGGACCGCCAGCACCGGTGTGAAGCCCGCGTCGCACAGGACGGCGACGGCACGGTCGCCGCAGGAGATGGCCGCCGCCGACCGTACGGGCCGGGTCGCGAAGATCGTCACGGCGTGCGGGTGCCGCAGCAGGGCGTGTCGCATCCGGCGGGCCGTCTCCGTCGTCAGCTCGCGCCACGACGCCTCCCACGGCAGGGAGTCCACGTCGAGCTCGTCGAACAGCGCCTCCGCGACGCCGTCGAACAGCGCCTCCTGGTCGGAGAAGTAGCGGTAGACGGCCATGGCGTCGACGCCGAGCTCGGCGCCGAGCTTGCGCATCGAGAACTTGTCCAGTCCCGCCCGGTCGATGAGGGCGAGCGCGACGGCGACGATGTAGGCGTGGCTCAGGGTCGGCCGCACCGGCCTGCCCTCCACCGTGCCGCCCGTGTCGGTCATGGGGAAAACCCGTCCAGGATCTCGGTCAGCGTGCGGACGAACTCGTCGGGCGTCTCCTGGTAGGAGACGTGCCCGCCCGGGAACTCCTCGCATCGTACGCCGACCAGCTCGCCGAGGACGTGCGCGGGCCGATGGTAGGGGCGTCCCACGCTGTCCCGTCCGGTGGCCGCGCACCAGGGCACCCGAGCCCGGCGCAACGCGGCCAGGTCGGGTTCGTACTCGTCCACGAACGCGGGCAGCTCCACCCGCAGCAGCCGCCGGGTGTTGCCGAGGAGACGCTCCATGCCGCCGGGCTCTCCGCCCCGCACCCGCCGTACGACCGGCAGGACGGCCATGGCCACCCGAAGGGCCCCGGCGGCGACGAGCCGCCCCGCAGGGGACAGGAGGAACGCGGGCGCCCGGGGCATGGTCATGGTCGCGAAGGCCACCCAGCCACGCATCAGGCCCTTGCGGGCGACGCGCTGGAGCCGGCGCATGCTCTCGCTCTCCGGGCCGCCCGGGATGATCTGTACGAGCGGCGGCTCGTGGACGACCGCCCCGAGCAGCCGGTCCGCGTGCCTCGCCACCATCTCCACAGTGATGATCGCTCCGCCGCTGCTGCCGAAGACGTACGCGCGCTCGACGCCGTAATGGCCGAGCACGGCGACGGCGTCGTCCGCCTGCTCGGCCACCGAGGTGGGCGCGGCCGGATCTGCGAGCCGGCTGCGCGAGTTGCCCCGCCGGTCGTAGGTGATGACGGTGAAACGGCGGGACAGCGGCGCGACGACCGCCTCGTACATGCCGGCGTCGCCTCCCCCTCCCGGGACGAGCAGAAGAGCCGGTCCCTCCCCCGCGCTTTCGGTGTACAGCCTGGCACCCGGCACGGATACGAACTCCCGCATCTCGTCTTCTCCTGTCTACATCGTAGATATTGTCTACAGCGTAGATAGACGGGAAGCGCCCGTCCAGGGAGTCGGATGCGAGCGAGAGGGACTGTCAGCGAATTCGCGCCCGCGCAGCGGGCCATGAACAGGGCGCGGCGTCCCGTAACGACGAGAACCCCCGGCACGGGGAGTGCCGAGGGTTCTCGATGATGTAGCCCCGACCGGATTCGAACCGGCGCTACCGCCTTGAGAGGGCGGCGTCCTAGGCCACTAGACGACGGAGCCGTGTGCAGTGAAGTAGTCCCGAGCGGATTCGAACCGCCGTTACCGCCTTGAGAGGGCGGCGTCCTAGGCCACTAGACGACGGGACCTTGCACTGTGCACTTGCTGTTTCCAGCGGAATCCCTTGGGGGGATCCAGCTGGGGTACCAGGACTCGAACCTAGACTAACGGAGCCAGAATCCGTCGGGCTGCCAATTACCCCATACCCCATCTGCTTGCGGGGGCCTCGCGGCTCCCGCTTGCGACTCCGAAAGAATAGCCCAGCTTGCGACCCACTACCAAAACGATTGCGGCGTGCCGCCTGATCTCGTGATCCGATCCCCCGGTCCGAGGGGTCCGGGCCTCCTGTCCGAGGGCTCCGGTCCTCCTGTGCAGAAGGGCATGGCGCTCCTGTGCGAGGCTGGGACAAACGCCAGCACCATGTGAGGAGTCGCCAGAGATGACCTCGGCCGCGAACCCCTTCCTCAGTCCGAGCACCCTGCCCTACGAGCTGCCTCCCTTCCAGGAGATCGGAGAGGAGCACTACGCGCCGGCGTTCGAGCAGGGCATGGCCGAGCACCTCGCGGAGGTCGAGGCGATCGCGGAGAACCCGGATCCTCCGACGTTCGAGAACACGATCGAGGCGCTGGAGAAGTCGGGTGCTCTCCTCGACCGGGTCTCGGCGGTGTTCTTCAACCAGGCGTCCTCCGACACCACACCCGGCGTGCAGGAGATCCAGAAGGACGTCACGCCGAAGCTCGCCAAACACGCCGACGCGATCCACCTCAACGCGAAGCTGTACGCCCGCATCCAGGCGGTCGAGGCGGCCGACGAGGAGCAGCGGTGGCTGCTGAAGCGCTACCTCACCGACTTCACCCGCGCGGGAGCCACGCTGGGTCCGCAGGACCAGGCCCGGCTGCGGGAGATCAACGAACGGCTGTCGGCCCTGGGAACGGCGTTCCAGCAGAACCTGCTCGCCGACACCAACGAGCGGGCCGTGGTGGTCGAGGACGTGGCCGAGCTCGACGGGCTGTCGCAGGACGCCATCCAGGCGCTCGCCGACCAGGCCGGGGAACGCGGGCTGGACGGCAGGTACCTGATCTCGCTGGTCCTGCCCACCGGCCAGCCCGCCCTGGCCGAGCTGACCGACCGGTCCCTGCGTGAGCGGATCCACCTCGCCTCGGTCGGGCGGGGCGCGGCCAACGCGGAGCTGATCAAGGAGCTGGCGGTGCTGCGCCGGGAGCGCGCGCGGCTGCTCGGCTACGAGAACCACGCGGAGTACGTCCTGGCCGACCAGACCGCGGGCACCACCCGGGCGGTCACCGAGATGCTCGACCGGCTCGTGCCGCCGGCCGTGGCGAACGCGCGCAAGGAGCAGGCGGACCTGGAGGAGATCGCCGGGCACCCGATCCAGCCGTGGGACTGGGCGTTCTACTCCGAGAAGGTGCGCAAGGCCCGCTACGACATCGACAGCCGGCGCATGCGGCCGTACTTCGAGCTGAACACGGTGCTGGAGAAGGGCGTCTTCAACGCGGCGAGCCGCCTGTACGGCGTCACCTTCCACGAGCGCCCCGACCTGTACGGCTACCACCCCGAGGTGCGGGTCTTCGAGGTGCGCGACGAGGACGGCTCCCCGCTGGGCCTGTTCCTGGGCGACTTCCACGCCAGGGCCTCCAAGCGGGGCGGGGCGTGGATGAACAGCCTCGTGAAGCAGTCGGGCCTTGAGGGCACCAGGCCGGTCGTGGTCAACAACCTCAACATCGTCAAGGGCGAGCCGACCCTCATGACGTTCGACGAGGTCAACACGATGTTCCACGAGTTCGGGCACGCGCTGCACGGGTTGTTCTCCGACGTGCGCTACCCCCGGTTCTCCGGGACGGCCGTGCCGCGCGACTTCGTCGAGTACCCCTCGCAGGTGAACGAGATGTGGGCGACCCACCCGGAGATCCTGGCCGAATACGCCAGGCATCACGAGACGGGCGAGCCGATGCCGCAGGACCTCGTCGACCGGATGCTGGAGACGCAGAAGTTCAACCAGGGTTTCGCCACGCTGGAGTACCTCGCCGCCACCCTGCTCGACTGGGCCTGGCACACGACGTACGACGGCGAGGAGGACGTGGAGGAGTTCGAGAGGCGGGCGCTGCGGGATGCGGGGGTGGACCTGCCCGCCGTCCCGCCGCGCTATCGCAGCACGTATTTCGCCCATATCTGGGCGGGCGGCTACAGCGCCGGCTACTACTCCTACATCTGGAGCGAGGTCCTCGACGCCGACACCGTCGAGTGGTTCAACGAGAACGGCGGGCTGCGCCGGGAGAACGGCGACACCTTCCGCCGGGCCCTGCTGTCGCGGGGCGGCAGCGTGGACTCGATGACGGCGTTCCGCGACTTCCGGGGCCGGGACCCGGAGATCACTCCGCTGCTGGACCGCCGCGGCCTCCTGTAGAGACGCGGACGGCGCCGGGGACCCTCTTCAGGGGATCCCCGGCGCCGTCGCCCTCACCTGCCTCCGCGCGCCCGCTGTGGGGCGCCCTGACGTGTCAGGACACCTCGGACAGCCGGGCGAGAGCCGTACGGAGCCGGTCGAGCGAGCGCTCGCGGCCGAGCACCTCGATCGACTCGAACAGCGGCAGGCCCACGGTCCTGCCGGTGATCGCCACGCGGACGGGCGCCTGCGCCTTGCCGAGTTTGAGCCCGTGGGCGAGGCCGACCTCCTCCAGGGCGGTCTTGAGCGACTCGGGGTCCCAGCTGACCGTCTCCAGTCGCTCGGCGTACCCGGCCAGGATCTCGGCCGCCCCCGGCTTCATCGCCTTGTCCCAGGACGCCTGGTCGAAGACGGGCTCGTCCAGGAACAGGAAGTCGACGTTGGCGGTGACCTCCGACAGCACGGCGACCCGCGTCTGCACCAGGTCGGCCACGCGGGCGAACACCGCGCGGTCCCAGGACGGGTCGAGCCACGGCTCGCAGCGGGAGACGAACACCTCGCGGGGCAGCGCCCGGATGTACTCGCCGTTGAAGGCCCGGAGCTTCTTCTCGTCGAAGAAGGCCGGGGCCTGGTTCACGTCCTCCAGCCGGAACAGCGGCATCATCTCCGACCACGGCATGATCTCGCGGTCGTCGCCGGGCCCCCAGCCGAGCAGCATGAGGTAGTTGACCATCGCCTCGGCGAGGTAGCCCTCGTCGCGGTAGGACTCGAGGGCGACCTTGTCGCGGCGCTTGGACAGCTTCTGCCGCTTCTCGTTTACGATCACGGGCACGTGCGCCCAGACCGGCGGCTCCGCCCCGAGCGCCTTCCACAGGAGCTGCTGCTTGGGCGTGTTGGACAGGTGCTCCTCGGCGCGGACCACGTGGTCGATCCGCATCTCCATGTCGTCGACGACGTTGGCGAGGATGAACAGCGGCGAGCCGTCCCCGCGGACGATGACGAAGTCCTCCATCGCCGAGTTGGGGAACTCCACCCGCCCGCGGACCTTGTCGTCCACGACCGTCACGCCCTCGTCGGGCGTACGGAACCGCACGGCGCCCTCGGTCAGGCCGAGGTCGCGGCAGTGGCCGTCGTAGCCCTGGTGCTCGGAGCCGGTCCTGGCCTTCACGTCGTCGCGCGTGCAGGTGCAGTGGTAGGCCTTGCCGTCCTTGAGCAGCTTGGCCGCGGCCTCGCGGTGCTGCTGCTCGTAGGCGGACTGGAAGTACGGCCCCTCGAAGCGCGGCGAGCCGCCGTTGATGCCGATCCAGGCGAGGGCCGAGATGATGCCCTCGGTCCACTCTGGCCGGTTGCGTGCCGCGTCCGTGTCCTCGATGCGCAGCACGAACGTGCCGCCGGACTGCTCGGCGATCGCCCAGTTGAACAGCGCCGAACGGGCGCCGCCGACGTGGAACATGCCGGTGGGCGAAGGGGCGAAGCGCACCCTAGTCACGTGAGATCACCCGGTTAGTGAGAGTTCCGATTCCTTCGATGGAGACGCCGACCTCGTCGCCCACGGACATCGGGCCCACGCCGGCGGGCGTGCCGGTCAGGATGACGTCGCCGGGCAGCAGGGTCATGACCGCGCTCACGTACGCGACGAGCGCGGGGATGTCGTGCAGCAGGAGGGAGGTCCGGGCGCTCTGCCTGACCTCGCCGTTGAGCGTGGTGGTGATCGCCAGGTCGGCCGGGTCGAGCTCGGTCTCGATCCAGGGACCGAGCGGGCAGAACGTGTCGAAGCCCTTGGCCCTGGTCCACTGGCCGTCCCTGGCCTGCAGGTCGCGCGCGGTGACGTCGTTGGCGCAGGTGTAGCCGAAGATGACGTCGCCCGCCCGTTCGGCGGGGACGTCGCGGCACAGCCGGCCGATCACCACGGCCAGCTCGCCTTCGTAGTCGACCCGCTCCGACAGCTTCGCCGGATACGCGATCGCCTCCGAGGGACCGATCACGGTCGTGTTGGGCTTGAGGAACACGACCGGCTCCGCCGGGGGCTCGCCGCCCATCTCCCTGGCGTGGTCGGCGTAGTTCTTTCCGATAGCGATGATCTTGCTGGGCAACATGGGGGCGACCAGGCGGACCTCGGCCACCGGGATCCGCTCACCGGTGAACTCCACCCCGTGGAAGGGGTGCCCGCCGATCCGGGCGATGACCTGCCCGCCGTCTTCCACCACGCCGAAGGCGACCTGGTCGCCCATCGAGAACCTCGCGATACGCACGTCACGAGCCTAGTGGGGTATCCCACGGTGGCGTACTTAAGGTGGTCTGGTGACAGGGGAAGTCGAGCGTACGGGAGTCGATGTGCCTTCGGTCGTGAAGATCAACGTGCTGACGGTGCCCGAGGAGATGCGGCGCGAACTGGAGAAGCGGTTCGCCAACCGGGCCGGGATGGTCGAGTCGGCCGACGGGTTCGAGTGGTTCGAGCTGTTGCGTCCGGTGGAGGGCAGTGACCGCTACCTCGTCTACACGCGGTGGCGCAGCGAGGAGGACTTCCGGCGCTGGCAGGAGAGCCGGGCGTTCCAGTCGGGGCACGCGCAGGCCGCCGCCGAGGCCGGCGCGCAGGGCCATGGGCATGGCCAGGGCCACGGGCAGGGTCAGGGCCACGGGCAGGGTCAGGGCCCGGCCGCGACCGACTCCGAGCTGTGGTCGTTCGAGGTCGTGGAGAGCACCGGGCCCAAGCAGGACTGAACGGCCCCGGTCAGGCGTCGAGCGGGTTCGCGGCGACCCGACCGGCCATGCCGTCGGCGACGAAGTGCGCCGCGGCACAGTCCGGCTTGCGCCGCGCCTGCTCCTCGAACACGGCGAGGAACTCCTGACCGAAGCCGAGCCGGGGGTAGCGGGCGAGCACGGCGGCCCGGTCGTCCGCGGAGAACTCCTCCGGCCGCTGCCCCGACACGTCCCACGACGTGGCGACCTGCAGCAGGTGCGACTCGGGGTCCTCGTCCGCGGTGACCGCGTCGCGCATGTGGACCACGATGATCTTCTCGGCCCGCGCGCATCTGTCCGGCGACCACCCGGCCGCCGTGCAGAAGACCCAGGCGAGGCGCCCTCCCGCCTCCTCGAACGGCACCTCGTGGCTGTCGAAGGTCTCGGTCAGCCCGATGTCGTGGAGCAGGGAGGACACGTAGTACAGCTCGTCGTCGAAGGCGATCCCGTGCGCCCCGGCGTACCCGGCGCCCCACAGGTACGACCTGATCGAGTGGTTGAGGAGCGCGGGCGAGCAGAACCGGGTGGCGACGGCCAGCGCGGCCGTCGCGGCGGCGGTGTCGGGAAGCGTCGTGGGAAACGGAGTCGGCATTGGCCCAGGCTGGCAGAGCGGCCGACCCGGGCGCGAGCGGCCACACGGCCACTTCCCGCACGATTCGGGCCACAGACGGGCTGCGCCGAGCCGCCCAATAGCATTCCGGCCATGACGTTCCACCGGGTGGCGGTCGTGCTGTTCGACCGGACCCCGATGTTCGAGTCCGCCGTGCCGATCTCGGTCTTCGGGGAGGACCGGCCCGGCCTGCCGCCCTTCGACGTACGGGTGGTCGGCGGGGACGGCGGCGCCGAGGTGCGGACGAACGCCGGGGTCCGCCTGGCGACGCCGCACGGGCTGGACGCGGTGGCGACATCCGACCTGGTGATCGTGCCGACCTACCGGCGTCCGCCGGACGAGCCGCCGCCCGCTCCCGCCCTGGACGCGCTGCGGGCCGCGTACGAGCGCGGCGCGATCGTCGCGGGGCTGTGCCTGGGCACGTTCGTGCTGGCCGGTGCGGGGCTGCTGGAGAACCGGGCCGCGAGCACCCACTGGGCGTACGCCGGGCTGCTCGCCCGCCTCCACCCGGACGTGTCGGTGCGCGCGGACGACCTCTACGTGGACGAGGGCAGGATCCTCACCAGCGCGGGCAGCGCGGGCGGCATCGACCTGTGCCTGCACCTGGTGCGCAGGGAGTTCGGCGCGGACGCGGCGACCGCGATCGCCCGCCGGATGGTCGTCGCGCCTCATCGGGCGGGTGGCCAGGCCCAGTTCGTGGAGCATCCCGTGCCGGGCCCCGCGGCGGGCGACCCGCTGGGCGCGACACTGGACTGGGCGGTGCGCAACATCGACCGCCCGCTCGGCGCGGACGCGCTGGCGGCCCGCGCGCTCATGAGCCGCCGCACGTTCGACCGGCGGTTCCGGGAGGCCACCGGCACCTCCCCGGCCCGATGGCTGCTGCACCAGCGGGTGCTGCAGGCGCAGCGCCTGCTGGAGACGAGCGGCCTGCCGATCGAGCAGGTCGCCCGGCGCTGCGGCTTCGCCTCCGCGGTCGCGCTGCGCCCGCACTTCCGGCGGCTGGTCGGCGTCTCCCCCGCCGCCTACCGCCAGTCGTTCGGCCGGAATCCCTCGGTGGATGGCTGAGGCCGCTCTCACGCCCGTACGGCCGGCCGCGCCACCCTCGGATCCATGAACCGAGCACTGATCGTCATCGACGTCCAGAACGAGTACTTCACCGGCAACCTGCCCATCGCCCATCCGCCGCGGGAGGAGAGCCTGGCGGCGATCCTGCGGGCGATGGACGCCGCGGAGCGGCACGGCGTCCCCGTGATCGTCGTTCGGCACACCGCCCCCGCCGCCTCACCGCTGTTCGCGAAGGGCTCGCACGGCTGGGAACTGCGCGAGGAGGTCGCGGCCCGGCCGTACGCGCACCTGGTGGACAAGACCAAGGCGTCGGCCTTCCACGGGACCGGCCTGGCCGGGGTTCTCGACGGGATCGACACGGTCGCGATCGCGGGCTACATGACCCAGAACTGCGACGAGTCGACCGCCAGGGACGCCTTCCATCTCGGCTTCGCGGTCGAGTTCCTGTCCGACGCCACCGGGACCGTGCCGCTGGCGAACGCCGCCGGAACGCTGTCCGCCCGGCAGGCGCACGAGCACGTCCTGGTCGTCATGCAGTCCAACTTCGCCGCCGTGACCAGCACCGATGAGTGGATCGACGCCGTGGCGGCCGGAGTCCCGCTCGCCCGTCCGAGCATCTGGGAGAGCACCGCGCCCGCCCGCGCCTGACCGCAACCCGGCAGGCCATTTGTGAGCAGTTGTGCAGTTGTGACCGAAGCGACTTGACCAGATCGTCAGAATTCGGACAGCATGAGCCGCCCCGATTCGATCTCGGAAGGAACCCGGCGTGTTCCGCCGCCTCTCAGCCCTCTCCCTGTCAGCGGTCCTCCCGCTGACCGCGCTCGCCGTGCTCACCGGGGCCACGCCCGCCCAGGCACGGGCTCCGCACCGCACACCGGAGTGCCAGGGGGACTGGCTGCCCGCGACCCCCACCTCCGGCGACGTCATGAGCGGCAAGCTGTCCTTCCTCGGCCTGCCCGCGGTCACGGTGGGCGAGGACGTCGACTGGCGCATTGACCCGTACAAGAACAGGTCCTGGCAGATGGTGTTCCAGTCGCTGCGGTGGATGGGCCGGCTCGTGGCCGACTACGAGTCGACCGGCGAGAAGGACTACCTGAGCCGGGCCGAGGAGATCGCAAAGGACTGGGTCGCCGACAACCCCTACGGCGGGCGCACCACCAGCCCGTACGCCTGGGCCGAGCACCCGATCGCGCTGCGCGCCCCGGCGCTGGTGTGCCTGAGCAGGTATGTGAAGGCCGGCTGGCTGAAGAACAGCCTCGCCCTGCACGCCAGGCTGCTGTCCGACCCCAAGCACTACGAGCTCGGCCACAACCACGGGCTCGACCAGGACATCGGCCTGCTGCGCATCGGCTGCCGCTACGGGAACCCGAAGTGGAAGAACCTCGCGGTCAGCCGCATGGTCAAGTCGATGAAGCTCGACATCGACGGGCAGGGCGCGCTGCGCGAGCAGGCGCCGCGCTACGCCATCTACGTGCACGACCGGCTCAGGGTGGCGGTCGACACGATCAAGGACTGCGGGATGAAGGTCCCGGCGGCCCTGGCCACCCGCTGGGAGAGCCTGCCGCGCCACATCAGCGCCGCCACCCAGCCCAACGGCTACATGGTGCCGATCGGCGACGGGCCCGCCGACGTCCAGCCGGCCGCCTTCGACCACGCCAAGTCGACCGTGCAGGTCTTCGACGCCGGGTACGTCTTCGGCCGCACGGCCTGGGACGACCCCAAGTCGGCCTACTACTCGATCCGCTTCGGGCCGGCGTTGAAGTTCCACGGCCACGAGGACCACATGGGCGTCACCTACTACGCCCAGGGCCGCTCGATCCTCACCGAGGCGGGCTTCCACTCGTACGAGAACACGCCGTACCGGCGATGGACGCTGAGCCCGGAGGCCCACAACGTGCCGGTGATCGTGGGCAGGAAGTTCCGCGGGCACACTCCCACCGCGCTGGTGGGCAGGTCCGTGCGCGGGGACCGGCAGACGTTCACCTTCACCGACAGGGCGTACGGCGTGCAGCGCAAGCGGTCGGTGCTGGTCAACCACCGCGAGGACGTGCTGGCGGTGCTCGACAGCGGCGGCGCGAAGCTCCGCAACCTGTGGCACCTCGCCCCCGGGCTGAAGGTCGTGTCCAACTCGGGCGGACGGATCGTGGTGGCCGACGGCGGGTGGAAGGCGTCGATCGTCCAGCTGACGATGCCGTCCTGCGAGGCCGTCGGCGGCCAGCGGGTGGTGAGCGGGCAGACCTCGCCCTACCAGGGCTGGGTCTCGCCGGGCTACATGCGCAAGGAGCCGGCTCCGGCGATCGTCTCACCCGTGGCGAAGTCGTTGCTGACCGTGGTCGTTCCGGGAACCGACCGGCCGGAGGTCACCTGCTCAGGACGCACGCTGATCGTGCACACCCCGGCCGGATCGGTCACGCTGCGCGCGAGCTCCTCCGGCACGCTGTCGTAGGTCACGACCGGACCTCCTCCCCCGACAGGAGACCGGCGGGCGGCTATCCGTACACCGACGGCGACGAGGAGCCGCCCGCCAGCTGCTTGGCCTGGTCGGGCACGTGGCCGAGCTTGTCGACCTCATGCGCGAGTCCCTCCAGGACCGCGCGCAACTGCACCTGGGTGACGTCCGCGAACGTACGCAGGTAGGCGATCCTGCGCTCCAGCTCCTCGGCCTCGGCGCTCTGCAGCCCGTTGCCGGAGGCGCGGTAGGCGCCGACCGCCTGGTTGGCGGCCTCCTCCGCCTGCCGCTGCGCCTCCAGCAGCAGCTCCTCGTACTGCTGGCGGGCCTGGCCCACGATCCGCCGCGCGTAGTCCTCCGCCTCCGCGATCTGGGCGTCGGCGGTCTGCTGCGCGCGGGACAGGATGTTGATGGCGTCGACGCTGAGGGTCTGCGGCGCGGCGGACTGCTCCGGGTTGAGGCCGTGTTCCTTATACCACTGCTTCATGCGGTCGATGTACGCCCGCAGGTCCGCCTTCTCCTTGTCGCTGGTCGCCATGTCCTCCGCGACGCGGTAGAGGAACGCGCGCACCTCGTCCTCGCTGTAGCCGCGGCGCCCGAGCGAGGTGCGCGTGAACTCCTGCTTGCGGACCCGATCCGGGGTGAGGGGCTGGCGCTCGCCCGCCGGGCTTCCCCAGGGCATCTCTGCCGTCATGACTCCCGACCTCTGTCGCTCGTGAACTCGTCGAAGTGGATCTGCTCGGTAGGCACCCCGGCGTCAATCAGTCGTCCGACCGTGGCCTGGACCATCTCCTCGGATCCGCAGACGAAGACATGCTGGCCACGCCATCCCTGCAGCGCGACGTCCACGGCGTAACCGCGGGCGCCCCGGAAGAAGGGATCGTGGGAGACGACCGGCACGACGTTCAGCCAGGGGTGCTCGGCGGCCATCTTGGCAAGCGACTCGTAGTCGTACAACTCCCTGGAGGTCCGGGCGCCCATGACGAGGTCCACCCTGCGCGTCGGGCCCTCGTAGGCGATCTGCTCCACCAACGCCTTCATCGGCGCGAGGCCGGTGCCGCCCGCGATCATGAGCAGGTCGCCCTGGACGTCCGGGGAGAGCGTCAGCCGTTCCCCCACCGCGGCGCCCACGCGCAGCATCTCGCCCCGCCGCGCGCCCATGACGAGCGCGGAGCTGAGCACGCCGCCGTCGACCATACGTACGTGCAGGTCGATGGTGTTGTCCTGGCGCGGCGCGTTGGCGAACGAGTAGAACCGCCAGATACGCGGGCGAACGGCGTAGGAGATCGACGCCGACTGGCCCGGCCGGAAGGGGTACTGGTAGTTCAGCCGGGCGCGGATGACAGCGATGCCGAGGGTGCGCATCTCATGGCTGACGATCTCCGCCTCCCACCAGGGCGGGGAGACCTTCGACGCGTCGTTGGCGGCGTCGACCATCACCTGGGCGACCAGGTTGTACGCCTGCGTCCAGTCGTGCGCGAGCGCGGGGGTCCACCGGTCGCCCAGGAAGTGCTCGAGCGTGGCGAGCAGCGCCTGTCCGACGGCGGGGTAGTGCGTGGCGGTGACCCCGAACTTGCGGTGGTCGCGGCCGAGCTGCTGGAGGAACGGGACGACGCCCTCCACCTGGTCGACGTTGCTGACGACCTGCCCGAGCGCGGTCACGAGCTTGTCGCGCTGGCGTGCCATCGACACCGGGAACATGTCACGCACGTCCGGGTTCATCAGGAAGAGAACCGAGTAGAAGTACAGCGGCACCTGGTCACCCGAACGGGAGACGAGGTGCCAGCTGTCCTTGAGAGCCTGCGTATCCACTCAGTCGGCCGTTTCCGCGGGCTCGGCGACGATGGACGACTTCACCTTGCCGAGGACGAGGCCGACGTCGCGCAGGATGTCCTCGCCGACGCCGCTCTCCTGCAGGACCGCGAAGAGGTGCTCACCCACCTTGTCGTAATGCTCGGACGTGATGCCCATGCCGGCGTGGGCCTCGCCCAGGTCACGACCCTCGTACGGCTCCGGGCCGCCGAGGACCGAGCACAGCAGCACGACCATGTGCCGCTTCAGCCTGGGCATGTCGACGCCGACGAAGTACGGCTTGAGATCGTCGTCGCCGAGCACGCGGACGTAGAAGCGGTCGACGACGTCGCGCACGACCGGTGCGCCGCCGATCTGGTCGTAATAGGACGAGGTGTTCACAGACCCTCCCATATGGGGTGCACCAGCGAGGGGGATGACTGCCGTCCGAAGATTTCCATACTCGGGGCAGTCACGCGGCTGGCCATAGTGACAGACGTGGCTCGGCTCCCGCGACGCGGCCGCCTCCGATGGACAGATCAGGAGACGGGCGCGGACGCCGCGGGCCTACAGGGGTTGCGTGCACAGATGCTTCTTGCCGTCACCCTCCGTCGAGCCAGAGCATTGGCGCTGAGGCTGGAACCGCGGCCGGCGTCGCCGATCGTGGCGATGACCGCCTCAGAGCTTTGCCTATCTAAGCACCAACTAGACTAAATGTCACTAAAACCACTGCATTCACCTGCAGAACGTGAGCACCACTCACTCCACCCGGATCGCAGGTCAGGCGCTGTGGCCTGCCCGCAGCAGGCCGTACGTCACCGCCTGCTCCAGCGCCTGCCAGGACGCCTCGATGACGTTCTCGCCCACCCCGACGGTGGCCCATTCTCCGGTCGCGTCGCTGGAGGTGATCAGCACCCGGGTGATCGCGTCCGTGCCGTGGGTGCCCTCCAGGATGCGGACCTTGAAGTCGATCAGCTCGACCCCCGCGAGCTCGGGGTAGAGCTTCTCCAGCGCCAGCCGCACCGCCCGGTCGAGCGCGTTGACCGGGCCGTTCCCCTCGCCGGTCGCGATGATCCGCTCACCCTTGGCGTGGAGCTTGACGGTCGCCTCGCTGACCACGTCGCCGCCGGGCCGGCGCTCGACGATCACCCGCCACGACTCGACCGTGAAGTAGCGCCGGAGCTCGCCGTCGACCGTGTCGCGCAGCAGCAGCTCGAACGACGCGTCGGCCGCCTCGAACGTGTGCCCCTTGGCCTCCAGGTCCTTGACCCGCTCGACCAGCCGCCTGGACTGCTCTCCACTGAGCTCGTAGCCCAGCTCGCGGCCCTTCAGCTCCACGGAGGCTCGCCCCGCCATGTCGGAGACCAGCATCCGCATGTCGTTGCCGACCTCGGCGGGGTCGATGTGCTGGTAGAGGTTCGGGTCCACCTTGATCGCCGACGCGTGCAGGCCCGCCTTGTGGGCGAAGGCCGACGTGCCGACGTACGGCTGGTGCGAGTTCGGCGTGACGTTGGTGACCTCGGTGATCGCGTGGGCGATGCGGGTCATGTCGCGCAGCGACTGCGGCGGCACGAGGTCGAATCCCCGCTTGAGCTGGAGGTTCGCCACCACGGTGAACAGGTTGGCGTTGCCGGAGCGCTCGCCGTACCCGTTGGCGCAGCCCTGCACGTGCGTGGCGCCGGCCTTCACCGCGGCCAGCGTGTTGGCGACCGCGCAGCCGGTGTCGTCGTGGCAGTGGATGCCGATCCGGGCTCCGGTGCCGGCCGCCTCGTGCACCACGTCGGCCAGCTCGTCGGGCAGCATGCCGCCGTTGGTGTCGCACAGCGCGACCACCGACGCCCCGGCCTCCGCGGCCGTGCGCAGCACCTCCAGCGCGTACGCGGGGTTGGAGCGGTAGCCGTCGAAGAAGTGCTCGGCGTCGAGGAAGACGCGCTGGCCCTCCGCCGTCAGGTGGGAGACCGTGTCGCGGATCATCGCGAGGTTCTCCTCCAGCGTCGTGCGGAGGGCCAGTTCCACGTGGCGGTCGTGGCTCTTGGCCACGAGCGTCACGATCGGCGCGCCGGATTCGCGCAGCGCGGCCACCAGCGGGTCGTCGGCGGCCTTCACGCCCGCCCGGCGGGTCGCGCCGAACGCGGCGAGCTGCGCGTGCTTCAGGTCGAGCTCGGTCTGAGCCCGCCGGAAGAACTCGGTGTCCTTGGGGTTGGCGCCCGGCCAGCCGCCCTCGATGAAGCCGACGCCGAGGCCGTCCAGGTGACGCGCGATGGCAAGCTTGTCGGCGACGGTGAGGTTCAGCCCCTCCTGCTGGGCGCCGTCGCGGAGCGTCGTGTCGTACACATGGAAACGATCGTCGGCCATCTCTGTGTCTCCTTCGCGGGGTTGTGTCTCGCCGCGCGCTCATCGGCCTGTGAATCGGCTCGAGGCCCAAACAAAAAGACCCCTCACGGACGTGAGAGGTCTGCGCGCCGGCGATGTCCTTCAGCCGGCGCGCCTGCCGATAATGAGCAGACCGTAGTACATGGTGCTGAGCAGTTTGCCACAGCCGGTCACCCTCTGGCACATCGATCTCATAGTACGAGATGTCCGGGAGTGTTCGCGCAGGTCAGCGCGGCCACATCGGACACGATGACCGGAAGGGCGGCCGCGACCTCGGCGCCGTCCGAGTGGCGACCCGCCTGCGACCGGCCGCACGGCCGTTGTCCACGTGGCCGTTTGCAGGGAGATCGCCGGTTTTATTCGTCACTCCGGGCAAGGACGCCGTAATAACCTGCCATACGCCTGCGGGACACACGATCAACGCCCCATCGGCGAGTACGCTCGCGAAGCGGTTCGTATTCATGAACCTCTTCGCCAGGACTCGTTTTCGTACAGCAGGTTTTCCTACAGCAGGTTTCCTACAGCAGGGGGCGACGCATGACTGGTCGGCGCGGCGGCGGGGCGTTCCACGGCAGACTCGCCGGTTTCCTACTCGTCGGCACTTCGGCCGCGACCGCCCTCGTCACCACCGTCGGCGCGCTCGGGGCCGCCGCCGACAACGGGCACGGCCGCGGCGACCGCGCGGAGCGGAACGTCGCGGCCCCCACCGGGAAGGACCCGCGCGACCGCCCCGGCACGAAGCTGTCCGTGGAAGGGACCACGCGCAACCGGGGCTACCAGCACACGAGCGCCAACACCGCCGGCGGCTCCTCGAACGTGCAGAACGCACTGTGCCGGCGCGCCCGGGTCTGCAACATCACCCAGCACGTGACCGTCGCCGGCCCGCGCGAGACCGAGCGGCCCGCGGCCAGACCGGCTCCGGTGCCCACGGTCACCGTCACGGTGACGGCGACGCCCACGCCCACGCCCGTCGTGTCCGCCGCACCGATGCCCCTCGCGACCGTCGCGGCGCCGTGCCCCGGCCGGTCGCTGATCCTGGCCGGCGCGAGGGTCAGCGTGAGCGCCGGTCTGATCGGAGGGCTGGTGTCGCTGTCCACCCTCGGGAAGGGCACGGCCTGCCCGGTCGCGTACGGCTGAGCCGGGCCCGCGAACACGGCTCCGGAAGATCACCCGGCCCGTTACACGGTGCGCGCATGGCCTGACGGCGGGGCGCACCGCGACAGGGAGCAGCGGACGGCGAGCGCCGTACGGCGCCGCGTCCGTCAGCAGATCTTGTGGATCCAGTGGTGGGCGTCGGGGCGGCTGCCGTACTGGATGCCCACGAGTTCCTCGCGAATCTTCATCGTGACCGGCCCGGGGGTGCCGTCGCCGACGATCCAGCTCCGGTCGACGCCCTTGACCGAGCCGACGGGGGTGACCACTGCGGCGGTGCCGCAGGCGAAGACCTCGGTGAGCTCGCCCGACTCACAGCCTGCCTGCCAGTCCTCGATGGAGATCTTGCCCTCCTCGACCGTGTATCCCAGCTCGCCGGCCAGGCTGAGGATCGAGTCGCGGGTGATGCCGGGCAGCAGCGTCCCGGTGAGCGCCGGGGTGACGAGGCGGTCGCCGAAGACGAAGAACAGGTTCATCCCGCCCATCTCCTCGACCCACCGGTGCTCGAACGCGTCGAGCCAGACCACCTGGTCGCAGCCCTCCTCGACGGCCTGCCGCTGGGCCACGAACGCCGCCGCGTAGTTGCCGCCGCACTTGGCGAAGCCGGTGCCGCCGGGCGCGGCGCGGGTGTACTCGGTGGACAGCCAGACCGAGACCGGCTTGAGGCCGCCGGTGAAGTACGACGCGGCGGGCGAGGCGATCACCATGTACTTGTAGTTCCGCGAGGGGTGGTTCACCCCGAGGGCGGGCTGCGTGGCGATCATGAAGGGGCGCAGGTAAAGGCTGTGGCCCTCGGTGGTCGGCACCCAGTCGCGGTCGGTCTGCACGAGGAGTTCGAGCGACTCGACGAACGTGTCCTCGGGGATCTCCGGCATCGCCATCCGCAGCGCCGACTGGTTGAACCGCGCCGCGTTCGCGTACGGCCGGAAGGCGACGATCGAGCCGTTCGACTGCCGGTACGCCTTGAGCCCCTCGAACAGCTCCTGCGCGTAGTGGAACACCGACGTGGCGGGGTCGAGGACGAGCGGACCGTACGGCTGGAGCTTCGCGTCGTGCCAGCCCTCCCCTTCGGTCCAGTCGATGGAGATCATGTGGTCGGTGAAGACCTGACCGAAGCCGGGGCTCGCCAGCACCTGCTCACGCTCGGCCGCGCTGCGGGCCTGCGGATTGAGCTGCACGTCGAACCTGAGGTGGGTGGTCATGGCGAGGTCCTTCTCTCTTCGTCGTCGTAGTAATTGTGCGACGAGACGGCTAAGGGAAAACTAGGGCATTCGGCAGGTATGAAAAAGCGCATGGCGGCCCATACCGGGCCGCCATGCGCGTGAGGTCGTGATGAGCGGCCGGGATCAGCCGGCTACTCGGGCGGCGATGTCGTCGCCGATCTCGCGGGTGGAGCGCGCGGTCCACGCGCTCTGACGCTCGATCAGGTCGTCGGCCACGGCCTGCTCGACGCGGGCCGACGCCTCGGCGTGACCGAGGTGGTCGAGGAGCATGGCGACCGACAGGATCGTGGCGGTCGGGTCGGCCTTGCCCTGGCCCGCGATGTCCGGCGCGCTGCCGTGGACGGGCTCGAACATGGACGGCGCCGTGCGGGCCGGGTTGACGTTGCCGCTGGCCGCCAGGCCGATGCCGCCGGCGATCGCCGCGCCGATGTCGGTCAGGATGTCGCCGAACAGGTTGTCGGTGACGATCACGTCGAACCGCTGCGGCTGGGTGATGAAGAACATGGAGGCGGCGTCGACGTGGCAGTAGTCGGTCTCGACCTCGGGGAACTCCAGGCTGAGCCGGTCGACGGTGCGCGCCCACAGGTCGCCGGCGAACGTCAGCACGTTGGTCTTGTGGACCAGCGTCAGCTTGCGGCGCGGCCGGCTCAGGGCCTTCTCGAAGGCGTAGCGCGCGACGCGCTCGACGCCGTACGCCGTGTTGAGCGACTCCTGGGTGGCGATCTCATGCGGCGTGCCGCGGCGCATCACGCCGCCGGCTCCGGCGTACGGACCCTCGGTGCCCTCGCGGACGACGATCATGTCGATGTCCTCGGGGCGGGACTCCCCGAGCGGAGTCGTCACGCCGGGGAACAGCTTGACCGGACGGAGGTTCACGTAGTGGTCGAGCTCGAAGCGCAGGCGCAGCAGCAGCTCGCGCTCCAGGATGCCGGGCGGCACGCTCGGGTCGCCGACGGCGCCCAGCAGGATCGCGTCGTAGCCGCGCAGTTCGTCGAGGACCTCGTCGGGAAGCGTCTGCCCTGTCGCGTGGTAGCGCCTGGCCCCGAGGTCGTACTCGGTGGTCTCGGACTTGACGCCCGCGGCGTTGAGGACCTTGAGGCCTTCGGCGACGACCTCGGTGCCGATACCGTCACCGGGGATCACTGCCAGGCGGATGTTGCTCGACTCCATGCGTGTACCTTACCGGTTGTCTCGGAGATCGAAACACGATCTCACCATTCGGTCCATGCTCGGACATATGCGCCCGTCAGGCGGGTCCCTCTGCCACCGCACGCTCGAAGACGAGGTCGCGTGCCGTGGACAGCCCGACCGCCAGCGCGCCGAGGATCACGGCGTCCGCCCCGAGCGTGGACACCTCGATCCGCGGCGGCGTGAGGGCCACCAGCGTCTCCAGCCGCTCCGCCACGGGACCGGCGAGCAGGTCGCCGGCCTGCGCGCCGATGCCGCCGCCGAGCACGACCAGCTCGGGATCGAGCACGGCGATCACCCCGGCGAGGGCGCGGGCGACGTGGTCGGCCTCCGCGGCCACCACCGCGCACGCGGCCGCGTCGCCGCGGCGCGCGGCGTCGAAAACCTCCTTGGCCGTGGCCGCCGTCATGCCGAGACGTGCCGCCGCCGCGACGACGCCGTCGGCGGAGGCCACCGACTCGAACATGCCGCGCCGGCGGTCGAGGCCGGGGACGTCCTCACCCACCGGCAGGTACGAGATCTCGCCGGCCGCTCCCCGGGCGCCCCGGTAGAGGCCGCCGTCGATGACCACGCCCATGCCGACGCCCGTCCCGATGGACACGAGGACGAAGTGGGAGACCCCCTTGCCCAGGCCGTAGGCGCCCTCTCCCACGGCCGCGAGGTCGACGTCGTTCTCCACCGTGTACGGCGAGCCCGTCACGCCGGCCAGCGCGTCCACCGCGCCGGGCCGCTCCCAGCCCGGCAGGTTCGGCGCGAGCCGCAGCGCCCCGCTCTCCTTGTCGTGGATGCCGGGGGTGCCGAACACGGTGACGGTGACGTCGCCGGGCTCCAGGCCCGCCTCCGCGACCAGCTCGGCCGCCATCCGCGCCAGTTGCTCCCGCGCGCTCTCGTATGAGTGCGCCCGCGACGGCTCCTGCCTCCGCGCCGCGACGTCGCCCACCAGGTCGGCGAGCGCGAGCCGCACGGTGGTGCGGCCGAGGTCGGCGGCGAGCACCCAGCCCGCCTCCGGCCTGATCTCGTAGAGCAGCGCGGCGCGTCCCGCGCCACCGGTGCGCAGCCCGACCGGGCGGACGAGCCTGGCACGCTCCAGGTCGGCCAGCGCCATCGAGATCGTCGGCTTGGACAGTCCCGTCACCTGGGCGAGCTCCGGGCGCGAGGCCTTGCCGAGGCGGAAGATCTCGGTGAACACCGCCCGCTGGTTGATCAGCCGGAGCAGGCTGGTCGTGTTCGCGGCCCCACCGCCGATGCTCACCACGCCATAAAGATTGGCACATGCGGCGATCAGCCGGTCCCGCCGGTCCCGCCGGGGTCAGCGCTGCGGAGCGCCCCCGTTGTCGCGGCGGTCGAGCGCGATCTGCAGGGCCTCGGCCGCCTCGTTCTCAGCGTCTTCGGAACGACCCCAGGGATACATGTCGTACATGGCGATTCTCTCTCTTGACGGAGGAATGCTGAGAGCGGACCCGCTGGCGCGGATCCGGGAACGTCAGCCGCCGGTGGAACGCGGGTCACGCGTCACGGGCGAGCCGAAGGCCGGCGGCGCGGCGCTCCGCGACGGGCCGGCCTGCCCTGATCAGGCCCCGTCGCGGCAGGTGGAAGTGCGGGGCGCCTCGTCATCGCAAGACTACCCCACAATCTCGTAGGACGACCTAGTATCTCACTTCGTGAGACGCCGTCCGCCGCCCGGGACAACACGAACGGCCCGGCGCGCGGGGCGCCGGGCCGTCGGATGAGCGGATGCCTGGTGTCAGTCCTCCAGGTCGACCGTGCGGCCGCTGTCGGCGCCGATCTCCCCCGCGATCTGCTCGACGACGTCGGACGGAATCGCCGTGTCGACGGTCAGCGCGATGAGCGCCTTGCCGCCCTTCACGTCCCGGGAGACCTGCATGGAGGCGATGTTCACGCTGTGCTCGCCGAGCAGGCGGCCCACGATGCCGACGATGCCGGGGCGGTCGGCGTAGGTGAAGAACGCCAGGTGCTCGGTCGGCTCGATCTCCATCGCGAAGCCGTTGACCTCGACGATCTTGGTGATCTGGCGGGGACCGGACAGGGTGCCGGAGACCGAGACCGTACGGCCGTCGGCGAGCACGCCGCGCACCGTGACGACGTTGCGCCAGTCGGGGCTCTCCGCGCTGGTGACCAGCTCGACCACGACGCCGCGGTCCTTGGCCAGCAGCGGCGCGTTGACGTAGGTCACCGCGTCCTCAACGACGTCGGTGAAGACGCCCTTGAGCGCGGCCAGCTCCAGGACCCGCACGTCCTGCGCCGAGATCTCGCCACGGACCTCGACGACCAGGCGGGTGGCCACCTCGCCCGCGAGCGCGGTGAAGATGCGGCCCAGCTTCTCGGTGAGCGGCAGGCCCGGCTTGACGTCCTCGGCGACCGCGCCGCCCTGGACGTTCACCGCGTCGGGCACGAACTCGCCGGCGAGCGCCAGCTTGACGCTGCGGGCGACCTGGGTGCCGGCCTTCTCCTGGGCCTCGTGAGTGGAGGCGCCGAGGTGCGGCGTCGCCACGACCTGGTCGAACTCGAACAGCGGGCTGTCGGTGCAGGGCTCCTTGGCGAAGACGTCGATGCCGGCGCCGGCGACGCGGCCCTCCTTGAGCGCGGAGTAAAGGGCGTTCTCGTCGATGATCCCGCCGCGGGCCACGTTGACCAGCCGCACGGTCGGCTTGACCATGTGCAGCTCGCGGTCGCCGATGAGACCGATGGTCTCCTTCGACTTCGGCAGGTGGACCGTGATGAAGTCGGCCTGCTGGAGCACCTCCTCCAGCGACGCCAGGCGCACGCCCATGGCCGCCGCGCGGGCCGGCTGCAGGTAGGGGTCGTATGCGATGAGCTCGACGCCGAACGGCTGCAGGCGCTGCGCGACGAGCTGGCCGATCTTGCCGAGACCGAGGATGCCGACGACCTTCTCGTCGAGCTCGACGCCGGTGTACTTCGAGCGCTTCCACTCTCCGGCCTTGAGCGCGGAGTGCGCCTGGGCGACGTTGCGTGCGCTGGCGAGGATCAGCGCGACCGTGTGCTCGGCGGCGCTGGTGATGTTGGACGTCGGGGCGTTGACCACCATGACGCCGGCCTTGGTGGCGGCCTCGACGTCGACGTTGTCCAGGCCCACACCCGCGCGGGCGACGACGCGCAGCTTGGGCGCCGCGGCGATCGCCTCGGCGTCGACCTGGGTGGCACTGCGCACGATCAGAGCGTCCACGTCGGCGAGGGCGGGCAGCAGCTGCGACCGGTCGGCGCCGTCGGTGTGCCGGACCTCGAAATCCGCGCCGAGCACGGCGAGACCCGCTTCTGAGAGCTCTTCTGCGACAAGTACGACGGGCTTGTTCACTGGGTTGAGTCCTTCGTGAAGTGCGACGGCGCGGACGACGTGAGTCTATCCGGGCCTTGTGAAAGCTCTCACGAGCGCCCGGCATACGAGATACCCAAGGTCACGGCGGCATCGCGGCGACGCGACGACCCGGTCTCAGATCGCGCCCGGCGCCGAGGGTGGCTCCGGCACCGGTGTTCGCGGCGTGGCACGGGCTCAGGAGGCGGGCGCGGAACGGCGCCCATCCGGAGAATGACGTGCAGAGACTGCCGGGACGTGGGGGGTGCCTGAGACTCGCTCACGCCCGGGCACAGTCGGTCGGTGTACCCCGGCGACCGTGATCTCATACGGACTGTCGCCAACTTGGTATTGATCGCACCTAATCTTCGGGATTAGCCTGATTCGCCATGGTCCAGTCCCTATCGTTCAGGCTATGAGCATCGGGAACCCCTCCCTGGGCGACGTTCTCGCGCGGCATGGCAGCCCCCGGCAACTCCTGGCGGCCCTCGCGGAGTGGGGCATCCTGGTGGCGGTCCGACCCGACCGCTCCGTGGTGCTCGGCACGACGCAGAACGGCGAGCGTGTTCTGCTGGGCTACACGGGACCGGCGACCTACGCCCGGCACCGTGGCAGCCACTCGTTGTCGGCGTGCGACGCCGACACCATCCTCGACATCCAGCGCGTCACCGGCGTGCGCGAGATCGTGATCGACGCGGCCGGTCCCGCGGCCGCCGCCGTGCCGATCGACGACCTGCGGCGCTATCTGGAGGAGACCCGCACCGGTCCCGCCCCCGCGCTGTCGGCCATGGGCACGGCCGCTCCCACGGCGTACGCCACCGGGGCGATGGCGACCGTGACCCGCGCGCAGGTCGGCAGGCAGGCTCCTCCCCCGCCGCCCGCGCCCGCCCCGGTCCCGGAGGCGCCCGCCGCGCTGCCCGCGCAGTGGGTCCCCGCCCCCCGCCAGCACCTGTCGGGGGCGATGCAGGTGGTGGACCCCGGCTACCGGAGGACGCGCCATCCGATCCTGCCGGCGCTTCGGGTGGCGGTCGCCGAACTGCTGCCCGAATACCCCTACATCCACCACGTGTGGATCTCCGAGTCGCGGACGGCGGCGGGGCTGTGGGGGATCATGCTGCACGTCAAGGTGCACATCCTCGGCGCCGACGACATCGTCAAGGATCTGCACCGGCGGGTGCGCGCCCGGCTGCCGCAACTGGCGGCCAGCGAGGCGCCGGTGCTCATGGCCCGCGTCGCCGACGCCCACACGGAACGCCGGCTGATCGAGATCGGCGCCCACGTCGTCTGTCCCGACGTGCGCGACTGATCGCCGGGTCCCTCTCCGATCTCCGCCGGCGCGTTCCGGCGGAGATCGAGGGGAGATCGAGGGGAGATCACGCAGCGGCCGAACCGTTGCGGGACGGTCCTTCCGAACGGGCGCTTGCTCGGCTTGAATGGCGCCATGGTCTCCACCGCGGCGACGCCCTCCCCGTCGAAGGTCACCCTGGGGGTTCGCCTCGGGTACGCCGTCGGCTCGTTCTGCACGGCCAACTTCTCCACGATCCCCGGGCTGCTGCTGCTCTTCTACATGACGAACGTGCTCGCGGTGCCGGCCGCGTTCGCGGGCGTCGTGCTCTTCCTGCCCAAGGCCTGGGACCTGGTCGCCAACACCCTGGTCGGCCGGTGGTCGGACCGCACGGTCTCGCGCTGGGGACCGCGCCGGCCCTGGCTGCTCGCGGGCGCCCTGGTGCTGCCGCTGTCGTTCGCCCTGATGTTCGCCGGGCCGCCGCTCACCGGCACGACCGCCGGCCTGTACGTGGGCGTCACCTTCCTCGCCGCCGCGACCGGCTACGCCCTGTACGAGGTGCCGTACAAGGCGATGCCCGCGGAGATGACCACGGACTACCACGAGCGGACGTCGCTGCTGCAGTGGCGCATGGTGCTGATCGCGATCGCGATCGCGATGAGCGGCATCCTCGCGCCGACCATCGCCGGGGAGACGGCCGACGGGTACCGCACCATGGGGATCGTCTTCGGCGTGATCCTGCTCGTCTCGATGCTGGGATCGTTCTTCGGCACCGCCCGCGCCCCCTTCACCGGCCAGCAGAGGTCCGAGGGCACGCTGCGGGAGCAGCTCGCCGCCGCCCGCACGAGCAAGCCGTTCATGTGGCTGCTCGGGCTCAGCTCCGCGCAGACGCTGGGGGCGGGCGTGATGCTGGCGGGGGCGCCCTATTTCGCGGCCTACGCGCTGGACGACACTTCCGCCACCACCACGCTCTTCGCGGCCCTCGTGGGGCCGATGCTGGTCACGATGCCGCTGTGGGTGTGGCTGGCCCGCAAACTCGACAAGCGCGGCGCGATGCTCCTGTCCGGATCGCTGTTCACCGCGGGCGCGCTGCTGATCCTCGCGACGCCCGCGCTCGGCTCGCTGTACGCCCATCTGTGCGTGATGGTCGTGGGCATCGGCTACGCGGGCCTGCAACTGCTGCAGTTCTCCATGCTCGCCGACGTCATCGCCTACGACGGCGTGGTGAGCGGCGAGCGCAGGGGCGGGGTCTTCACCGGCCTGTGGACGGCGGTGGAGAACGCGGTGTCGGCGCTCGGGGCGACGACCTACGGCTGGGTGCTGACCGTAGGAGGCTTCATCTCCTCCGACCCCGAGCATCCGGTGACCCAGCCGGACACCGCCCTCGTCGCGGTGGTGATCGGCGTCACCGTGGTGCCCGCGCTGATCACGTTGGCGGGCGTGCTGATGACCCTCAAATACAACCTGACCGCCGACCGCCTCGCCACCGCGGTCGGCGCGGGCGGGACCACGGCCTCAGCCGCCGCCTCCGGGAGCGGCGGGCAGCACGACGGGCAGCGCGAACCCGGCGAAGTGCTCCGCGCCGAGGAATGAGTTGATCTCGCAGATCCGCTAGTCCCGCAGGGTCAGCACGGTGATCGACCAGGCGGTGTGTGGACGGGCGGCGTCCCCGCAGCGAGGGCGGACGCGAATCCGACGGCGATCTCCCGCACCCGGGGGTCGCCCAGCGTGCGCGGCGTCCGCTCCACGTGATCGCCGAAACCCACCGGCACGCCGGCCACGCCGGCATCGTTCGCGAGTCGATCGACGGCAGCGCCGGGTACCGGGCCGGCGACGACGTCGTGACGGCCGGCGACCTGTCCTGGTGGGAGAGCTACCGCGAGGAGCTGGAACGCGTGGCGCGGGAGGCCGACCACGACCTTAAGCGCGCCTCAAGGCGTTCCCCTCGCTGATCACGGTGCTGACCTGCAGAGTATGGGACATCTAGTGACGTACGGAGGATAAGCCATGTTTAAGAGAAGGTAGATTCTTTCGGGATTGGACCGATTTATCCCCACATGTCGGTCTGTATCGCACCATAATGACGACTTCCCCAGCGTCTAACCCCCACTGGAGGAATGATCGTGAACAGAGCGCTCGGAGCGGTCCTGTGCCTCGGAAGCGTCGCGGCCGTCGGCATGGCGGCCGCGCCCGCTCAGGCCGAGGCCCAGCACAGGGGCTGCCGGGTCGCCGCCGCGAAGCCTTACGTCGCCCTGGACGGCAAGATTCGCGCGGCCGGCTCTCGGGCCGGTTGCTTCGACGACGCCCGTTTCCGGGTCCGGATCGTGAGCAGCAGGCCCGGCCCCGACCGCGTCGTCAAGAGCGGCTCCAAGGTGGTCAGGAACGCGCGTGTCGTCGTCGCCCTGACCTGCGTGGACGGTGCGTACTACAGCGTGGTCACGGACTATCGCGGCCACGTGTCGCGGTCGAGGCCGGTGCGCCTCGACTGTGACGTCCCCGCCCCCGTTCCCTCGGCCACCGCCTCCCCGGCACCCACCGCCGTCCCCACGGCGAGCCCTTCCGCGGTCCCCACCGCGAGTCCCTCCACAGTCCCCACCGCGAGCGCCCCCGCCTCCGCCACTCCCAGCGCCTCTCCCACGAGCGGCTCGGGCGTGGGCACCGCCGTCGAGAACGAGGTCGTGCGCCTCACCAACGTCGAGCGGGCCAAGGCGGGCTGCGGCCCGCTGAAGCACGACGCGCGCCTGCGCGCCGCCGCGTACGCCCACTCGGCTGACATGTCCGCGAAGAACTACTTCGACCACACCTCGAAGGACGGCCGCTCCTTCGCCGACCGCATCACGGCCGCCGGCTACACCTGGCGGGCCGCGGCGGAGAACATCGCCAAGGGCTACGGCACGGCCCAGGCGGTGGTGCAGGGCTGGATGAACAGCCCCGGGCACCGGCAGAACATCCTCAACTGCACCTACACCGACATCGGGGTCGGGTACGTGGCCTCCGGCGCGTACTGGACCCAGGACTTCGGCCGGCAGTAGAGACGCCATCGGTCTCTCGACCGGGAGCGGGGACGCCACGCCCGGCGGCCCCGTTCCCGGGCCGGGATCGAAGGCGATTACGGCGGTCTTCTGGACACCTCGGACCACTGCGGCGGATACTTCCAATCATGAGCTCTCCCCCGGTTCGCGCCTCGGACGGGGACCGCGAGCGCGCGCTCAGCGAGCTCCGCGACCGGGCCGCCGAAGGACGCCTGTCCATGGAGACCTTCGTCGGCCGGGTGGACCTGGCGCTTCGTGCCCGCAACCGCAACGAGCTGGACGAGCTGGTCGCCGACCTCCCGCACCGCGGGCGCTGGCGTCGAAGGATCACCGACGCCGTCGCCTCAGTGTCGGAGCTGAGCAACCGGATCGAGTCCGCCTGGCGGCGTCCCCGGATGCCCCGGCTCGCCCTGCCCGCCGACGGCCGGGCCCGCTACCTGGTCGGCCGCGGCTCCTCCTGCGACCTCGTCCTCGCCGACCTGACCGTCTCGCGGGTCCACGCCGAGCTGCGGCGCGAGCACGACGACTCGTGGCTGCTGGTCGATCTCGGCTCGATGAACGGCACCCGGTTGAACGGCTGGCGTCTGGTCGGCCCCGCACACGTACGGGCCGGTGACGAGGTGGCCTTCGGCGACTGCGTGTTCCTGGTCTCGCTCCCGGCCTGACCACGCGACCCGGGACACGACCTAATACGTACATTTCCGTATTGATGCCCTGGCGTGGCTCATCGACGATCGCGGAAAGCCACTCACCCGGGAGCGGACTGTGCGGTTGTCACGACGAATCACGACCATGCTGGCCGGAGCGGTCCTGGCCATCGGGATCGCCGGCTCCGGCGCCTCCGCCGGCGCCCGGGACCCGGCCCCCGGCGTCGCGGACCTGACCCGCGACCTCGACCAGATCCTCGCCGACTCCCGGCTGGCCCCCGCGCGGGCGGGCGTCGCCGTACGCGCCGCCGCCACCGGCGAGGACCTCTACTCGCTCGACGCGGACAAGCTGTTCGCCCCCGCCTCCAACACCAAGCTGCTCACCTCGGCCGCAGCCCTCGACACGCTCGGCACGGACTTCCGCTTCACGACGGACGTGCTCGCCGCCTCCCGCGTGGGCCGTACGGTCGCCGGGGATCTCACGCTGCGGGGCACGGGCGACCCCACCCTGCTCGCCGCCGACTACGACGCCCTCGCCGCCGAGGTCGCGGCGGCGGGAGTGAAACTCGTCACGGGACGGCTGGTCGCCGACGACACCTGGTTCGACGACGTGCGGCTCGGCACCGACTGGGCGTGGGACGACGAGCCGTACTACTACGCGGGGCAGATCTCCGCGCTGACCGCGGCGCCCGACACCGACTACGACGCGGGCTCGGTGATCGTCTCGGTCGCGCCCGGGGACGGCCCCGGCAAGGCCGCCAAGGTGTCGACCACGCCGGCGACCGGCTACGTGAAGATCGTGAACAGGGCCGTCACCGGCGACGAGACGGACGTGCTCGTCGAGCGGCAGCACGGCACCAACACCGTCGTGGTCAGCGGCACGGTCTCCGAGCCGTACGACGAGTGGGTCGCGGTGTGGGATCCCACGCTCTACGCGGCGACGCTGTTCCGAGAGGGGCTGGCCCGGCACGGCGTGAAGGTGCTCGGGCCGACCGTGCGCGGGACGGCCCCGGCGAAGGCGGCCACGATCGCCTCACGCCGGTCGATGACCCTCGGCGAGCTGTCCGTGCCGTTCATGAAGCTGAGCAACAACATGCACGCGGAGATCCTCACCAAGGCGATGGGACGCAAGGTGTCCGGCGCCGGGACGTGGGCGGCGGGCCTCGCCGTGACGACCGCGTTCGCGCAGGCGAACGGCGTGCGGACGCTGCGGCTGCGGGACGGCTCCGGCCTGTCCCGGGTCGACGCCCTGACACCCGCCGGAATCACGGCCCTGCTGGCGGCGGTGCGCGGCAAGCCCTGGTTCCCCACCTGGTACGCCGCCCTGCCGATCGCCGGTGAGGCCGACCGCATGGTCGGCGGGACGCTGCGCAGCCGGATGCGCGGCACGGCGGCGGCCGGGAACGTCCACGCCAAGACCGGCTCGCTGACCGGTGTGACCGCGCTGTCGGGCTACGTGACCAGCGCGGACGGGGAGCAGCTGGTCTTCTCGGTCATCAGCAACGGCTACCTGTCCGGCCCGCCGAGGGACCTGGAGGACCGGATCGCCGTGAGGCTGGCCCAGTTCAGCAGGAAGGCCCCTGTGAACGAAACGGCGAACGAAACGGTGGACGAGACGGCGGCCTCGCGCGACACGACCTCAGGGTCCTCGCCGCGGGAGGCCGCTCCGCCGGCCCCACGTGCGCCCGGTGACCTCGAATGCTCCTGGCTCAAGCCCGCGCGGTGCTGAAGCGTCCGGCCCCGTGATGGCCGGCGAACGCGACGCGGCGCCGCTCCCCACCTCGCGGGCGGGGGGCGGCGCCGCGGTCACGCAGGCGTTCGCGAGCGTCAGGCCTGCTCGCCCTTGAGCCAGCTCATCATCGGGCGGAGCTTGGCACCGGTCTGCTCGATCGGGTGGACCGCCAGCTCCTCGCGGTGACGCTTGAAGTTGGTCTGGCCGGAGTCGAACTCCTCGACCAGCTCGCGGGCGAAGCGACCGTCCTGGATCTCGTCCAGGATGCGGCGCATCTCCTTCTTGGTCTCCTCGTTGACCACGCGCGGGCCGCGGGTGTAGCCGCCGTACTCCGCGGTGTCGGACACCGACCAGTACATCTTGGAGACGCCGCCCTCGTACATCAGGTCCACGATCAGCTTCATCTCGTGGAGGCACTCGAAGTAGGCGACCTCCGGCTGGTAGCCGGCCTCGATGAGCGTCTCGAACCCGGCCTTGATCAGCTCGGAGACGCCGCCGCACAGCACGGCCTGCTCGCCGAACAGGTCGGTCTCGGTCTCCTCGGTGAAGGTGGTCTTCAGCGCGCCGGCGCGGGTGCCGCCGATGCCCTTGGCGTACGACAGCACGAGCGGCCAGGCGCTGCCGGTGGCGTCACGCTCGACGGCGACCAGACAGGGCACGCCACGGCCGGCGGCGTACTGGCGGCGGACCAGGTGACCCGGGCCCTTCGGCGCCACCATCGCGACGTCGACGCCCGCCGGGGCCTCGATGAGGCCGTAGCGGATGTTGAGACCGTGACCGAAGAACAGCGCGTCGCCCTCGACGAGGTTCGGCGCGACGTGCTCGGCGTACAGGTGCCGCTGGATGTGGTCCGGCGCGAGGATCATCGTGAGGTCGGCCTCCTCGACGGCCTCGCCCGGCGACAGCACGCGCAGCCCGTCCGCCTCGGCCTTCTCCCGGCTCTTGGAGCCCTCGGGCAGGCCGACCCGGACGTCCACACCCGAGTCGCGCAGGCTCAGCGCGTGCGCGTGGCCCTGGCTGCCGTACCCCAGCACCGCGACGTGGCGGCCCTGGATGATCGACAGGTCGGCGTCGTCGTCGTAGAAGATCTCAGTCACTTGCTTGCCTTTCACGGGTTGTCCGTCGCGACGTGCCTGCCTTGGGAGCTAGGTCGTGTCGGGTCGAATGCCGCCCCGCTGCGCGCCGGGCGGCATTCGTCCGGCACTCCTATGCGCTGCGGTCGAGGGCGCGAAGCGAGCGGTCGGTGATGGAACGGGCACCGCGGCCGATGGCCACCATGCCCGACTGCACGAGCTCCTTGATGCCGTACGGCTCAAGGACCCGGACGAACGCCTCCAGCTTGTCGGTCGTCCCGGTGACCTCGATCGTGACCGCGTCCGGGGCCACGTCCACGCAGCGCGCCCGGAAGAGGTTCACGAGTTCGAGGACGTGGGACCGGCTCTCGGAGTCGGTACGCACCTTGATCAACATCAGCTCGCGCTGCACCGACTGGCTGTTGTCGAGCTCGACGATCTTGATGACGTTGACCAGCTTGTTGAGCTGCTTGGTGACCTGCTCCAGCGGGAGGTCCTCCACGTTCACGACGATGGTCATCCGCGAGATGTCGTCGTGCTCGGTGGGGCCGACGGCCAGCGAGTCGATATTGAAGCCGCGCCGGCTGAAGAGGGCGGCGACCCGGGCCAGCACGCCCGGCTTGTTCTCCACCAAGACGGACAGCGTGTGACGGCTCATGCCTTCTCCTCGCCTTCGGCTTGGAGCAGCATGCGACGGGCGCTGCGCTCGCTCATGCCCTTCTCCTCGCACTGCTGGTCGTTGTCGCTTCGGGCGGGGCTCATTCTCCGCCCTCCCAGTTCGGCGCCATGTCGCGGGCGTACTTGATGTCGTCGTTGCTGGTGCCGGCGGCGACCATCGGCCAGACCATGGCGTCCTGGTGCACGACGAAGTCCACCACGACCGGCACGTCGTTGATCTCCATGGCCTTGCGGATGGTCTCGTCCACGTCCTCCGGACGCTCGCACCGCAGGCCGACACAACCGTACGCCTCGGCGAGCTTCACGAAGTCCGGAATCCGCTTGACGCGCTGCAGATCGGTGTTGGAGTAACGCTCGTCGTAGAACAGCGTCTGCCACTGGCGGACCATGCCGAGGTTACCGTTGTTGATGACGGCGACCTTGATCGGCACACCCTCGATGGCGCAGGTGGCCAGCTCCTGGTTGGTCATCTGGAAACAGCCGTCGCCGTCGATCGCCCACACGACCTTGTCCGGGCAGCCCATCTTGGCACCCATCGCGGCCGGGACCGAGAAGCCCATCGTGCCGGCGCCGCCGGAGTTGATGAACGTCCCGGGGTTCTCGTACCTGATGAACTGCGCGGCCCACATCTGGTGCTGGCCCACGCCCGCGGTGTAGATCGCGTCGGGGCCCACCAGCGCGCTGAGACGCTCGATCACGTGCTGCGGGGCCAGCGACCCGTCGGCGAACTCCTCGTAGCCCAGCGGGTAGGTCTCCTTGTAGCCGTTCAGGATCCGCCACCAGTCGGCGTAGTCGCCCTTGCGGCCCTCGGCCTGCTCGGCCCGCACCGCCGTGATCAGGTCGCCGATCACCTCACGGCAGTCGCCCACGATCGGCACGTCCGCGTGCCGGTTCTTGGAGATCTCCGCCGGGTCGATGTCGGCGTGGATCACCTTGGCGTGCGGCGCGAAGCTGGACAGCTCCCCGGTCACCCGGTCGTCGAACCGGGTGCCGAGCGCGATCAGCAGGTCCGAGCGCTGCAGGGCGCCGACCGCGGACACGCTGCCGTGCATGCCGGGCATGCCCATGTGCTGGGGGTGGCTGTCGGGGAAGGTGCCCCGCGCCATCAGCGTGGTGACGACCGGGATGCCGGTCAGCTCGGCCAGCTCCAGCAGCTCGGCCGCGGCCCGGGCCTTGTGCACGCCGCCGCCGACGTAGAAGACCGGCCGCTTCGCCTCGCTCATCAGCCGGGCGGCCTCGCGGATCTGCTTGGAGTGCGGCCGGGTCACCGGGCGGTAGCCGGGCAGCTGCATGACCGGCGGCCAGGAGAAGGTGGTCGTGGCCTGCAGGGCGTCCTTGGCGATGTCCACGAGGACCGGCCCAGGACGGCCGGTGGAGGCGACGTGGAACGCCTCGGCGATGGTCCGCGGGATGTCCTCGGCCTTGGTGACCAGGAAGTTGTGCTTGGTGATCGGCATCGTGATGCCGGAGATGTCGGCTTCCTGGAAGGCGTCGGTCCCGATCAGTGGCGTGGCGACCTGGCCGGTGATCGCGACGATCGGCACCGAGTCCATGTAGGCGTCCGCGATCGGGGTGACCAGGTTGGTCGCCCCCGGGCCGCTGGTGGCCATGCACACGCCGACCCGGCCGGTCGCCTGCGCGTAGCCCTCGGCCGCGTGGCCGGCGCCCTGCTCGTGCCGTACAAGCACGTGCCGAACCTTGGTCGAGTCGTAGAGGGGATCGTAGGCGGGGAGGATGGCGCCGCCCGGGATCCCGAACACCGTGTCGACCCCGACCTGCTCCAGCGCCCGCACGAGGGCCTGGGCACCTGTCATTTTCTCGGTCATCGGCTCGTTCCTTGTGGCTGAGCTTGCTGTGGCTGGGCTGCTTGGCGTGGCTTCTGGCATAAAAAATGCCCCATCCGCTGTGCGGAGCTGGGGCGCGCGCAGGACCGAGTGCTTCGTCAGGCTGCGCGCCTGCGAAGTACTACGAGAATCCCACCGCTATGCATGGCTACACGATGTCCGATGGACCGCCTCCGCGTCAAATCATCTGGGACGCCCGTCTCGCCATCCAAGACACCCACAACGGACTCCCCAGGCTATGCCACCGGCGCCCCTCCACCGGCCCAAGGGGCCACTCAGGCGGTGTTCTGGAGGGTGGTGGTGGGCATCAGGGAGTCGACGCCGCGTGCGGCCATGGGACGGGCCACCAGGTAGCCCTGGCCGCGCGTGCAGCCCATCTTGCGCAGCAGGTCGAGTTGCTCGGCACGCTCGATACCCTCGGCGACGACGATCAGGCCGAGGTCGTTGCCGAGTTGCACGATCGTCTTCGTCAGCAGGGTCAGCGTGTCGTCGCGGCCGAGCCCGGAGACGAACGACGGGTCGATTTTGATCATGTCGACCGGCAGCTGGCGCAGGAACGCGAGCGACGCGTAGCCGGTGCCGAAATCGTCGATGGCCAGCCGTACGCCGAGGGCCCTCAGCTCCGACAACCTGCTGATCATGTCTCCGGCGTCGTCGACCAGCATCTCCTCGATGACCTCGAGGGTCAGCACGCTGGCCGGCAGCCCGCTCTCGCTCAGCGCCTCGGCCACGGTCTCCACGAAGCGCGGGGCCATGATCTGCCGCGCCGACAGGTTCAGCGCCAGCCCGATGTCCCAGGACGACGCACGCCAGGCGGCGACCTCGCGGCACGCCTCGCGCAGGATCCACTCGCCGAGCGGCACGATGATCCCGGTGTCCTCGGCGGCACCGAGGAACTGCTCCGGCGGCACGAACGTGCCGCCCCGCCACCAGCGCACCAGTGCCTCGACGGCGGTCACCTGTGACGTGGCCAGGTCGACCACGGGCTGGTACTCGATCGCGAACTGGTTCTCCAGCAGCGCCCGCTGCAGGTCGGAGGCGATCTCCAGGCGGCGCAGGACGTCGGCGTGCATGTGGGTGGCGAACACCTCCACCCGGCGCCCGCCGAGCTCCTTGGCCCGCGACATCGCCACGTCGGCGTTGCGCAGCAGGTCTCCGGGAGGCAGGTCCTCCTCGGCGAAGGCCACGCCGACGCTGGCCGTCAGCGCGACGTCCCGGTCCGCCACCCGGAACGGCTCGTTGGAGACCGCGCGGACCAGCCGCTCCGCCAGGTCGATGGCGGTCTGCGCGTCGGTGCCGCCGGACGCGCCGCCCTCCAGCAGCACCGCGAACTCGTCCCCGCCCCACCGGGCGAGGGTGTCGTCGGCCCGTACGGCCGAGCGCAGGCGGCGGGCGGCCTGGCCGAGCAAATGATCGCCGCTGGCGTGGCCCACGGAGTCGTTGACGGAGGTGAAGCCGTCGAGGTCCAGGAAGATGACCGCGGTCCCGCCGGCGCCGCGGCGGGTGAGCACGTCGCGGGCGCGTTCCTCGAAGTAGGCCCGGTTGGGCAGCCCGGTGACCCCGTCGTGGAAGGTCAGATGGGTGACCTGGTTGCGCAGGGCCACCTGGTCGCTGAGGTCGCGGATCGTGACCAGGACGAGGTCGTCGTCGCGCACGTGGCGGGCGGCGACGGACTCCGTGGGCCGCCAGGTGCCGTCGGAGGCCCGGAACCGGCAGGAGATCCGCGTGCCGCCCTCCTGCTCGGGCCCGTCGTCCTCGTCCGTCATGCGGTCGAGCAGGGCCTGCACGGCCGGCAGGTCCTCGGGGTGGATGTAGTCGAAGATCGGCCGGTAGACGAGGTCCTCGGGGCAGTAGCCGTACGTCGTCTCGAGGCCGGGGCCGACCTCCTGGACGACCCCGGCCGGGTCGCACACGAGCACGACGTCGCCGGTGTTCTCGGCGAGTCTGCGCAGCTGCTGCTCGCCGACGTCGACGAGGCGGCGCATGCCCGCGGTCTCGACCAGGAGCACGAACAGCCGGCCGAGCAGGACGAGGACGACCGAGGCGGCCACGACCGCCAGAGCGGCGTCGCGGCTGCCGCCGATCACGTACAGGGTGGCGATCACCGTGGCGGCGGCGACGAGCACCAGCGGGGTGGCGGCCGTCAGCGCGGCGGGCAGCGGCCTGACCGGCCGGACCTCCTGCACCCACGGGGTGACCGCGAGAACGAGCAGCATCGCCGGGACGACGAGCCCGGCCGCGAGCGGCGGGATGTCGCCGCCGAGACGGGACAGGGCCGTCGCCATCTCCGCGACCGTTATCGCGGTGAGCACCCCGACGCCGGTGAGCCCGACCACCCGGTTGCCCGACCGTGACGCCACCACGGCCGGTGTCACCGCACAGGTCGCGAGCAGGCAGACCACGGGCAGCGCGAGCGCGACGAAGAACGCGCCGGTGTCCTCCGCCTTCCTGAACGCCGGGCCGAGCACGGCGACCCAGGCCACGGCGAAGACCGACGCCGCGCCCAGGTAGGCGTCGGCCGCCTGGCGTATCACCCCGCGGGTGAACGCGGGTGGTTTCACCGACAGCCCACAGCCGATCGCGAGCAGCACGGAGCCGACGAGCATGAGCAGGTCGGCGAACGTGAGCACGAACGGCGTGCCGTCCGCCACGGGCCGCAGACCGACGCCGAGGAGCCAGGTCAGCGACCCGGCGGCCATCCACCGCCACGCGCCGGGCTGACGCCGGTGGGCGGGGACGACGCGGGTGGCGGCCATGATCAGCGAGGTGGCCGCGAGCAGGCCGGTGACGACCCCGGCGACCGCGGTCACGACCGGCGCCGAGCCTCCGGTGAGCAGGGCCACGACGACCGCCACCGCGCCGAGCCCGGCAGCGGTGGTGACTGGGATCCGGGGGTCACGCCTGACGTTCACGTGCGTCGCCTCTACACCTGTCGCCGCTTCACCATCGGCCGTCGTGTCCTCCGGGGTTTCGGCGGAGGCCGGAGTCGTCTCAGCGTCGCCGAATCCGGTGGGGTCTGCCGTCATTGCCCCTCCCGTTCTCGACTCGGCTTTACTCTCCCTGTCACATTGCCAGTGTGCGCACAGCCGCTGATCGAGAGGGGGACAACGGGCGAGTCGTCACCGATCTGATAACCAGCCGCGCACGCTGAGCTTCAGCGTACGCACCCCAGGTCACGAGGCAGCCACGTTCCGGAATCCTTAACGGAGCGGTCAGTAATGCCCGGTGATCATGTTAGCGAGTGGACGGCCCGTCAGATGACGGATGACCTGATCCCGCACCAGCCTCCGCGTACGCCGTACGGACGCGGGCGTGCTGCCGGCGATGTGCGGGGTGATGAAGACCCCCGGAGCGGTCCAGAGCGGATGATCGGGCGGCAGCGGTTCGACAGGGGCGACGTCGAGCGCCGCCAGCAGCCTGCCCGAGCGCAGCTCGGCCAGCAGCGCGTCGGTGTCCACGACCGATCCGCGGGCGGCGTTCACCAGCAGCGCGCCGTCCTTCATCCGGGCGAGGAACCGGGCGTCGACCAGGCCGGCCGTCCCGGCCGTGGCGGGCACCAGCAGCACGACCACGTCGGCGGCGGGCAGCAGCGCCGGCAGCTCGTCCTGGCCGTGGACGCCGTCCCGGGCCGTGCGCGCCACCCGCACGATCTCCACCTCGAACCCCGCCAGACGCCGTTCGAGCGCCTCTCCGATCGAGCCGTAGCCGACGATCAGCACGGTGGAGTCGGCGAGGACTCCGGTGTGGTGGTAGGCCCACTCGCGTCTGGCCTGCGCGGCCGCGAAGCCGGGGAACTCCCGCAGCACCGCGATCATCGCGCCCACGGCCCACTCGGCGGTGCCCGCGTCGTGGACGCCGCGGGCGTTGCACAGGACCGCCTTCGGCGGCACGTGCGGCAGGTAGGGCTCGACCCCCGCAGTCACGGTCTGCAGCAGGCGGAGGTTGGTCATCCGGCCCAGCAGGCCGGGGGTGTCCGGCACCGGGACCAGCGGAGGCACCCAGATCTCCACCTCCTCCGGCGGGCCGGGCGGCGGCGTCCTTCCGTCGTACACGGCGCGGTCGAGGGCAGGAAGCCCTTCGGGGAGCTCGGAGAGTGCGTCGGCGATTTCCTGTGAGGCGACCCAGATCTTCACGAGGAACAACCTAGGGAACCTGCGCCCCCACCCGCGAGTATGGGGTACATGAGGAGGTCATCGGGGATGGCGGACAGGCATGGCATGGGCGGCACGCTCCTGGCGGCGGCCCTTTCGTCGGCGGTGCTTCTGACGGCGGTCACGGCGTGCGCGCCGGACGGTGCGGTCGGTGCGGGCGGGGGCAGGACTCCCCCGCCGCTCCCCGCCACGAGCGCCACCGCGGGGGGTGGTGAGACGGATGTCACCCCGGCCCGGCCGCGCACGCTCGTCACCGGCCTGACGGTGCCCTGGGCGATCGCGTTCCTGCCCGGCGGCGACGCGCTGGTGACCGAGCGCGAGTCGGCGCGGCTGCTGCGGGTCACGCCGCGCGGCGAGGTCCGCCAGGCCGGCGTGATCGAGGGGGTGTCGGCGAGCGGCGAGGGCGGCCTGCTGGGCGTGGCCGTCTCACCCCGTTTCGCCACCGACCGCTTCGTCTTCGTCTACTTCACGGCGGGGGACGACAACCGGATCGTCCGCTACCGCTACGACGGGCGGCTCTCCGACCGCGAAGTGATCGTCAGCGGGATCCCCAAGGGGGGCATCCACAACGGGGGCCGCCTCGCCTTCGGCCCCGACGGCTACCTGTACGCCTCGACCGGGGAGACCGGCGAGCGCGGCATGGCCCAGGACAGGAACTCACTGGGCGGCAAGATCCTGCGGATGACGACGGACGGCCGGCCCGCCCCGGGCAACCCCTTCGGCACGCTGGTGTGGTCCTACGGCCACCGCAACGTGCAGGGCCTCGCCTGGGACGACCGGGGGCACATGTACGCCACCGAGTTCGGCCAGAACACCTACGACGAGATCAACCTCATCGAGAAGGGCCACAACTACGGGTGGCCGGAGGTCGAGGGGGTGGGCGGCCGGTCCGGGTACACCGATCCGCTGATCACCTGGCCGACCTCCGAGGCGTCGCCGTCCGGCCTCGCGTACGCCCGGGGGGCGCTGTGGGCCGCCGCGCTGCGCGGCGAGCGGCTGTGGCGGGTCCCAGTGGACGCCTCGGGCCGCGCCGGCCGTCCCGCCGCCCTGTACTCCGGCGAGTACGGCAGGCTGCGCGCGGTGGCCGCCGCCCCCGACGGCATTCTCTGGGTGAGCACCAGCAACCGGGACGGGCGGGGCTCCCCGAAGGACGGCGACGACCGGATCCTGGTGGTACGGCCCTCGTCCTGATCAGCCGGGGCGGCAGACGACCCCGGCCTGGGCGCGGTAGGAGGTGCGGAAGGTCTGCCGGGAGACCACCTCGCCGTTCTCCCGCAGCACCCGCGTCACCGTGGCGGTGAAGCCGGGCTGTCCCCGCGCCGCCACGCAGCCGGGTCCCTGACGGATCATCGGAGGCAGCGCGACCCGCTGGGTGACGACCGGCTCCTGCAGGTCCACGTCGTACCGCCTGGTGCTCCACAGCGTCACGGTCAGCGACGTGCCTCCGGCGGACGCCCGGACGAGCACGCCGTACGGCGAGTCGTTCTTCCACCGCAGGTCGGGGCCGGGGAAGGACACCGCGGCCTCGGTGCCGACCGGCAGGTGAGAGGCGTGGACCTCGGGCGTGGTGTGCTCGACGACCCGCAGCCCGGCGCGGACCACCGCGTTCATCATGGTGGTCGCGACCTGTGTCATCCCCGTCGCGTCGGTGCCCGCCCTGCCGCGGATCATCGTGGGGCCGATGCCGTCGAATCCCGCGGCCGCGGTGCGCGGGCCGACGACCTCGTTGAACGAGAACGTCTCCCCCGGTTCCACCACGCGGCCGTCGAGGAGCGCCGCGGCGGCGCGGATGTTGCCCGCGCTCCGGGCGCAGCAGGCGTAGGAGGTGGTGAAGCCGCCGGCCTTCTCCCGGATCCCCAGCCGCTGCGCGGCGTCGTCGGTGACCCGCGGCGGCCCGTGCACGACCTGCACGGCCACCGTACGGCTGCCGCCGTCGAGGGCGGTGAGCACGTCGGCCGCGAGGCGGCCGATGTCCACCCGGTCGCCCGGCCTTCCGGGCACCAGGGCCGGCCGGTCACCCTTGATCGTGAAGGTGGCGTCGCGGGCGACCCGCGCGGGGCCGACCAGCGCGGGCTCGACACCGGCGATCGCCGCCTCGGCGTCGAATCGAGGCCGCAGGACCACGCCTTCGGGCTCGAACGTCAGGTGCCGCGCCAGTGCGACCGGCGACAGGCTGACGGAGGCGGTCCCGTTGGTCAGGGTCAGGGGCGCGGCCACCGCCCGGGTCGCCCAGCGCAGGGCGCGCCGCACCTCGGCACGGGTGATGCGCGGCAGATCCCGCATCGTCGGCACCACGACCACGACCTCCGGGTCGAGGTAGCCCCTGACGATCTGGTCGGCCGTCGCCCTCCTGTCGACGACCCTGCCGGGTCGCGGATAGGTCGGGACCGGGGTGACCCCGTCGAACGAGACGTCGCCCTCACGCCTCGGGTTCTCCAGCGGCGCGACGATCGTCCTGGCCACCGTCTCGTCGAGTTTGCGCTGGTCCACGGACACGACGGGCCGTACCTCACGGCTGCCGGTCAGCGCGCTCCACACCTCCGGCGGGCTGGGGAAGCCCGCCGGCGCGGCGCGGACCGTGGCCTCGGCGTCGAGCGTTAGACCGGCCTGCACCGGGTCGACGGTCAGGCGGCGGTTGCCCTGCCGCACGATCAACGGGGTCCTCGTCTGGGCGTACAGGCGTTCGCGCAGTGTGGCGACGGCCTCGGTCGTGCTCTGCCCGCCGATGTCGACGCCGAGCACCGTGGTGCCGGGCAGGACCTTCCCCGCCATGGAAACGGCCGGCACGAGGTAGAGCACCAGGAGCAGCGCCGCCAAGCCGATCAGCGCACGGCGGAGCGTACGACTCCGTGGTCCGGGGTCGAGCAGGTCGCCGAGGTCCGGCAGCGGGACGACGACGGGTTCCTCGCGCACCGGGCGCTCCGGCACCCGCCACGGCTCGACCGGCGGAGCCGGCGGCGGGATGTTCCCGCCACCGGACGGCTTGGCCGCGGCCGGGACGGCGGGAGCGGAGGGTTCCGCGAAGATGTCGGCCGACACACCCCGGGGAAGGGCGGAGACTCCGCGGGGCAGCGAGGCGACGCGGCGCACCGGATGTTTGCGCGGAGGAGCGGACGCCGCCCCGGACGGATCCGTGGGCGGGTCGACGGACGCTCCGGCGTTGCGCACGCCTCGGTCTCCTCCAGCTCAAGGTCAACTCCGATCAGTTAACCCTAAAACACCCTCTGCTGGATATGTCGCAAAGCAACACCTTCCGCGCGTTGCCAGGCAGCACCCGGCCAGACCGGCCCAGGACAGACCGGCCCAGGACAGACCGGTTGGGGCGCAGGCGGGCCGTCGCAGGCGGGCCGTCGCAGGCGGGGCTGGTTCAGCCCGGCGCCCGGGGGCACCACCCGGCCGTTCCGGTCCGCGGACGGGCCGGGGCAGCCCGACGGCCGGCCACGCGGAACCCGTGGCCGGCCGTCGCATGCGGGGTGACCCCGGCGGCGCGTCGCGGAAGGGCCGACGCTCGCCAGGCGATCTCCTGGGTCGTGTCCCTAGCCCTGGACGCCGAGCTTCTCCAGGATCAGCTCACGGGCCCGGCCCGCGTCCGCCTTGCCCCGGCTGGCCTTCATCACGCCGCCGACCAGCGCGCCCACGGCCGCGATCTTCCCGCCGCGCACCTTCTCGGCGGCGTCGGCGTTGTCCGCCAGCACCTGGTCGATGATCGCCGACAGCTCGCCCTCGTCGCTGACGACCTGGAGCCCGCGCTTGTCCACGACCTCGTCCGGGCCGCCCTCGCCGGCGAGCACGCCCTCCAGCACCTGGCGGGCCAGCTTGTCGTTCAGGGCGCCGGAGGCGACCAGCTCGGTCACCCGGGCGACCTGCGCCGGGGTGATCGGCAGGTCGGCGAGCGCCGTGGCCGCCTCGTTGGCCCGCCGGGCCAGCTCGCCCATCCACCACTTGCGCGCGTCGGCGGCGGGAGCGCCCGCGGCCACCGTCGCCTCGACCAGGTCGATCGCGTCGGCGTTGTGCATGGCGGCCATGTCGAGGTCGGACACGCCCCACTCCTGCTGGAGCCGCTTGCGCCGCGCCGACGGCAGCTCGGGCAGTGCGGCCTTCAGCGACTCGACCCAGGCCGGGTCGGGCGCGATCGGCAGCAGGTCGGGCTCGGGGAAGTAGCGGTAGTCCTGCGCCTCCTCCTTCGACCGCCCGGAGGTCGTCTGCCCGGTGTCCTCGTGGAAGTGACGGGTCTCCTGCACGATCCGCCCGCCCCCGGCGAGGATGGCCGCCTGGCGCTCGATCTCGCCCCGCACCGCCCGCTCGACGCTGCGCAGCGAGTTGACGTTCTTGGTCTCCGTACGGGTGCCCCACTCGGCCGAGCCGCGCGGCATCAACGAGACGTTCACGTCGCAGCGCAGCGAACCCTGCTCCATCCGCACGTCGGACACCCCGAGCGAGCGCATCACCTCGCGCAGCTCGGTGACGTACGCACGGGCGACCTCGGGCGCGAGCCGGTCGGTGCCCGCGATCGGCTTGGTCACGATCTCGACGAGCGGGATGCCGGCCCGGTTGTAGTCGACGATCGAGTAGTCGGCGCCGTGGATCCGCCCGGTCGCGCCGCCGACGTGGGTGGACTTGCCGGTGTCCTCCTCCAGGTGCACCCGCTCGATCTCCACGCGGACGATCTGGCCGTTCACCTCGACGTCCAGGTAGCCGTCCGTGCACAGCGGCTCGTCGTACTGGCTGATCTGGTAGTTCTTCGGCATGTCCGGATAGAAGTAGTTCTTCCGGGCGAACCGGCACCACTTCGCGATGGTGCAGTTCAGCGCGAGGCCGATCCGGATCGTCGACTCGATCGCCTTCTCGTTGGCCGTCGGCAGCGAGCCGGGCAGCGCCAGGCACACCGGGCAGACATGCGTGTTCGGCGGCGCGCCGAAGGTCGTCGGGCAGCCGCAGAACATCTTCGAGTCGGTGCCCAGTTCGACGTGCGTCTCCAGCCCCAGCACCGGCTCGAAGCGCTCCAGCGCCTCGTCGTACGGCATGAGCGTCGCGGTATCAGCCATGCTGGTAACCCAGTCCTTCCAATGCTTCGGTCATGTCATTCCACCATTGCTGGAAGGCGGGCACCTTCCGCAGTCCAGCGATGCCGGCGGTCTCCGCCACCGACGCCAGAGGCTCAGTGAAGTCGCTCGGCCTCCAAGTTTGCCGCATGCGTTCCGGCACGCGAGCCGACTTGCCCGGTGAGTCCTCATGGTGATGCCCCACCATCCGTAGCCGGGTACGCGGACACGTCACGTCGTCACCCATAGCGGAAGCCCAGCCGTTCCAGGGCCCCCGCCATCGACGTCCACCAGTCCGCGAACGCGGGCACCTCTCGCAGTAGGGACACGTCGATGATCTCAGCCAGTTCGCTGAAATAGCGTTCCATGCTGTCGCCGTCCGGCTTGGCCCTCCGGTGACGTCTCACCAGCGTGCGCATCACCAGGCGAAGCAGTTCCTTCGGATCAGCCTGCTGTTCGGCCTGCTTCGGCTGCTGAGGGAGCAGTTCGCGGACCCTCGCGACCGGCACCGAGAGAACCGTGGCGAGCGCCTCGGGGTCGGCGAGTATCCAGGCCTCGGTCTCCACCACGGGTACGACGGGCACGAAGGGTTCCCTGCTGCCGGCGTCCTCCAGCGCCCGGCGCACCTCATCGATCTTCTCCACGGCCTTCCGATGAGGAGACCCGTCGTGGTGGTAGACAAGCACATCGAACGCGTCACGTTCACGGATCACCGCCTTCGCTATCTCCTCCGGCCGCTGATGGTCGGCGCCGAGTACCCGGACGTCTCTCACGTCCACGTCTCCCGGAAAGCTCTCCAGGCAGAGCAGGTGCGTGGCGCGTTGGAGCAGCACCGGAAGGAACCACTCGTCCGAGGGTCCTTCACACACCAGGACCGCTTGCAGGCACCTCATGAGAGCGCGGGCTCCCTGCCGGCCCGGAACCGCTCGATCTCGCTTTCCGTGACCCGGGGGACGGCCTCGTCCGGCAGGCGATTCGGCTGGCCGGGCTCGACGAGGCGACGGGCGACCGTGATCCGCGAAGGGACCCCCTCCTGGATCCTCGTCAGATTCTCCAGGAAGACGACGTTCCGGCGTGGAACCGCGTCGAGAACGACGGGTGAGTGGCTGGTGACGAGGACCTGTTTGAGAGGCCAGCTCGGATCGTCCTCCGACGGATCGGTGACCAGACGGCGCATGGTCGTGAGGAGATCTCGGAGGCGTTCGGGAAACACGCCGTTCTCCGGTTCCTCGATGGCCACCAGGCCTCCGCGGTCCGGGTCGTTGAGCACCGCCAGCAACGCCAGGACCCGCAGTGTGCCGTCGGAGGCCACCTCCGCGCCGAAGCGGGGAACATAGCGCCCGTCGAAGACCACTCGAACATCCCGTCGCTCAAGGTCTTCGACCAGGTCGAACGACGTCACCTCTCGCACGATGCGCGCGAGGTCCGCGCGGATCTCCGCGAGCACTCCGGCCTCGTCGCCCTGCCCCGCGCTCACCTTGCGAAGATGGCCGAGGTATCCGGGCAGCCCCTCGCCGTTGGGCCGGAGCCCGGGACGCGCGGGCATCGCGCTCGGTCTCCGGAGCGCGGAGTCCTCGAGCTGAAAAGCGGAAATCCGGCCGAGCGTTCTCCATACGGCCGTGAAGACGGCCTCGCGCATCTGCCCTTCCACGCTGGTGTCGACGTCCGCCTCCTCCGCGATGGCGGCCTCCGGATGCCCCTCAGGAATCCGGAAGAGATGAAGGAAGCCGTCGTCTCCCAGGAGCTCACTGACGTCGTCATCGTCGTCGTCAAGATAGGTGACGTATTTCGCGCGCCATTCCGGATCCGCGTTCACCTCGTCAGGCCAGATGTCGTCGTCCTGGAGCAGCGGGATGAAGAGCTCCGTGGACTCCGGGCCCCTCCTTCCGAGAGTCATCGACAGCTCGTAGCGCCAGCGGGAGCCCAGGGTTTTGCGCCACTCCTCGGGGACCGACCTGTTCCATCCCCGATCCGGATCCACGATCAGTTCTACAGCGAACTTGATCTCTTCCGCCCGCGAACCGTCTCCCCGCTGCCGAAACAGCCCCAGGGCGTCCCCACGGACGGCGTCGATCCCGTCATAGAGGTCACCACGCGCCTGCGCGGACATGAAGCGAAGAGCGTCGAACAGATTCGATTTGCCGCTGGCGTTGCTGCCGATGACGACGAGGAACGGCGGCAGGTCGAGCCGGAAGTCCGCGAAGGACTTGAAGCCGTCGATCTCGATGCGGGTGATCATGCCGCCGTTCCCCTCCCCTCGGCGACTAGAGCGCGGGCGCGCGGGACAGCAGCGGGCCGCCCCACCGGCTCTCGTAGGCCTTCTCCACGGCCGCGCCGACCCGGTAGCAGCGGTCGTCGGCCAGGGTCGGGGCCATGATCTGCAGTCCGACCGGCAGGCCGTCCTCGTCGGCGAGGCCGCAGGGCACCGAGATCGCCGCGTTGCCGGCCAGGTTGGTCGGGATCGTGCACAGGTCGGCGAGGTACATCGCCATCGGGTCGTCGGCCCGCTCCCCGATCGGGAACGCCGTGGTCGGAGTGGTCGGCGAGACCAGCACGTCCACCTGCTGGAAGGCCGCCTCGAAGTCCCGCATGATCAGCGTGCGGACCTTCTGGGCCTGCCCGTAGTAGGCGTCGTAGTAGCCCGACGAGAGGGCGTACGTGCCGAGCATGATGCGCCGCTTGACCTCGGGCCCGAAGCCGGCCGCCCGGGTGAGCGCCATGACCTCCTCGGCGCTGCGGGTGCCGTCGTCGCCGACGCGCAGGCCGTACCGCATGGCGTCGAAGCGGGCCAGGTTGGACGAGCACTCCGACGGCGCGATCAGGTAGTACGCGGGCAGCGCGTAGGAGAAGGTCGGGCAGGAGACCTCGACGACCTTGGCGCCGAGCGACTCCAGCAGGTCGACGGCCTCCTGGAACCGGGCGAGGACGCCGGGCTGGTAGCCCTCTCCGCCGAACTCCTTGACCACGCCGACCCGCATCCCCGCCACGTCGGCCTGGCGCGCGGCCTCCACGACCGGCGGGACCGGCGCGTCGATCGAGGTCGAGTCGAGCGGGTCGTGGCCGGAGAACGCCTCGTGCAGCAGCGCCGCGTCGAGCACGTTGCGGGCGAAAGGACCGGGCGTGTCCAGCGAGGACGCGAACGCGATCAGCCCGTAGCGGGACGAGCCGCCGTACGTCGGCTTCATGCCGACGATGCCGGTGACCGCGGCGGGCTGGCGGATCGAGCCGCCGGTGTCGGTGCCGGTGGACAGCGGCGCCTCGTAGGCGGACACCGCGGCCGACGAGCCGCCCGACGAGCCGCCCGGGATCCTGTCCAGGTCCCAGGGGTTGCGGGTCGGGCCGTACGCCGAGTTCTCCGTGGACGACCCCATGGCGAACTCGTCCAGGTTGGTCTTGCCGAGGATCACCAGGCCGGCCTCGCGCAGGCGGCGGGTCACGGTCGCGTCGTACGGCGGGCGCCAGCCTTCGAGGATCTTCGAGCCGGCGGTCGTCGGCATGCCGGTCGTGGTGAACACGTCCTTGTGCGCGACCGGCACCCCGGCGAGCGGGCCGAGCGTCTCGCCCGCGGCGAGGCGCTCGTCGACCGCGCGGGCCTGTGCCAGCGCGGACTCGGCGTCGACGTGCAGGAACGCGTTGACCCTGCCGTCGACCTCGGCGATCCGATCGAGGTGGGCCTGGGCGACCTCGACGGCGGTGACCTCTCGGGAGGCGACCAGCTCGCCGAGCTCGGCGGCGGTCTTGCGAATCAGACTCATTCTTCCTCCCCGAGGATCCGCGGCACGCGGAAGCGGTCGTCCTCCACCGCGGGCGCGCCGGACAGGGCGCCCTCGGGCGTGAGGCCGGGCCGTACGTCGTCGGGCCGGAACACGTTGGTCAGCGGAAGCGCGTGCGAGGACGGCGGGATGTCGTCGGCCGCCACCTCCGCGACGCGGGCGACGGCGCCGACGATCTGGTCGAGCTGGGCGGCGAAGTGGTCGAGCTCGTCGTCGGCCAGTGCCAGTCGGGACAGCCGGGCGAGGTGAGCGACCTCATCGCGGGTTATGGCGGACATGAGTCGTCGAACCCGTTTCATGATGGAGATTGGACCTACCCATCCTAGGGCTCGTCGCCGAGCACGGCCGACCCGACGACGCCGCGTCACATGGTCTTAATGCGACGTCCGGATCACGGAGGGGTCAGTGCGGCGCGGGACGGTGCGCTGTCGCCGTCTCGGTCACGGAAGGCCGCGCTGAGCCGGCCGCGCAGCCACGTGGTCGCCTCACTGGCCGGCATGGGCTTGGCCAGCCACCACCCCTGGCCCGCGTGGCAGCCCATTTCCCGCAACAGCGTCGCGATCTCCGGCGACTCGATCCCCTCGGCGACCGACCTCAGCCCGAGGGACCGTACGAGATCGATGATAGAGCGGACGATGCGCTCGTCGTCCGGGGACTCCCCGAGCCGCCGCACGAACGACGCGTCGATCTTCACTTCGGAGACCGGGAGCCGTTGGAGACGGACGAGCGAGGAGTAGCCGGTGCCGAAGTCGTCCAGGGCGAGCTGGATGCCGAGGCCGGCCAGGGTGCGGATCGTCTCGGCGCTGTAGGCCTGGTCGGTCATGAGGATGCGCTCGGTGACCTCCAGCCGGATGGCCTCGGGAGGCAGCTCCAGCTTCTCCAGCCCGGACTCCAGTTGCTCGGGCAGGCTCGAGTCCAGCAGGTCACGGGCCGACACGTTGACCGAGACCGGCACGTCGACGCCCGCGTGCCACCACCGGGCCGCCTGCCGCAGCGCCTGGCCGATGACGTGCTGGGTGAGCTCGCGCATCAGGTACGACTGCTCGGCCAGCGGGATGAACTCGGCGGGCGAGATCGGCCCGCGCACCGGATGCCACCAGCGCAGCAGCGCCTCGACGCTCTCGACCCTGCCGTCCTCGAGGCTCACCTTGGGCTGATAGTGGAGCTCCAGCTCGTCGGCGTCGATCGCGCGCCGCAGGTCGCCGAGCAGGCTCAGCCGTTCCGGCGAGTTGCGGTCCTTGCCCGGCAGGTAGAACTCGACGCCCGTGCGGCCCTCCTTGGCCAGATACATCGCCACGTCGGAACGCTGCATCAGCAGCTCGAAGTCCGGCGCGTGGTCGGGGTAGAGCGCGATGCCGATCGACGCGTCGAGGTCGAAGGTCATGCCCTCGAGGCGTACCGGCTCGGTCAGCGCGACCCGCAGCCGCGAGGCGACCTCCTTGGCCGCCTGCGCGTCCCTGATCGACGGGAGCAGCACGGCGAACTCGTCCCCGCCGAGGCGGGCCACCACGTCGCCGGGCCGCACGCTGTGGGTGAGCCGGTGGGCCACGATCTGCAGCAGCCGGTCGCCGACCGGATGGCCGAGCGTGTCGTTGACCTCCTTGAAACGGTCGAGGTCGAGCAGCAGCAGTCCCACCCGCTCGTGTTCGCGCGCCTCGGCCAGGGCCTCCTCGGTACGCAGGATGAGCATCTTGCGGTTCGGCAGGCCGGTGAGCCCGTCGTGGGTCGCCTGGTGGTCGCGGCGCAGCGAGAGCGTCGCGGTGAAGTAGACGGCGGCCAGCGGCGCGACGAACAGGGGGACCAGGGCCGTGGAGTGCGCCATCACGACGACCACGAGCGGCGCGAGGCCGAGCAACGCGCCGTAGACGAGGGCCTGCGGGCCGATGGACGCCTTCATGACCCGGGCCAGCGGCCGGCGCTCGTGCAGCGCCACCGCCTGGCAGACCAGGATCGCGCGGACCGCGAAGTACGCCGCGGCGGCCACCGCGATGGCGGGGATGTCGCCGCCGTCGGGCGTCCAGGGCCTGCCGGGAGCGGGGTGCGCGCCGAACGCGGCGAAGGCCGCGGCCGCGGCCACGCAGGCCAGGGTCACCTGGGCGAGGTTGAACGACACCCGGTGCCAGGCCCTGCGGTGCACGAGGCCGCTGACCACCACGGCGATCGCCTGCATCAGCGCCGCCGTCGGCAGGCCCTGGTGCATCAGCACGGCGAAGGTGAACATCGTGGAGGCCGGCGTGCCCCCGACGAGCGTCGAGGAGCTGAACATGACCGGGCGCAGCTCGCCCAGCACCACCAGGACGGTCAGCATCCAGAACAGCGGAGCGCGGGCCACCTCGCCCAGCTCGCCGAAGCCGAGCCGTACCTGCGCGATCACCAGCGCGGTGACGCCGACGGCGGTGACCGCCGTGAGGTAGGCCCACAAGGGCGAGCCGGGGCGCGGCCCGGTGTCCCGGGTGTCGACAGGCGTGGATATTTCGCCCAGGTCGACGGCGGGCAGGAGGACGCGTGGCACCCCGGCGAGCGGCATGAGACCGCGTGAAAGCGTCATCGGTAAGAAACCCCCCAAGAGGTCACTATGGGAGGGTACGGCCTCTGGGCCACTTCGCGAAACCGCTTGGGCACACTGCGTCACCATGATTTCTGGAGATATCACGGCCTGACCGGACTTGTGGTGAAAGTTTCAAGTGCTCCACAAGTCCGCTCCCCCGCCCGCCTGCGCCTATTTGGTTGGCCGTCCGTACGAATATCGAGCGGCCCTTCTTGGACCCACCATTGGCTCCCTACCATCCGAGAGAACTGTGGGAGCGCTCCCACATTACCGGACGGAGTATTTCCATGTCTCGCAGATTGACGGCGGCTGTGCTCGCAGCGGTCGCCACGGCCGCGGTGGGAGCGTCCGTGCTCGCCTCCTCCGCCGCGCAGGCCGCCGACTCCGCCTTCTACGTCGACCCGACGACCAACGCGGCCAAGTGGGTGGCCGCCAACCCCAACGACAGCAAAGCCGCCGTGATCAGGGACCGCATCGCCGCCGTCCCGCAGGGCCGGTGGTTCGCCAGCTACAACCCCTCCGCAGTGCGCAGCCAGGTCGACGCCTACGTGGGCGCCGCAGCGGCGGCCGGCAAGATCCCGATCATGGTCGTGTACGAGATGCCGAACCGCGACTGCGGCGGCGCGAGCGCGGGCGGGGCGCCCGACCACGCGTCGTACCGCGCCTGGATCGACCAGGTCGCCGCGGGTCTCGGCGGGCGGCCGGCCTACATCGTCCTGGAGCCCGACGCCCTGGCGATCATGCCGAACTGCATGAACTCCTCCCAGCAGGCCGAGGTCCAGGCCTCCATGGCGTACGCCGGGAAGAAGTTCAAGGCCACCTCCCCGAACGTCAAGGTCTTCTTCGACGCGGGCAACGACGCGTGGGTGGGCGCCTCCGACATGGCCAACCGGCTGCGGGGTGCCGACATCGCCAACAGCGCGGACGGCATCGCGCTCAACGTTTCCAACTACCGGTTCACCACGGGCGCGGTCTCCTACGCCAAGAACGTGATCGCGGCCACCGGCCTGTCCTGGCTGAAGGCCGTGATCGACACCAGCCGCAACGGCAACGGCCCGGTCGGCACCGAGTGGTGCGACCCGGCCGGCCGCGCCACCGGCGCCTGGAGCACGACGAACACCGGTGACTCGGCGATCGCCGCGTACCTGTGGGTCAAGCCTCCGGGCGAGTCCGACGGCTGCATCGCGCCCGCGGGCCAGTTCGTGCCGCAGCGGGCCTACGACCTGGCGATCGCGGCCCCGTACACCCCGCCGCCGGTGTCCCCGTCGCCCTCGCCGTCGCCCTCGCCGTCGCCCTCGCCGTCCCCCTCGGCTTCGCCGTCGGCGCCCCAGTCCCCTTCCCCGTCCCCGTCGGTCTCGCCGACGTTCACCGGGAACCGCGGCTGTACGGCGGTCTACAAGGTCGTCAACTCGTGGGGCGGCGGCTTCCAGGGTGAGGTGACCGTGACCAGCGCGGGCTCCTCGGCGATCAACAACTGGACCGTGAAGTGGACGATGCCCGGCGGGCAGTCCATCACCCAGGCGTGGAACGCCAACCTCACCGGCAGCAGCAGCGTCACGGCCACGAACCTGAACTGGAACGGCAACCTGGCCCCCGGCGCGAGCACCACGTTCGGCTTCCTCGGCAGCTCCAGCGGGACCCCCTCCACTCCGTCCCCCCTGGTCTGCACCACCTCCTGACCCCCGCGTAGTCCAGGCGTGCCGTACGGCTCCCCAGCCGTACGGCACGCCTTTCGCGCTGCACGGGCCGCCCCGGAGACGACGTGCCGGCGAGTTCGGCATCTGATGCCTCGAAGGCCCCGGGGATATCGGCATATGGCGTTCGGATTCGGTGTCCGCCGGGAGAGAACCGGCGTAGATTCGTCCCATGATCTCGTGGCGGGATCGGATCGGACGCTGCCTGGCCGGCGGGGCCGTCGTCGCGCTGCTTCTCGCCGCGTCCGCCTCGTATCCCGTCGAGATGCTGGACGCGCGGTTTCTGGACTCGGGCGGCTGCCCCACCGCGGTGATGGACGTACGGGGAAACGCCGACAGGCCGGGGCCGCTGGTGCCCGCCGAGGGCGCCGTCTCGGTGACACTGTGCGAGCTGATCACACCGGCGAGGGGCGGTCCCGGGCCGATGCCGTCGCCACGGCCCGGACGAGACCGCACCCTCAGCACCCACGTCGCCGAGATGATCGCCGTACTCAACGCGCTGCCCACGCGAGACGAGGCGGAAGCGGCGGCACGGGCTCTCATGATCGCTCGGGGTGATACGCCGCCCGAGGACCTGCACATGGGCCAGGCCTGCACCGCCATCGGGTACGGCGAGCAGTTGTCGTTCGCGGTGCGCTACCGCGACCGGCCGCCCGCGCTGCTCCTGCTCGACCGCAACTGCGGCGTTGTCCACCACGCGGGCCGGACCCGCTTCCTGGACGGGCAGCCGGTCGACCGCTTCCTCTCCTTCTATCGAGATCAGACCGCGAGGGACCCGGACGCGATCCCGGCGCCGACGTGCCCGGCCAAGGTCGCGGTGACGGACATAGACAACCGGCCGGACCTGGAGTTCCCCCAGGACGGCATGGCTCGCAACCGGGGCCACGGGGACGGGTTCCTGCCCAGCCCGCTCGCCGCGGTCACCGCCTGCCGCTATCACGCGGCCGGAGACGTTCTCCAGCTGGGCGCTCACCGCGTCCTGCGAGAGGATCTCGAATCCGTCCGGGAGCTCCTCAACACCGCGGCCGCCATACAGAGCGTGACCGACAGCGGGGGCACCACCGACTTCGTCAACGGCGTCGACTGCGGCATGCCGCACCCGGCGCGGGCCGCGACGCCGGTCAGCCGTCTCGACGTCGTGTGGGCGGCCGACATGACCGGGGCCGTCGCCGAGATGCGGATCTGGCGTGCCCCCTGCCAGGCCGTGTTCAGCGGCACCGCCGCCGGGCTGAGGGCCGAACCCGCGCTACTGGACCGTCTCGATTCCTGGCTGGGCGGCTGACGCCTCCACCGTCATGACACCTGACCGGCCTCGGGCCGGAACAGGTACCGCGGCGCCGGAGACCCGGACCTTGGCATCCCCGTCCTCAGTTCCACCCGCAGCAGACCGGCCGCCCCATGTCGACGCCCTGGTGCAGGTGCAGCACGGCAGCGGGACCGACCACCCGACAAGGTAAGATCGCATCTACGTTAGATGGCTGCTCATCCTGGTCGGCAGTGATCTGTCGGTGATGGAGGCGCTGCGGGCCTATGGCCGCCCCTTCTTCGGTCGCGCCGCGAAGATGACCGTCCAGCCGCTGCATCCCACGGATGTGGCCGTCATGACCGGACTGGGCGCCGCCGACGCCATCGACGCCTTCCTGATCACCGGCGGGTTTCCGGAGGTGGTCCAGGCTTGGCGGCCGGGCATGAACCGCATCGACTACCTGCGGGAGTCGTTGGCCAATCCGCTGTCAGCGCTGCTGATGGCCGGCGAACTGTCGGTGCTGGGGGAGTTTCCCGAGGCCTCCCACTCTCGCGCGGTCCTGTCGGCGGTGGGGAGCGGTGAGCGCACGTTCTCCGCTATCGCCACCGAGGCGGGCGGCGCCGCTCCCCTGGCCTCCGGCACGCTTTCCCCGCTGCTGTCCACCCTCATCGGCAAACGCGTGCTGGCCGTCGACAGTCCGCTGTCGACGAAGCCGGTCACGAAGAACAAGCGCTACGGCATCGCGGATCCCTACCTGCGGTTCTGGCTCGCCTTCCTCGACCGTGGCATTCCGCTGGTCGAGCGCGGCCGGGGGGAACGCGTCCTGGCCTCCATCGAACGCTCCTGGACCTCTTGGCGGGGCCGGGCCGTCGAACCCGTCGTCCGTGAGGCACTACTGCGATTGTTGCCCGACGACCAGTGGCCCGAGACCGAGGCCATCGGCGGGTGGTGGAACCGGCGGAACAACCCCGAGATCGACCTCGTCGGGGCGGACCGTGAGCCGGTCGCGCGGCGCGTCCACTTCCTCGGCTCGATCAAGTGGCTGGAGAACGCGTCGTTCGGGCGGCACGAGTACGAGAGCCTGGTGCGCGACATGCTCGCCGTCCCGGGCGCCGACACCGGGACTCCGCTGGTGGCCGTGTCCCGCTCCGGTGTCGACGACGGCCTGCCGCTCTCCGCGCACTGGGGCCCCGACGACCTGCTGGCCGCCTGGCGGTGACCGGGGAACACTCGACCTCGGCTCCCCGTGCTCCCCCGGCGTTTCTCAGGGGTGCGGGGTCACTCCTCGGGGGTGACGGCGGCGGCGCGGGCGGCGTCGGGGCCCTCGCTCAGCAGGGTGTGGAAGCCCTCCTCGTTCAGGATCGGGACGCCGGCCTTGACCGCCTTGTCGTACTTCGAACCTGGGTTGTCCCCCACCACCAGGAAGCTTGTCTTCTTGGAAACCGAGCCGGTGACCTTGCCGCCCCTGACGGTGATGGCCTCGCTCGCCTCGTCACGGCTGAAGTCCGACAACGTCCCGGTGACGACGAACGTCAGCCCCTCCAGCGGACGCGGCCCCTCGTCCTCGGGCGACTCGTCGGCCATCCGGACACCGGCGGCCCGCCACCTGTCGACGATCTCCTGGTGCCAGTCGACCGCGAACCACTCCTTGATGGTCGCGGCGACCCGCGGGCCGATGCCCTCCACGGCCGCGAGCTCCTCTTCCGACGCCTTGGCGATGGCGTCGATCGAGCGGAACTCCGCGGCGAGCGCGCGGGCTGTGGGCGGCCCGATGTGCCGGATCGTCAGCGCCACGAGCACCCGCCACAGCGGCTGGTCCTTCTTCTGCTCCAGCTGCTCGAGGATCAGCTCGGCGTTCTTGCTCGGCTCTCCGGAGATGTTTGCGAAGAAGGAGACCACCTTCGGCTCGCCGGTCTCCGGATCGGTCTTCGGCAGCCCCGTGTCGGGGTCGCGGACCACCGACCTGATCGGCAACAGCTTCTCGATGGTCAGGTCGAACAGGTCGGCCTCCGTGCGAACCGGCGGCTCCTGCGGCGGCAGCGGCTGGGTCAGCGCGGTCGCCGCGACATAGCCCAGACCGTCGATGTCGAACGCGTTGCGCCCGGCCGCGAAGTAAATCCGCTCACGTAGTTGCGCGGGGCAGGATCGGGCGTTCGGGCAGCGCAGGTCGGCGTCGCCCTCGCGCTCGTAGGCCAGCTCGGTGCCGCACTCGGGACAGTGCGTGGGCATCACGAACTCCCGCTCGCCGCCCTGTCGCAGGTCCACGACCGGGCCGACGATCTCGGGGATGACGTCGCCCGCCTTGCGCAGCACCACGGTGTCGCCGATCAGCACCCCCTTGCGCGCCACCTCCGAGCCGTTGTGCAAGGTCGCACGCTCGACGGTGGACCCGGCCACCACCACCGGCTTCATCACGCCGAACGGCGTGACCCGTCCCGTCCTGCCCACGCCGACCTGGATGTCGAGGAGCTTGGTGGTGACCTCCTCCGGCGGGTACTTGAACGCGATCGCCCATCGCGGAGCCCGGCTGGTCGAGCCGAGCTGCCGCTGCACCGGGATGCGGTCGATCTTCACCACCACGCCGTCGATCTCGTACTCCGGGTCGTGGCGGTGCTCGTTGTAGAAGGCGATGAACTCGCGGATCTCGTCGAGGCCCTCGACCACCCGGTAGCGGTCGCTGACCGGCAGGCCGAAGTCGCGCAGCCGCTCGTAGACGGCCGACTGGGTGGCGGGCAGCGGACCGCCGCCCTCCCACTTCCCGACGCCGTGCACGATCATCCGCAGCGGGCGCTGCGCGGTGATCCGCGGATCCTTCTGCCGCAGCGAGCCGGCGGCCGAGTTGCGCGGATTCGCGAACGGCGGCTTGCCCGCGTCCATGAGCTGCTCGTTGAGCTTCTTGAAGCCCTCGACCGGCAGGAAGACCTCGCCGCGCACCTCCAGCAGGTCGGGGACGCCGTCCCCGGTGAGCCGGTGCGGCACGTCGCCGAGCGTGCGGATGTTGGGCGTGATGTCGTCGCCGGTGCGCCCGTCGCCCCGGGTCGCGCCGCGCACCAGGCGGCCCTTCTCGTACACGAGCGCGACGGCCAGGCCGTCGATCTTCAGCTCGCAGAGGTAGGGGCCGGGGTCGGCCTCGATCAGCCGCTCCGCCCTGGCCTGCCAGCCGGCGAGGTCGGCGTCGTTGAAGGCGTTGTCGAGGCTCTCCATGCGCTGGAGGTGGGCGACGGGAGCGAACTCGGTGGAGATCGGCGCTCCGACCTTCTGGGTGGGCGAGTCAGGCGTGCGCAGATCGGGATGCGCCTCCTCCAGCGCCAGGATCTCCCGCATCCAGCCGTCGTACTCGGCGTCGCTCACCGTGGGCGAGTCGAGCACGTAGTAGCGCCAGTTGGCGTCCTCGAGCAGCTCCGTGAGCTCGGCGTGCCGCTCCCGTGCCTCGGCCGGCGCGCTTTCGGCACTCCCCGTGATCCCGGCGGCGCCCGTCACACTTTCGACCTCGCTCGCGGCCTCCGCGTGCCCGTCCGCCGCGTCCCCGGGCGTGGCGCCGTCGAGCCCGTCAGTCCGGTCAGCCCTGTCGGTCACGTCGCCCGTCTCCCCTCGTCAGACACCCAGGGCAACCGTATCTCCGGCGACCGACAGTTCGCGCAGGACGGGGGCGGGAGCCGCGCCGAGGACGTGGGCGGCTCCCGCCGGACCGCTCGGCGAGAGGGCCGCTCCAGACCGCGCGGCCCCTCGTCTCATTGAGCGATCGAGAATTACGGTAGACCGCTTGCAGCCCACTTTCATTCCTTTTTGTCCGGGTGTACTCGGGCCGGTCTCCGTGGATGGGGAGGGGACCGGCCCGAGGGTCATCCTCCCTGGGTCCAGACCCGCTCCCAGCGAGAGCACTTGCCGGTGACGCGGGTCGCGCTGCCCCGGCAGACCATGGCCTTGGCGAGCAGCATGTACCCGGCGTTCACCGTGAACCTGCGCGGAGTGGACTGAGAGCAGTTCCGGTAGGTCGCCGTGCGGTACTTCCCGCGGTCGGTCAGCCACTTGATCTTCACCCAGGAGCAGGTCTTCGCCCCGCCCGCGTCGTAGAGGTCGCCGACGATGCGCAGGCCCGACGAGCCCGACCGGACGTGCCCGTTCGCCCAGCCCTTGGTGTCCGAGGACGCCGTCGGTCCCCACTTCCAGGTCTCCGCCGCGGACGAGGCCGAGGCCTGCGCGGGAGCCGCGGCGAGACCGGCGGCCAGAGCGGCGGTGGCGAGAGGGAGCAGAAGGCGCGCGGCGCTTCGCATGGGGTCTTCTCCTGAACGTCCGAACTTCCAGCACGTCAAGAGATACGTGACAAGGCTTGTGAATCACTTGGGGATGAGCTGGGAGGCCGCTTGGATCGCTCGTGGCGGCCCCGCTTCCGCCCTCACTCCCCGCGCCCGCAAGCCCGGCGCACGCAAGCCCGGCGCCCGCAAGCCCGGCGCACGCACACGCCGCGCGCACGCACCGGCCTCACTCGCCGGGGTCCTCACGCAGCACCAGGGCCGCCTCCCGGCATCGGGCCAGCGCCGCCCTGGCGTACGCCGGAGAGGCTCCGGCCAGGCCGCACGCGGGAGTGAGCACGACCTGCGCGGCGAGCCTCGCCGGTGCGAAGCCGAGCCGCCGCCACAGCTCCACCGCCGGCTTGGCCACCACGCCGACGTCGGCGAGCCGGGAGTCGGTCCCCGGCACGACGCCGAGGAACAACGCGAGCCCCTTCTCGATCGTCTCCCCGATGGCGTCCTCGTCGCGGCGGCGCAGCAGCGCGGCGTCCACGGACACGCCCCGCGCCCCCGCCGTACGGATGACGTCGTACGGCACGCCCGGCGCGCAGCAATGGACGACCGGGAAGGCGGGCCCGAGCGCGGAGAGCACGGTCTTCAGCCGTTCGGCCGCGATCGGGGACTCCACGGCGCGCAGCCGCCCGAAGCCGGACGCGGTCGGCACCGTGCCCGCGAGCACCCCCGGCAGCCCCGGCTCGTCGATCTGGACGACGAGCTCGGCTCCCGGGATCCGGCGCCGGACCTCCGCCACGTGCTGCGCAAGGCCCTCGGCCAGCGACTCGGTCAGGTCGCGTACGGCTCCCGCGTCGGCGAGCACCTTGTCGCCGTGCCTGAGCTCGATCGCCCCGGCGAGCGTCCACGGCCCGCACGCCTGGATCTTGAACGGCCCCTCGTAGCCCTGCGAGACCTCCTCCAGCCCGTCCAGGTCGCGGGTGAGGTGGTCCCTGGCCCGTTTGAAATCCCGTCCCGGCCTGTCGCTGAGCCGCCAGCCGGACGGCTGCACCTCCACGGGCAGCTCGACCAGCAGGGACGCCGTACGCCCGATCATGTCGGCGCCGACGCCCCGGGCGGGCAGCTCGGGCAGGTAGGGCATGGGAAGTTCGCCGAAGGCCGTCCTGACCGCCTCCAGATGGTCCTCGCCCGGATAGGACCCCACCCCGGTTGCCGTGGCCTCGCTCCACGGATACTCACTCACGGTGACTAGCTTAAGGACTATGAAACTCACCAAACTCGGTCACGCGTGCTGGCGGCTGGAGAAGGACGGCCGGACCCTGGTCATCGATCCCGGCGCGTTCAGCGGCACAGGGCTCCTCGACGGCGCGGACGCCGTGCTGATCACGCACGAGCACTTCGACCACGTGGACGTGAATCTGTTCAAGGACGCGAGCCCGGACCTGGAGGTGTACACCTGCCAGGCCGTCGCCGACCAGCTCGGTCAGGTCCCGGCGAAGGTCCAGGTCGTCACCCAGGGAGACGCCTTCGACACGGCGGGGTTCCACGTGCGGGCGGTCGGCGAGTGGCACGCGCTCAACCTTCCCGACGTGCCGCCCGTGCAGAACGTCGGCTTCTTCGTGGACGACGAGGTGTTCTACCCCGGTGACGCCCTCACGCCGCCGGGCGCCGAGGTCCCCACACTGCTCGTGCCGACCAACGCGCCGTGGCTCAAGGGGGCGGAGATGATCATGTATTTGCGCTACGTCCGTCCCGCGCGGGCCTACTCGACCCACGACGGGCTCGTGAACGACATCGGCGCGACCCTGATCGACAACTGGCTCGGCATGGAGGCCGGAAAGCAGAAGGCCGACTTCCGCCGGATCCCGGTCGGGGAGTCCGTCGAGCTCTCGTAGTTCAGCCGGCCGAGGCGATCGTGGCGGAGCCGATGACGACGTCGCCGTCGTACAGGACGGCGCCCTGGCCCGCCGCGACGCCGGTCGCCGGGCGGTCGAGCTGGATGTGCAGCTCGCCGCCGGACACCTGGGCGCGGCAGCCGTACACCTCGCCGTGCGCCCGCAGCTGCACGGTGCAGGTGATCGGCTCGTACGGCTCCGGCAGCGGCCCGTTCCACACCGGCCGCTCCGCCGCGATGGAGGTCACCTCCAGGGAGGCGCGCGGACCGACCGTGACCGTGTTGGACACCGGCTCGATCGACAGCACGTAACGCGGCCTGCCGTCGGCGGCCGGCCGGTCGATGTGCAGTCCCTTGCGCTGCCCGACCGTGAAGCCGTACGCCCCCTGGTGGCTGCCGACCACCCGGCCGGTGAGCGCGTCGACGATCGGCCCCTCCGACGCGCCGAGGCGCTCGGCGAGGAACGCCCGGGTGTCGCCGTCGGCGATGAAGCAGATGTCGTGGCTGTCGGGCTTGTCGGCGACGGTCAGCCCGCGCCGCGCGGCCTCCTCGCGCACCTGCGCCTTGGTCGAGCCGCCGAGCGGGAAGATCGCGTGCGCGAGCTGCTCGCGGGTGAGCACCCCCAGCACGTACGACTGGTCCTTGGCCTCGTCGACGCTGCGCCGGAGCACACCGTCCTCCAGCCGCGCGTGATGGCCGGTGGCGACGGCGTCGAAGCCGAGCGCGAGCGCCTTGTCGAGCACCGCCTCGAACTTGATCTTCTCGTTGCACCGCAGGCAGGGGTTCGGGGTGCGGCCGGCGGCGTACTCGCTGACGAAGTCCTCGACCACGTCGCGGTGGAACCGTTCGGCCATGTCCCACACGTAGAAGGGGATGCCGATGACGTCGGCGGCCCGGCGGGCGTCGCGGGCGTCCTCCAGCGTGCAGCACCCGCGCGCGCCGGTGCGGTAGGACTGCGGGTTGGACGACAGCGCCAGATGGACGCCGGTCACGTCGTGCCCCGCCTCGGCGATCCGGGCGGCGGCCACCGCGGAGTCGACCCCGCCCGACATGGCGGCGAGGACACGAAGCTTTCCTGTGGGACCCATAACACATCGAGGTTACCCCCCGCGGGAGCGCGCCCGCGTTGGCATCGGGGCGGGCGGGCTGGGAGGATGCGGGGTCATGCGACTGTTCGGGCGCAAGAGCGAGTCCGCCGACCCCGCCGAGGCCATCGCGGAGTTCTGGACCTGGTGGGACCAGGCCCGTCCCCAGATCGACGCGTACGTCGAGGCGGAGGACCCGGAGGCCCTGGCCGAGATGATCGGCCCCGCCGTCACCGCACTCCATCCCTCCCTCGTCTGGGAGATCGCCCCCGGCCGCATGGCCGTGCACGCCCTGGTGGTCAGCGCGTCGAACGACCCGGAGCTGCGGCCGCTCGCCCACCGGTGGGCCCTGGCCGCGCCGCCGGCGGACGCCATGTGGGAGTTCTATCCGTCGCGGCAGGCGAATCCGCAGGCCGCGGACCTGACGGTCGACGTCGGCGGGCGGGAGTTCGGGCTCGACCGGCTGGTGGTGGCGCTGCGCGTGCCGCCCGGCACGCCGCGCGTGGACGTGACCGCCTTCCACCCGATCTTCCCCGACGTCGACGACGACACGCGGACGGAGGCGACCTTCCTCGCGCTCGACTGGCTGCTGGGCGAGGACGAGGTGGCCCGGTGGCTGGGCGAGATCGTGGCCGCGGAGTTCGAGCCGATCGACGCCCTCCCCGCGGTCCACCTGCCCTCCGTCGTCGCCGACGTGGCGGAGGGCTTCAAGGAGGAGCAGTGGGCGCTGCTCGAAGGCCGCACCGCGACCGGCGGCCGGCTGACCGCCGCCGCCCGCTATCCCCTCAGGCCCGTGGACTTCCCGCTGTTCGACCAGCACATCGCCGTCACGCTGCCGTACCGCGAGGCCGACGGCGACGGGCTGCCGGCGGGGGCCTCCCTGGACGCGCTGCGCGACTTCGAGGAGCGGCTGACCGGCCGGCTGGCCGAGGCCGGCTCGGCCGTGCTGACGGCCCACATGAGCGCCGACCGCAGCCGGGTGCTGCACGTGTACGCCGATCCCTCGGCGGCCGTGCCGCCCGTGGTCGAGGAGATCGCCGCCGAGTGGAAGGAGGGGCACGCCCGCGTCGACGTGGCCGAGGACCCTTCCTGGAGCGCGGTGGCCCCCTTCCTGACCTGAACCGGATATTCGACGCGTTTCACCGCATACGGAGCGGGCACGTCGCAGGAGCACCGCGCGGGCGTGCGCCCGCGTTCCGCCCGTTCCCGCAGGCCGCGGGCCGGATTGGGGTTCGGACATGGCTCAGCGCGCACTGGACCGGCTGCCGAACGCGATCGAGGGTGACGGCCGCCTCGACCGGCCGGGTCACCGGCTCGAACAGGGCCTCACGTTCACGGAGAACCTCCTCGGGATCACCGGGGGGCGCGCCCGCGGCGTCCTGCACGGCGTCTGGCTGGGGCACCCCCTCCATCCGGTGTTCACCGATCTCCCCATCGGCTGCTGGACGACGGCGCTGGTCCTCGACCTCACCGGGCAGAGGCGGGCGGCGCGCGCGGCCGTGGGAGTCGGCATCGCCGGAGCGCTGGCCGCGGCGGTGACCGGCCTGCACGACTGGCAGCACACGCATGACGACGCGCGGCGCGTCGGGATGGTCCACGGCACGCTCAACACGCTCGCCCTCGGCCTGTACGGGGTGTCGTGGTGGCAGCGGGGCCGGGGACACCACCTGCGCGGGCTGCTCGCCGCCCTGCTCGGCTATCCCGTGATCATGACGAGCGCCTTCCTGGGCGGCACGCTCGTCTACCGTCATCGGATCGGGGTCGACCATACGGACGAGAGGCTCGAACCCCGCCACTTCACCCGCGTGATGGCCGAGCGCGACCTGCCCGACAGAAGCCCGCACCGGGCGCGGGCCGGGGCCGTGGATCGTCCTGGTCCGCGCGGAGGGCCGCATCCACGCCCTGGAGAACGCCTGCCCGCATCTGGGCGGCCCGCTGTCCCAGGGCTGGCTCAGGGACGGCTCCCTCACCTGCCCCTGGCACGGCTCCCGGTTCGAGCTGTCCAGCGGGGAGAGCCTGAACGGCCCCGCCACCGCACCCGCGCCGTGCTTCCAGACCCGCGTACGCGACGGGTGGATCGAGGTGCGCAGGGCGCCGGCCGTGGCCACCGCGCCGCCCGGGAGCGCGCTGGCCCACCAGCAGGAGGTGCAGCCGTGAGGAGGAGGTCGCAGGTGCTCACGGAGGCCCCGGGAGTGCCGGCCGGACAGGGGCGGAAGACGGCGACACGGGTGCTCGTGGAGCACCACGAGGTGGTGCGGGGGCTCATACGGCGCCTGCGGGAGACGCCGCGTTCCCAGCTCGGACGGCGGCGCGCGCTCACCGGCGAACTGTTCGACGAGCTGTGGATGCACGAGCGGATCGAGGAGGCGATCTTCTATCCCGCCCTGCGCGACGTCACCCCGGCCCTCGCCGCGGCCTGGTCCGAGCACCGCCAGCTCACCGACCAGCTCGCGGCGCTGGTGCGCGCCGACCCGCGGACCGAGCGGTTCGACCGGGAGCTGGACGCGCTGCGCGACGTGCTGGAGTCGCACGCCCATCTGGACGAGGAGCGGCAGATGTTCCCGGAGATCGAGCGCTTCGCGGACGAGGAACTGCTCGTCGAGCTGGGCGACCGGCTCCAAGCCCGCCTGGGGCGGCTGCGCGCGTCGCGGCGCACCCGGGCGGTCCTCCGCCTGCAGCGGGCGCTGCTGCGCCGTACGGCCTGGTAGGCGTACGCGCAGTAGGCCCGCGGCGCGGCGGGCGGGTTATGACAGACCGGCACGCCGGGCGCGCTCGACGACGTGCCCGATGACGTCCGCGACCCGGTCGACGTCCTCCTCCACGGACGTGTGACCGAGGGAGAAGCGCAGCGAGCCACGGGCCCGCACGCCGTCCTGGCCCATCGCCAGCAGCACGTGGGACGGCTGGGCCACCCCCGCGGAGCAGGCCGAACCGGTGGAGCACTCCACGCCCTTGGCGTCGAGGAGCATGAGCAGGGCGTCCCCCTCACAGCCGGGGAACGAGAAGTGGGCGTTGCCCGGCAGCCGGTTCACCGGGTCGCCGTTCAGCACCACGTCGGGCACGGCCCGCCGTACGCGCTCGATCAGGTCGTCGCGGAGCGCCGACAGCCGCTCGGCCGTGGCGGGCTGCCGCGCGACGGCCGTCTCGACCGCCGCCGCGAACCCGGCGATGGCCGGCGCGTCGAGGGTGCCGGAGCGGATGTCGCGTTCCTGCCCGCCGCCGTGCAGGACCGGAACCGGGTCGACGCCGCGGGCCAGCAGCAGCGCACCCACGCCCACGGGACCGCCGACCTTGTGGCCGGAGACGGTCATGGCGTCCACGCCGGACTCGGCGAACGAGACCGGGAGCTGGCCCACCGCCTGCACGGCGTCGGTGTGGAAGGGGATGCCGTACTCGTGCGCGATGGCGGCCAGCACGCGCACCGGCTGCACGGTGCCCACCTCGTTGTTGGCCCACATGACGCTCACGAGCGCCACGTCGTCCGGGTCGCGGGCGATGGCCTCGCGCAGCGTCTCCGGATGCACCCGGCCCTGCTCGTCCACCTCCAGCAGCTCGACGCGGGCGCCGTGGTTGTCGCCGAGCCAGTGGGCGGGGTCGAGGGCGGCGTGGTGCTCGACCGAGCTGATCAGGATCCTGGGCCGCTTCCTCGCCCAGTAGAGGCCCTTGATGGCGAGGTTGTCGGCCTCGGTGCCACCGGCCGTGAACACGACCTCGCTCGGGCGGGCGCCGAGCGCGCAGGCGATGGTCTCGCGCGACTCCTCGACGACCCGCCGGGCACGGCGGCCGGCCGCGTGCAGGGACGAGGGATTGCCGACCTCCCCGAGCTGGGCCGTCATCGCCTGGATCGCCTCGGGCAGCATCGGCGTGGTCGAGGCATGGTCCAGATACGCAGTTCCCACGACCCCTCCCTGACACGTATTCAGCCCACCAAGCGTATCCGGGTAGAGGGAGGACACCGATAACGTGTCGCGGCTGAACCGTCCAGACGGTACAGTAGGCGGCATGAGGAGGGACGAACTGCTGGACGCGGCCGAGGGCCTGCTCCAGGACCAGGGCGCCCAGGCCCTGACCCTGGCGGCGGTGGCCGAGCGCGCCGGCGTCAGCAAGGGCGGCCTCCTCTACCACTTCGCCAGCAAGGAAGCGCTCGTCAAAGGCATGATCGAGCGCCTGATCGCCGACTTCGACGCGCTGATCGAGGCGCAGTCGGAGAGCACCTACACCCGGGCGTACCTCGCCGCGACGTTCGAGGCCGTGGAGACCGGCCGGCTGCGACGATGGGCCGTGGTCACGGGCGCGGCCGGCGATCCCGAACTGCTCGCGCCGCTGCGCGGGGCGATGGCCCGCTGGATGCGGGACGGCCTGGACGACGAGCCCGATCCCCTGGCGTCCCAGGTCGTACGGCTGGCCTGTGAGGGCGTCTGGGAGGTCGCCACCCACTGTGCGGCGATCATCGACTACGCCGCGATCCGCGCCAGGCTGCTCGCCCTGTTGTAGCGCGGCTTGTGAGCCCCTGAACACCCATTTGGTGGTCGCCCTTCCTTCCGGCCTTGCCGTGAAAGGGCGACCTGCTGGTGTCTGCCCGTAAATCCGGGCTCGGAAACCCACTTGACACACCTGGAAAGGAAGCTGTGATGACCCGCGCTTTGAGGAAGGCCCGTCACGGGGCAGTCCTCACCTTCGTCCTGGCCGGCCTGATGTGTGGAACTTTCACCGTGCGCCTCCCGGCGCTGGCCGACCGGCTCCGCCTGCCGGAGTCGTCGGTCGGGCTCACCCTGCTCAGCTGGGGGCTCGGCGCGCTGCTCACCATGCAGCTCATGCGCGTCGTCCTGGCCAGGTTCGGCAGCCGCGGCGTCCTGCGCGCGGCCGCCCCTCTGTGCGCGGCGTCACTGGTCCTCGTCGCGTTCGCGCCGTCCCTCCCCGTGCTGGCCGTGGCCGCCGCGTTGTTCGGCATGGCCTTCGGCGCGGTCGACGTCGGCATGAACGCCCAGGGCTCGGCCGTCGAGCGCGCGTACGGCCGGCCGATCATGAGCGGCATGCACGCGGGATGGTGCGTGGGCGCGATCTCGGCGGGACTGCTCGGCACGGCGGCCATCGCCCTGGGGCTGTCCCTCACCGCCCACATCCTGGTCGTCGCCCTGGTGTCGGTGCCCGCCGCGCTGGCCCTCAGCCGCATGCACCTGCCCGATGCCGCGCAGCGGACGGCCGGCGCCGCGTCGTCCGCCCGCTCCCGGCGCAGGCTCCCCGGGGTCGTCTACCTGCTCGGTGCGATCACCTTCGCCGCCTTCATGGTGGAAGGCGTCGTCGCCGACTGGAACGGCCTGTACCTGATCGGCACGCTGCACGCCTCCGAGGCGGTCGCCGCGCTCGGCTATCCGGTGTTCGAGGCGGGCATGCTGCTCGCCCGGCTGGCCGGCGATCGGCTGCGCGGCCGCTACGGCGCCCGCGGGCTGGTCATGTTCTCCGGCGCCGCCACCGCGCTCGCGTTCCTCGCGGTCATCGCCGCGCCGGTGACCGTGGCGGCCGTGGCCGGGCTGTTCTTCATCGGACTGTCGGTGGCGACCATCTCGCCGATGGCGCTGTCGCTGGCGGGAACCGCTACGCCCGAGCCCGGCCCGGCGATCGCGCAGGCGAGCGCCATGGGCTACGCGGGCCTGCTGCTCGGTCCCGTGATGATCGGCTTCCTGTCCAGCGCGGCGTCGCTGCGGGCGGCGATGGGCGTGGCGGTCGTCCTCGGCGTCGTCATCGCCGTGGCCGCACGGCTGCTGCCCGCGTCCCGTACGGAGATCGTCCCGCTGCCGGTCCGGGCGGGAGACGAGGAGACCCCCCTCCGCGCGGCCGCCTGACGCGTGGGCGATGCTCAGGCCTGATCCGACGGCGCCCGCCGGGTGACCTGACCCGGCGGGCGCCGTCGACGAGCCTCCGGCCCGTGCCGTGTGGACCCACGGCACGGGCCGGACGCGTCACTTGCGCTTGTCGATCTCCTCGGTGAGCTGCGGCACGACCTGGAACAGGTCGCCCACGACACCGAAGTCGGCGATCTCGAACAGGGGCGCCTCGGCGTCCTTGTTGATCACGACGATGGTCTTGGAGGTCTGCATGCCGGCCCGGTGCTGGATGGCGCCGGAGATGCCGGCCGCGATGTAGAGCTGCGGGGACACGGTCTTGCCCGTCTGCCCGACCTGGAACTGGTGCGGGTACCAGCCGGCGTCGGTCGCGGCCCGCGAGGCGCCCACGGCCGCGCCGAGCGCGTCGGCGAGCTTCTCGATGATCGCGAAGTTCTCGCCCGAGCCCACACCCCGGCCGCCGGAGACCACGATCGCGGCCTCGGTGAGCTCGGGACGGGCGCCCTTCTCCTGGACGACCCGCTCGACGATCCTGGCCGCGCGGGCGGCGTCCGACAGCGCGACCTCCACCTTCTCCTCGGCGCCGGCCGCGGCGGCGGCGACGGGGGCGGTGCTGTTCGGGCGGACCGTGATGATCGGCGTGCCCTTGGTCACACGGCTGTGGACGTTGACGCCGCCGCCGAAGATGGACTGCTCGGCGACGAAGCCCTCGCCGACGCCCACCGCGTCCGAGATCACACCGGAGTCCGTCTTGATCGCGAGGCGGCCGGCGATCTCCTTGCCCTCACCGGTCGCGGCGACGAAGACCGCGGCCGGGGAGCGCTCGGTCACCAGGTGCGCCAGCACCTCGGCCTTGGGCGCCGCCACGTAGTCGCCGATCTCGTCGGCCGCCGCCACGTAGATCTTCTCGGCGCCGTACTCGGCCAGCCTGGCCTTCGCGGCGTCGGAGTAGCCGGGGCCGGCCCATACGGCGGCCGGCGTGCCCAGCGACCGGGCCAGGGTCAGCAGTTCGAGGGTGACCTTCTTGACGTCACCGTCGACGTGCTCGACGAGAACCAGAATCTCACTCATCACGGGGCCCCTCAGATGAACTTCTTCGACGCGAGGAACTCGGCGGCCTTGGCCCCGCCGTCGCCCTCGTCCTTGATCACGGTGCCCGCGGCACGCGGCGGGGCGGCGGCGAACTCGACGACCTCGCTCCACGAGCTCGCCAGGCCCACCTGGTCGGCCGCGATCTCCGCGTCGGCGACGCCGAGCGTCTCGACGGGCTTCTTCTTGGCGGCCATGATGCCCTTGAACGACGGGTAGCGCGGCTCGTTGATCTTCTCGACCACGGACACGACGGCGGGCAGCGACGCCTCGACCTTGTCGTAGCCGTAGTCGGTGATCCGCTCGACCCGGATCGAGGTGCCCTCGACCTCGACCTTGCTGGCGAGCGTGAGCTGCGGGGCGCCGAGCCGCTCGGCCAGCATCGCGGCGAGCATGCCGGTGCGGGCGTCGGTCGACTCGGAACCCAGGATGACCAGGTCGTAGCCGATCTTCTTCAGGGCCTGGGAGATGGCGTAGGAGGTGCCGAGGGCGTCCGAGCCGTGCAGCGCGTCGTCGTGCAGGTGCACCGCCTTGTCGGCGCCCATCGCCAGGGCCTTGCGGATGGTCTCGGTCGCCTTGGCGGGGCCCATGCTGAGGACGGTTACCTCGCCTCCATGGGCCTCCTTGAGCCGCAGCGCCTCCTCGACCGCGTACTCGTCGAGCTCGTTCACGACGCCGTCGGCGGCGTCGCGGTCGAGCGTCTTGTCATCGGACCTCAGCTTGCGCTCGGTCGCCGTGTCGGGGACCTGCTTCACGCAGACGACGATGTTCATGGCCGGTGGCCGACCTCCCCTTTCCGTACGGCTGACGCCGCGGTTCTCGGTACGTGGCGCGGGGTACGCGCACGTGATGCAAGACTGCCAGGTGCTCGCGGGCGCGCCTGTGCAGGTGGCCCGGGTGTCGAGATGACCCTGGTCCCCCCAGGCGGTATGTTACCCATCGGTAGCTTAGGTGCAAACCTCCAGGTTTTTACGGCCGCACCCTTCGGTTGAGGAATTCCCAGAACCCGGTCACGCCCACACCCCACCCTACCGAACTATGTTCCGGAGTCGTCGTGGGAGGTCCCTGTCGCCGGGACCTCAGGGGCGGGTTCGCGAGCGGAAGGTACGGCGGTAGGTGTCCGGAGGCACGCCCACCGTGCGGTTGAAGTGCCGGCGCAGCGTCGTGGCGGTACCCATGCCGGTGGCCTCCGCGATGGTGTCGATGCCGTCGTCCGTGGTCTCCAGCAGTTCCTGGGCATGGCGGATCCGCTGGGTCAGCAGCCATTGCAGCGGGGTGGTGCCGGTCACCGACCTGAAGTGGCGGTTGAGGTTGCGCGAGCTCATCCGCGCCCGGCGGGCCAGGTCCTCCACGGTCAGCGGCCGGTCCAGGCGTTCGATCACCCAGGGGAACAGATCGGCGAGCGGGTGGTTGCCCGGGGCCGGCACCGGCGTGGTGAGGAACTGCGACTGGCCGCCGTCCCGGTGCGGGGGCACGACCAGGCGGCGGGCGACCGCGTTGGCGACCGACGAACCGTGGTCGAGGCGGACGAGGTGCAGGCACAGGTCCATGGCCGCGGCCTTGCCCGCGGACGTGAGCACGCTGCCGCTGTCCACGTACAGGACGTCCGGGTCCACCTGCACCTGGGGGTAGCGGGTGGCCAGGTCGCGGGTGTGCGCCCAGTGGGTCGTCGCCCGCTTCCCGTCCAGCAGGCCGGCGGCGGCCAGCACGAACGCCCCCGTGCAGAGGGAGGCCACGCGCGCGCCCGCCTCGTGGGCCGCGCGCACCGCGTCGACCAGGCCGGCGGGCGGGTCGACGTCGACGTCCGCCCACCCCGGGACGATCACGGTGTGGGCCTGCCGGAGCCGGTCGAGGCCGTAATCGGGCTCCAGCAGGAACCGCCCGGCCCGTACGGCGCCCGGCCCGCAGACGACGAGGCCGTACCAGGGATCGGCCAGGCCGGGGTCGGTCCCGAAGACCTCGTACGCCAGGGACAGCTCGAAGTGCAGCATTCCGTCGGTGGCGGCCAGCGCGACATCGATCACGTCCGAAATTGTACGAGTGATGGCGTTCCAGACACTCACGGTGAGATGCCCGCGATCGCCAGGATTGGTCACAACAGATCGCGGCAGACGATTCGGATAGAAGGAGAACCCCATGGGATCGGGGCTCACGGTGGCGGTGTTCGGCGCGTACGGGCACACCGGGCGGTTCGTGGTGGCGGAGCTGCTCGAGCGCGGGTTCGTACCGGTTCCGTCCGGGCGCGACGCCGACAAGCTCATGAAGCTGGCGTCCGAATTCGGGCTGGAGGCCCGCCCGGCGTCGGTCGACGACCCCGCCTCGCTCGACCGCGCGCTGGCAGGCGCGGCGGCGGTGATCAACTGTGCCGGCCCCTTCGCCACGACGGCCGCGCCCGTCATCGAGGCCGCACTGCGCGCGGGGATCCCGTACGTGGACGTGGCGGCCGAGATCGAGGCCAACGCCGACACCTTCCGGCACTTCACGGACCGCGCCCGCGCCGCGGGAGCGGTGGTCGTGCCCGCGATGGCCTTCTACGGCGGCCTCGGCGACCTGCTGGCGACCGCCGCGATGGGCGACTGGAGCGCGGCCGACGAGGCGCACGTCGCGTACGGGCTGAGCAGTTGGCACCCCACCGCCGGGACACGCGCGTCGGGCACGGTCTCCGGGCAGCGGCGCGCCGGCCGGCGCGTCCGTTACAGGAACGGCCAGCTGGAGTATCACCACGACGACCTGCCGACCCTGGAGTGGCCCTTCCCCGGCCCGATGGGGCCTCGGGCCGTCATCGGGGAGTTCACGATGGCCGACGTCGTCACCATTCCCAGCCACCTGTCCATCCCCGACGTGCGCACCTACATGACGGTCGAGGCGGCCAGGGACCTGTCGGCCCCGGACACCCCGGCGCCCGCCCCGGTGGACCGGCACGGGCGATCCGCGCAAACCTTCCTCGTCGACGTCGTCGTGCGCTCCGGTGGGGCCGAACGGCGCGCCGTGGCGACCGGCCAGGACATCTACGCCGTCACCGCGCCGCTCGCGGTGGAGGCGGTCGATCGCATCCTCACCGGACGGACCAGGACCGACGGCGTCGCCTCCGCCGGCGAGATCTTCGACGCCCCCGACTTCCTCCGCGCGCTGTCCCCGCACATCTCGCTGGAGCTGCACCCCTAGGGCGGTGCGGCGACGCCGGAGACCGTAAAGCCGTGCTCGGATTCCTCCGCTACCCCGGGCGGTCCTTCAAACCGGCCGTCGCGACCCCGATCCACTGGGGCCGGCGGGTGCCCGGGCCGCGGCTGGTCAACGACACCGAGCACGTCGACCAGGTGCTGAGCGAGGCGCTTCTGGTGCCCAAGGACGGCAGGACGATCGAGGAACTCGGCGCCAACTGGTTCTCCTAGCGGTTATCCGGTGACCCGTGGCCGAAATACACGGTCGCTCTTTATACGGCGCCTTTCCGAGGGCACTGCCTTTTCGCCATCAATGGCTATAAGTGACCTTGAAACGCATATACCATCGGGCCACTCGCACGGGGTCACGCCGACGGGGGTCGCGGATGGACGAGTTGCATGTGCGCGTGCTCAAAACCTCGTCTCTGACGGCCGGGGACGGCTCCGCCGTGCCCGTGCGATCGGCGAAGGCGAAGGCCGCGCTGTTCTACCTGGCGGTCGAGGGCACACCGCAGACGAGATCGGCCCTCGCCGGGCTGCTGTGGGGTGATCGCGCGGAGGCGAACGCACGCGCGAGCCTCCGGCTCGCCCTGGTGGAACTGCGCCGGGCCGCGGGGAGTCACCTGGTCGTCGACCGGACCCACGTCGCCTTCGACCGCGACCGTCCGTACTCGCTGGACTGGGAGGACCTGGTCGAGAACGGTTCGGTGCCCACGGACTACCGGGGCGGCTTCCTGGACGGCCTCGTGATAGCGGACGCCCCCGCCTTCGACGACTGGGTCGCCGAACGCCGGCGGCAGGCCGGGCACGCCGCGACGCAGGCGCTCGGCGAGCGGGCGCGGGCGGCCTGGAACCGGGGCGACCGCGACGGCGCCGTACGGCTGGCGCGCCGGGTCCTCGCCGTCGACGGGCTGGACGAGAGCGCCCACCAGCTGATCATCGAGATCATGTCGGCCACGGGCAACCGCGCGGGCGCCCTGGCGCAGTACGAGGCATGCCGCCGGAGTCTGGACCGCGAGCTCGGCGTCGCACCCGATCCCCGCACCCAGGCGCTCCGGCAGCGGATCACGCTCGGTGGGCCGCCGGCTCACCCGGCTCGCGGTGCGCGGGTCGCCGCGCCGCCCCGCGAGGGTCCGCGGGGTGGTGCGGCCACGCGGCGGCTGCCCCGGCCGCTGACCCGGTTGATCGGCCGCGAGGCCGAGATCGAGAACGTCTGCGCGAAGCTGCGGGACCGGGAGGTGCGGTTGCTCACGCTGACCGGTCCGGGCGGCGTGGGCAAGACGAGACTGGCCATCGCCGTCGCCGAACGACTCGACGACGAGGTGCTGTTCGTCTCGTTCGCCTCAGTGCGGTCGCACCACTCCACGGCGCGGACGACCGCCGGCGGAGCGGACGGCGAGGTGAACGGCGAGGTGAACGATGTGGACGTGGTCGCGACGACCCTGGCGGAGGCCGCCGGCGTCGACCTGACGCCACCGCGACCCGCCCGCGACCTGCTGCTCGCCGCCGTACGCCGCCGCAACCTGATCCTGGTGCTGGACAACCTGGAGCACCTGCCCAGCGTGGCGCCGCTGGCGGGGGCGATCCTGTCGGCCGCGCCCGCCGTGCGGATCCTGGCGACCTCGCGGCGCAGGATGGGCATCTGCGCCGAGCACGTCCACGAGGTGCCCGCGCTGTGCGGCGCCCCGGCGCGAGCGCTGCTGTTGGAACGCGCCAGAGCCCTGGTGCCGGACATCGCCCCGGGCACGCACGCGCTCGACCGCGTCTGCCGGGCGGTCGGCGGGCTGCCCCTCGCCGTCGAGCTGGCCGCGACGCTGACCCGGGCGATGACCTGCGAGGAGATCGCGGAGCACCTCGACCCGGCCGGTTCCGTGCCCCGCACCACGCGTGCCCCGGCGGACCTCCTGGTGCATCCGCAACCGGCGGCGGCCACCAGGCACGCCAGCATGAAGGAGGTCTTCGACACCTCCTGGCGGCTTCTCACCGCCGTGGAGCAGCGGGCGCTGGCCGCCGTCTCCGTGTTCGCCGGCGGGTTCACGCTCGCCGCCGGGATCGAGGTCGCGGACACCACGGCCCTGGTCATCGCGAGGCTCGTCGATCACTCCCTGGTGCGCCGCGACCACGACGGCCGGCACCGCGTCCACGAGCTCGTACGGCAGTACGCGGTCGCACGCCTCGCCGACGAGTCGGCCCGGGCCCGCCACACCGCCTGGTACGCCCGATTTCTCCGGGACCGAACGGCCAGGCTCCGCGATCACGCCGACCCGTCCGTGCTCCACGAGATCGAGCCGGAGATCGACGACGTCCGACAGGCCTGGCGGCATGCCGTCCACCGGCTGACCGACCAGGATCGGGCGGCCTTCGCGGAGAGCTACTGGACGCTGTGCCTGCGCAGGCACTGCTACGCCGAGGCGCTGTCCGTGGCCTCCGACATGATCGCGGCCGTACGGTCGGACGACCGGGCGGCGTTTGCGCGGTGGCACCGGCTCGCGGGGACGGCGCACTTCCAGTTCGAGCGCGGCGCGCAGAGCCTGACGGCCTTCAGCAGAGCGCTGTCGGTCGCCGACCGGCCCCTGCCGTCGTCCTGGACCGGAAAGGCGGGCGCGGTGGCCGGAGGGCTGGCACGGCAGGTGGTCCGTCGCACCACTCCGCTCAACGGACGCGCCCGGCGGGAACCGGCGCGCGAACTCGCCGCCGAGGCCGCGCACACCCTGTCCGTCCTCGCCGAGCTCGGCTATCACCGGCAGGAGCAGGACACGATGCTGCTCAGCGTGGTGCGTCACCTCGACGCGGCGGAGCGGGCGGGCGGTCCGGTCGAACGCGCCGAGGCGTACGCCAACTTCGCCGTCGTGGCCGCCCTCGCCGGGTCGGAGGCGGCGGCCCGGCACTACGGCCGCCTGGCCGACGAGCAGATCGCCGCGGTGCCGGACCCGGTGGCGGTCTCCCGCGCCCGTCTCGCACGCGGACTGCGGCTCACGGCGGAGGGACGGTTCACCGCCGCGCGGCGGGTCCTCACGCTGGCCCGGCGTCATCCCGCCGACCCCCGGCTCGCGGAGCACTGCCTCGGGCTGCTGGCCGATCTGGAGATCCAGCGGGGGTGCTACGCGGCCGCCGCGCCGCTGATGGCGGCGGTGGCCGAGACGTCGGTCACGCGCATGGGCGCGACCCTGTCCGGCTACTGGGGCCTGACCGGGCAGGCGGAGGCGCTGCTGCGGCTCGCCGATCATGACCTGGCCGACGTGAGCACGGTCATCAAGGCCGCCGAGGAGGCGACACGGGCGTTGCCCGCGCTCGGCGAGGACCACTTCGCCCGGGCCGGCGCCAAGATCCCGGCGATCCAGCGGCTGCGGCTCGGCGTCGCACAGGCCCGGTTCCACCTGCTCGGCGACGACGCGCCCGCCGCCCGCCCGGCCCTGGACGACGCACTGCGTACGGCGGACCGGCCGGACATGCCGCTCCGGGGCACCCTCGAGGCGTGGGCGGGGCTGGCCGAGGTGCTCTGGGCGCTGGAGGCGGACGACCCGGCCGTCCGGACAGTGCTGCGCCACATGTCCCGGCTGGCTCGCCGTACCCCGTCGGCGGCGGCCCGCATGGGCTGGGCCGCGGCGCTGACGCACGAGGCGGCCGGTCGGCGGCCGAGGGCCCGGCGGGCCGCCGGACATGCCCTGGCCGCCGCTCGCCGTCTGGGCATCGCCTTCGACGAGGCCAGGTCACTCGAAGTCCTGGGCGAGACCGAGGAGGCCGCCCGGATCCACGCCCGCCTGGGCACCACGCCGCTCACCCGGCCCCGCTGATGGCCGCGGCTCGCGCCGGGCGCCGAGGTCGGCCCGTCGTCCGCCGGCGGCCAGTCCGAGCCGTCAGCCGGCCAGGACGTAGCCGCCCACCGAGGACGGGATGACGAAGGAGTCGAGCCGGCGCAACTGGTGCGTGGCGCGGTTCACCCGATACCAGGTGTGCGTCCGGCGCAGGTCGCCGTGCACGTGACGGTCGGACCGGGTCAGGACGTCGAGGTGGCCCGCCCTGTCCCAGCGCGCCTTCAGGGCCTCCTCGCCCGCGTGGAGCCGGATGGGGATGCTGCTCTTCTTCGCCGTGGCCAGGTTGCGGGTGAGGATCACATTCTTGACGGTGCCGCCGGTCTTCGTCCACTTCGGCGAGGCCACCGTGACGCCGTCGGGGGCGAGGTCGCCCCGCATGTAGACGGACCGCCGCAACTTCACCGACCACGTGCCGGTCGCGTACAGCACCGCCGTCCGGTTGTCACCGGCCATCATGCGCTTCCCGTCCGGGCTGAAGTCCCAGGACTGGTATCCCCTCGGCAGGGTGAAGACCTTTCCGCTGGTCGTGTCGACGACCCGCTCGATCTCCCACTCGGCGGCGTTCACGCCGCGTATGCCGACGAACCGGCCGCCCGGGGCGAGGGTCAGCGCGTTCATCTGGAGGTCGTCCGGCCACGTCACCGCGGGAATCTCATGAGCCCTGCCGGTGGCCGCCTCCCAGATCGTGAGCACGCCGTCCTTGCCCGCGAAGTACGCGGCCTGGGCGCCGTCCTGGGAGACCGCGACGACGGCGGCGACGGTGTACTCGCCGGGCGCCACGGTCCTGCGTGCGCCGGGGAGCGCGACGACGCGGCCGTCGCTCAGCCAGAGCTTCAACGGGCCGCACGGCTGCCGGCCGCCGTCGGTCTGAAGGCAGGACCCGAGACCCGCGTAACGGATCACCGGCTTGGCCGCGGCGGCCTCGGCCTGGGGGATGGTCATGAACGCCGCGGCGGCCGTCGCCGCGGCCAGCGCTACTCGGGACAGCATTCCGTCATCTTCGCATGATGCGGACGAAGAATCTCGGGTCGTGACAGGGACGGAAAAGGCGGGGTTCAGCTCGCGACCACGAGCATGACGAGCAGGAACAGGACGGTCCCGACGGCCATGAGGAGCGTCGCCGTGCTGAACAACGTGGAGAGCAGCGCCCACACCGCTACGGCCCCGGCGCCGCCCGCGAGGTCCACCACGAGCCGCCGCCTGGACTTCCCCAGCAGCCCGAATCCCGCGTCCACCAGCAGGCCGATCCCGTAGAGCACCAGCAGGAGAAGCGACACCTCGGGCAGGTTGGCGCGCGCGGCGGCGGCGAAAAGGCCCACGACCACCGAAGAGCCGATCACCCACCGGCGGTGCAGCCTCTCCCGGCGCGCGGCACGCGTGTCGTCCACCTCTCCTCGCCGGGGACGCCGGGAGGGCCCGCGATCGCTCTGCCGCTCACCACTGGGGCGCCGGCCACCGGGCCGCCACTCCTGGGTCGGCGCCTCGGACAGCGCGGGCCGCGCCGGCTCTATCCCGTCCAGCGCCGGCGCCGCCTCCTTGAGCAGCCCGGTCAGCTCCTCCGTCGCCGGCCGGTCCGCCGGGCCGGTGCTCAGGCACCGCTCGACGATCGGGACGAGCCAGGACGGCACGCCCGACAGGTCGGGCTCGCGGTGGACGACCCGGTAGGCGATCGCCGCGGCCGGCCCCGTCCCGTACGGCTGCCGCCCCGACGCGGCGAAGGCCAGCGTCGCCCCCCAGGCGAACACGTCGGCCTCCGGCCCGGCGTCCCGGCCCTCCAGCACCTCCGGAGCCAGGTAGCCGGGCGTTCCGGCGACCGCGCCCGACGCGGTGACCGAGGCCGACTCCAGCGCGCAGGCGATGCCGAAGTCGATCACGTACGGCTCGCCCTCGGAGACGATCACGTTGGCCGGCTTGAGGTCGCGGTGGACGACGCCGGCCGCGTGGATGGACTCCAGCGCCTCCGCCAGCCCCAGGGCGAGCCGCAGCAGGCCGGCCCCGGCGACGGGACCGTCCTTGGCCACGACCGTGCTGAGCGGCCTGCCCTGCACGTACCGCGTGACGATGTAGGGCCGCTCCCCCGACAGCGAGGCGTCCAGCACCTCGGCGACGTGCGCCCCGCGAACCCGCCGCATCGTCTCCACCTCGCGGGCGAGACGGGCGATCGCGAAACCGTCCGAGGCGACGTGGGGATGCAGGACCTTCACGGCGACCGTACGCCCGTCGGGGTCGAGCGCGAGGTGGACCTCGCCGAACCCCCCGGCGCCGAGCGCGGAGACCAGACGATAGGGACCAAGCCGTTCTGACGTGCCCAAGCTGTGTCTCCCGCTTCGCTCGTCGGGACGCTCTTATCCGGG
>NZ_JBSGHN010000006.1:0-103768 GCF_053604425.1 Microbispora sp. NPDC004025 | reverse complement strand
GGTTTCTTCCCTCGTCACTCGGAGTCGCTACGCTCCCCGCTCGCTCCTCAGTCCAGACACCGGCGCGCCCCTCCGGCTCACTCGGTGCCTCCCGCTTCGCTCGTCGGGACGCTCTTATCCGGTTTCTTCCCTCGTCACTCGGAGTCGCTACGCTCCCCGCTCGCTCCTCAGTCCAGACACCGGCGCGCCCCTCCGGCTCACTCGGTGCCTCCCGCTACGCCATACGGGACCGGGCAGGTCAGGTCCAGAAGGTCAGGAAGCGCAGGCCGATCCTGTCCATGAAGTCCCCGACCACGCCGCCGATCAGGTTGACGACCGTGTCCTGGCCCCTCTGCTTGAGATCCGCGACGATGTGGTCCACCGCCACGGACGGCGGCCGCCAGGGGACCCAGGAGGCGTCCGCGGACAGCGCCGTCATGACCGCGAAAAGCGCGACCGTGCCGACCGCGATCGTCACGATCATTCCCGCTCCGGGGCTCCGGATCACCGCGCTCAGCGTCCGGGACACGGCCTTCCGGGGGGCCTTCCCCCCGGGCAGGAGGAACAGCCCGGCCACGAAGGCTCCCGCGGCGTACGCGGCGGCGGGGTCGGGCCTGACTCCGCCGAGGTAGTGGAAGCCGCCCCACACGCACATCGCGAACATCGCGGCCAGCGGCACCTGAACCACCGTCGCCAGCCCTGCCTTGATCAGCGCCCACGGCGTGCCGAGCACCGCGAGGAGCGGGTCGGTCCCGCTCGCGCCCCGCGCGGCCCGGCGGTCGGCCAGGTCGCCGAGCAGGTACTGCCCCACCCGCAGGCACAGCGCCGCCACGACGGCGAACAGGCCCACCACGACCGGCAGCAGGCAGGCCAGCGCCACGAGCGTGGCCAGCAGCAGGGCCGCGAGCACCGGATGCGGCGCCCGGTAGGGGGCCCGCTTCCGCTCGGGTTCGTACGGCGCGGCGGGAGCCGGCGGCGGCGCTACCCGGGGCTCCGGGTAGCCGGCCACTCGCTGGTCGGGATACGGCGGCGGCGGGTACACCGCGGGCTGGTACTGCGGCGGGGGCGGGCCCCCCTGCCCGTACGGCGGGGCCTGCGGATGCGCAGGCGGCGGCGCGGACACCGGGCGGCGCTGCCTGGGCGCCCGAGGCTCCCGGCGGGGCCGTTCCGGCTCCACGTAGTTCACCGGCGGCAGCAGGTCGGAGTAGCTGTCGTCGCCGGCCGGCAGCTTGCCGGTGCGGCTCGCGCCGCCTCCGTTCACCCGGCCGCCCGCATCCGTCCGCGCCGTCTCGTCGAGCACCCGCGTGCCGTCGAGGAGGCGCGTCCCGCCGTCACGCGGCGTCTGGGCGCTCTCCTGGAGCACCGTGACCGAGGGGTCGAGCGAGCGGCTGTGCCGCAGCAGCGACGCGGCGCTGGGACGCGACGAGGCGTCGGGCGCCAGGGCGAGGCGCAGCCAGCCCCGCAGCCAGGCCGGCGCGAGGTCCACCTGCGCCTTGCCTTCGAGGATGTTGTAACAGACCGACTCGAACGTGCCCGAGCCGAACGGCGCCTTGCCGGTGGCCGCGAAGAAGACCGTGGCCGCCAGCGCGTGCACGTCGGCGGCCTGGGTGATCGCGGTGTCCCGGATGATCTCCGGGGCGAGGTAGCCGGGCGTGCCGACGAACATCCCGGTCTGGGTCAGCCGCGTGGCGTTGACCAGATGGGCGATGCCGAAGTCGATCACCAGCGGCTCGCCGTCCACGAGCATCACGTTGGCGGGCTTGAGGTCGCGGTGGATGACCTCGGCCGCGTGGATGGCGACCAGGGCCTCGCACAGGCCCACCGCGAGCCGGATCACGGCGTCGTCGGAGAGCGGCCCGTCCTCCAGCACCGTCTGCTCTAACGTCCGCCCGGGGGCGTACCGCGTCACGATGTACGGCGCGGCGCCGGTCAGGTCGGCGTCGAGCACCTCGGCGACGCGCTTGCTGCGCACCCGCCGCATGGTCTCGACCTCGCGGGTGAGCCGGTCGCGGGCCTTGAGGTCGGTCGCGACGTGCGGGTGCAGGACCTTGACCGCGACCTCGCGCCCCTCCGTGTCCAGGCCGAGATGGACCACCCCCATGCCGCCCTCGCCGAGCTGCCGCAGCAGCCGGTAGGGCCCGATCCTCTCGGGAGCCTCAGTAGCCGACATGTCGTCCCCCGTCACCCATTCCCCGCCTGGTTACGCAGGTCTTCCAGCCGTTCCTGTATTGACAGAACGTCGATCGGGCCCCAGAAGTGCCCTGCTGTCTGTTTACCCAGGAGACTGGAGATCGCGATCGCCGCCGTCAGCGCCGCGAGCGCGCCGACCCCCCAGGCGAGGCCCTTGGCCGCTCCCTCGCCGGGCACCAGCGAGGCGAGCGTCCGCCGCATCTGCCTGCTCGGGCCCACCACCCCGGGCCCCGCGCAGATCGTCCACAGCGCCGTCGCGGTCCCCCAGCTCAGCGCCGCGATCCGGAGCGCGGGCGTGTCGCCGAGGAGGACGGCGAGCAGCAGCGTCACCGGCAGCCCCAGGACCAGCGCGTACGGCACGAGCGCGATCGTGACGCCGATCGACTTGACGAGCTCCGCGGGGCGGCTCAGCACGCGCAGCACGTCGGCCGCCGCGGCGCCGGCCGGACGGCGGGAGTTGAGGTGCGGCTGGGCCATGTCGGCGGCCCGCAGCAGCACCGCGACCGGCACGGCCACCAGGCACACCAGCAGCGGCGCCATGACCGCGGCGGACGTCATCACGACGAGCAGCAGGGCGCTCGTCACGCCGTACGCCTTCGAGCGCTGCAGCAGCCCCCCGGACGGGAACGGCATGGGCGGCACGGTCGGCGGCGGCACCCGCACCGTCGGCATGAACGGCGCGGGGTTCGGCTGGTGGATGTGCGGAGTCCGCTCGTAGATCTCCGGCACGCTCCCGAACAGGGCCCGCTCACGCGCCGCCGCGTCCCCGTGCTCGCCGGCCCCCTGGTGAGGGGACGCCGCGCCGCGCGATCCCATGGTCTCGCCGGTGACGGCCTGGCGCACCTCCTCGGAGGTCACCCGGCGCGTGGGGATGTCGCCCTCAGGGCGCCGCATCGGCGTCTGCCACTCGTCCGGCTGGGCGCGCGGCGGCACGGGCGGCCCACCGGTGACCGGGCCGCTGCCGGGAGCCGGGCCGGTGCCGGGAGCTGAGCCGGCGCCGGGAGCGCCCGGGAACGCGGACGGGCCGGTGGTGCGGGGCGGGGGCATCCGGGTCGGGATGTCGCCCTCCGCGAGGCCCTGCAGCGGGCCCTGTGCCGAACCGTGTGCCGGACCCTGTGCCGGGCTCTCGGGTGGGGTGGACGGCCCGAGGCCCGCCCTGCGCAGGTCCTCTCCGGTCACCCGTACGGTCGGGAAGGGGTCGCCGGCCTGGCCGGCCTGGCCGCCCTGGGGCGTCTCGCGCAGTAGCGAGACGAACTCCTCGGCCCGGCCGCCCGCGGTGGACGGGGTGACCGGCGGCGTCGCCACGGGCGCCACCGGCGGCGTGAGCGGCGGCACCGGCGACCCGGTGGACGGCGCGCCGGCGACGGGCCTGCCCGGACCGTGCGGGCCCGCGGCGGATGCGCCACCGGTGGGCGGGCCGCCCGGAGAGCCGAAGCCGGGCACCTGCTGGCCGCTGGTGTCGTCGACGTTGGGCACCGTGGTGATCTCGTCGGGCACCCGGGGCCTGCCGCCCGGAGTCTGGGGCATGAGCCGCGCGAGCTGCCGCACGAGCTCGGCCGCCGTCGGCCGCCTGGCCGGGTCGCGGTTGAACGCCGCGCGCAGCATCGGCTGGATCGGGGCGGGGGCGGCCTCGACGTTGGCCCGGCCGGAGGTGATGTTGAAGAAGATCATCTCCAGCGTGCCCTTGCCGAACGGCGGCTGGCCGGTGGCGGCGTAGAGCACGGTGCCCGCCCAGGCGTGCACGTCCACCTGCGGCCCGGCCTCGTGGCCCTCGATGATCTCTGGGGCGAGGTAGCCGGGCGTGCCGATGAACATGCCGGTCTGGGTGAGCCGGGTGGCGTCGACCGCCTGGGCGATGCCGAAGTCGATCAGCACCGGCTGGCCGTCCAGCATCAGCACGTTGCCCGGCTTCAGGTCGCGGTGGATGACCCCCGCGGCGTGCACGGCGGCGAGGGCCTGGGCCACCCCGACGGCCACCTTGAGCACGGCGCCGAGGGGCAGCGGCCCGTCGTTCTTGACGACCTCGTCGAGCGGCCGTCCCGGCACGTAGCGGGTGACGATGTACGGCCTGCGGCCGGTGACGTCGGCGTCGACGACCTCCGCGATGTTCGGCCCGCGCACCCGCCGCATGGTCTCGACCTCGCGCGACAGACGTCTGCGCGCGACGTCGTCGCCCGCCACCTCCGAGCGCAGGACCTTGACGGCCACCTGCCTGCCCTGCGGGTCGAGGGCGAGGTGAACCACGCCCATGCCGCCCTCACCGAGCCGCCTCAGCAGCCGGTACGGGCCCAGTCGGTCGTCCTGATTCATCGCCTAAGCACCATACCGACTAAAAGAACGCCCATGAGTGAACCATCGCGCCACATCTCCGCTCCGCACAACGGAGGAAAGGCGCAAACGGGTTCCAGGCGGACGGTCAAACGGTGAGCGCGAGGACCTCCCCCCGGGTCGCCGCGACCAGCGCCTCGCCGGAAAGCGCCAGCTTGGAGCGGCGGACGCCGCTGCCGATCACGACGAACGGCCGCCGGGTCACGTTTTCGTCAACGAGCACCGGCCAGCCCTCGGGCAGCCCGATCGGGGTGATGCCGCCGTACTCCATCCCGGTCAGTTCGACGGCCTCCGCCTGCGGGGCGAACGACGCCTTCCGCGCGTCCAGGTGGCGGCGCACGATCCCGTTGATGTCGGCCCGCCCGGTGGCGAGCACCATGACGGCGGCGTACCGCGTCCCCCCGCCCCGCTTCGCGGCGACGATCACGCAGTTGGCCGAGTCCTCCATCGCCACGCCGTACCGCTCGCAGAAGGCGGCGGTGTCGGAGAGCGCGGGATCGATCGCGGCGACCTCCACCTTCACGCCGAGAGAGGCGACGGCCTTGGCGACCGGCTCGGCGAGCAGGTCCGGCCGGTCGGACGCGGGAACCCATTCGAGCGGCATTCAGCCCTCCTTGACGGCGCGCTCGTGCAGTCGGGTGACCACCTTACGGGCCGACTCCAGTGCCCCCGCCTGCCAGGCGACGAGATGGGTGAGCCAGTCGCCCGCGAAGTACACCCGGCCGGCCGGTTCCTGCAGGAGCGCGAAGGCGCCCTCGTAGGAGGGCCAGGCGACCCACGCGCCCTCGATGTACGGCTGCCGCCGCCAGGCGATGGAGACGCTGGACAGCAGCTCCGACCGGTACTTCTCGCCGTGGATCTTCCCGCCCTGCGTGAGCGCCCGCCGCTGCCGCTCCGCGTGGGTGAGGCGGCCGTACGCGTCGGCGTCCTCGTCCAGGTTGTAGTAGCCGACCACCAGCCCGCGCGTGCCGTGGAAACCGTACGAGGGATACCAGATGTGGGCGATGTCCAGGTCGGTCTCGGTGATGCCGCCGTAGATGCGGTCGTCGGTCTCCCACCAGCGGCGGCGGTACTCCAGCCCGATCTTCCCGGCCGACACGGGGGTCGGCGTGCGCAGGGCCGCGACGACGCGGGCGTCCAGGTTGCCGGGGATCCTGGCGAGCACGTGCGGCGGCAGGGCCGTGACGCAGTAGTCCGCGCGGGTGCGGCCGCCCGTGTGCTCGACCTCCACGCCGTCGGGCAGGTTGGTGATCTTCTTGACCTCGGCCGAGGTGCGGATGCGGTCGCGGCCGACGGCGTCGGCCAGCGCGACCGCGATGGCGTCCATGCCGCCGACCGGCTGGAACATCGGCATGGCCTGCTCGAAACCGAACGGGAACGCGATCGACCGGCCCAGTCCGTAGCCGAGCACCTCCGACAGGGCCGCCGGGCCGCCGAGCGGCGCCCCCGCGCCGACGCCGGGATAGGTCGCGAAGCCCCTGCGCTCCGACCCCGTGTAGACGTAGCGCTCGCCGATGTCGCCGAACTCCGACAGGAAGTGGAGCAGGCGGTCCTTGTCCGCCGCCGACAGCCGCCGGTCCAGCGCGCCGGTCCTGGTGGCCTTGGCCAGCAGCTCGCTGATGTAGCCGTAGGTGTCGGCACGCGCGGTACGGGCCCGCACCGGGGCCTTCATCCCGTGGTTGTAGACGTACGCGCCGGAGTTCTCGTTGACGAACAACTCGATGGGCACGCCCAGCTCGCGGCAGTAGTCCAGGGTGACCATCCACTGGGCGATGCGGGCCGGCCCGGCGTTGAAGTAGACGCCCTCCCCGAATCTCGCCTCCTGCGTCGCACCGGACAGCTCGGGCAGCCGGTCGCCGCCGCGCAGCGTGAGGCTGCGCCCACCGGCCCGGTCCCTGGCCTCCAGGATCGTGCAGTCGTACCCCGCCTTGCCGAGTTCGTAGGCGGTGGCCAGGCCGGCGATCCCCGCGCCGAGGATCACCACGGACCCGGCGCCCCTCCCGCTGAGCGCGAAGTCGGAGCGGCTCGGCGGCGTGTAGTCCTTCGGCTGATGGTCGGGCGCGAGCCCGAGGGCGCCCATGGCCGCGTACATCGCCCCGGCGCCTCCGGCCGCGCCGATCCCCACCAGGAAGGCGCGGCGCGTCAGCGCGCCCGTACGTTCACGGGTCGCGCCGTCACTGCCCACCCTGCCTGCTCTTTCTTCTCGGGGGAAACCGGATCCGGGGGATCCGGCGTCAGCCGTACCGGCCGCTGCCGCAGGCCACCTGACCGCCGATCATGGAGAAGATACCGAACAACGCCATGATCTCGTGGTAGTCGTCCGTGGTGAACTCGGTGTGCCGGGGCCCCGCGAGCCGCACGCCGGGCACGATCGAGCAGGCCGCGGCGATGGCGGTGGAGTTCCACTCCACGCCCAGCGTGTACGGCGGCTCGACGACGTAGGGCCGGAAATCCGGCAGCCGGCCCAGGGCGCGCGCCGTGGCCTCGCGGATCCGCCGCCAGGCGACCGCCGGGGGCAGCAGCTCGGCGGAGAACTTGTCGATGCCCTTCTTCACGGCCACCGTCTCGACGTCGCCGAGCAGTTCCCCTGCCTCCTCGCACACCGCCTCGTCGCCGGTGACGACCGCGACCGGCACGCCCATCGAGCCCGCGAAGCCCGCCACGAGCCGGGTCTCGCCGCAGATCTCGCCGTTCAGGTAGACGTTGTGGATCTCCTTGCCCATCCACGTGTGGTTGAGCACCCCGTGCGGCACGCCCGCGCGTGCGTGGTAACCCGCGAAGCAGGCGGCGGCCATGTCGGGCGCCAGGCCCTGCCCCATGCGGTGCGGCTTGCCCGGGCCTCTGACCAGGGTGGCCCGCTCGTCCAGCAGGTCGATCCTGAGGTTCTTGGTGGATCCGTGCGCGTCGTTCACCAGCACGGACGCCGCGCCCGCGTCGAAGGCGCCCTGGACGACCGCGTTGGCGTCCCCGGTCATCAGCTCGCAGCCCCGCTCGTACCCCCGGCCCCCGAGGTGCATCTCCTCGGGGTCGGTCAGCCCGGTGACCCCCTCCATGTCCACCGACAGGTAGATCTTCATCGCTCCCCCCACGTCTCCACCCGGCGCGCCTCGTCCTCCGTCATCAGCCCGATGTGCTCACCGACGTACGCCTCGACCCGGGCGCGCCAGGGATCCGGGATCTCCCGGAGGGCGGGCGGATAACAGTGCTCCAGCCACCGTACGGACTCCGGGGTCGCCGCGAGGAACTCCGCCGCCCTGGCGAAGGGGGTGTCCTCGATGCCCGGGACGTGCGCGCACCCGTATTCGATGGTCTCCTGGCCACCGTACGGCGGCGGCTCCTGCCACTTGCGCGCGGCGGGCATCGTGGCGGTGATCGGCGTGTTCAGCGGCCGCCGCTCCACGGCCGCGAGGATCAGCTCCTTGCGCAGGCACTTGGAGCACTTGGCGCAGGGGCCGTCCATGTCCCCGCGCAGGCACCAGCGGACCAGGTGCGCGAGGTCGGACTCCATCGCCATCCGCATGGTCACGGGCTCGCTCAGGCCGCCGGCCGGGAGGACCATCGCGAGCCCCGCCGCGGCGTACAGGCGGGCCCACGGGCCGTCGGCCGCCCACATGGGGTTGTCCGGGCTGTAGCGGTGGGTGTACCGCTCACCGCCCAGCCAGCGCGACCCCAGTTCGTGGCCGAAGGCGACGCCGCCGAGGTCGAGGTCGTCGGCCAGCAGCAGCGCGCCCACCGTCACCGCCTGGTGCTCGGGGAACCCGGGCCGGGGCCGGCTCAGCACGAACTCGAGGTCCGACTGGACGACGTGCGCCTCGCGCCCGGTCTTGTGGACGAGCTGCGCCAGCACCTCGGAGCGGTAGTGCGTCCACCGGTTGGGCACCCGGGGGTGACTCACCCGCTGGAAGTGCACGAACGGCGCGTCGGGGAACATCGTGGCCACCGCCATCGAGTCCGCGCCCCCGCTGTAGGAGATCGCCAGCCGGCCGCCGGTCCGCGGATGCGCCCCGACCGGCCCGGCGTCCACGCCCCACCCCGTACGCAGCGCCTCGGCGAGCCCCGGGGAGATCGGCCGGTCGAAGGTCACCCGCCGCCTCGTCCACGGCGCTACGACGGTCCACGCGGCGACGGCGAGCAGGTCGGGATGCGGGGACGCGCCGGCGGCCCCGGTCCGCACGTGACAGGAATTGGTCCGCAGCTCGATCGGGTGACCGTCGGTGCAGGCTCCCGTGGTCTCGTCCTCCGCGTCGAGCAGGAAGACCAGGCGCCAGATCTCCGCGTCACGTGTCCATCGCACCCGCACGACCGGCTACCCCGCCCGTCCGGGAGCGCCCACCCGCGCCGACAGGTCGTCGATCGCCTGCCAGATGCGCATCTCGTTCTGCAGCAGCGTGTCCACCGCCTCGGCGGTCTCGGTGGCCAGCCGGTGCGCCTCGGCGGCCTTGGGGTCGGCGGTCGCCCTGGGCGCCGCGGCCGGCTTCGCGGGCGTCGCGGTGGCCCGCCGCAGCCGGTCGACCTCGTCGCGCAGCGCCACGACCTCCCGGCGGAGCATCTGGACCTCCCACAGGGCGTCCTTGAGGTCCTGCCGGTGGTCGGGCTTGGAGACGTACCGGGAGTCGAGCCGGGACAGCAGCGCCCGCCGCAGCCGCGACAGGCCCAGCACTCGCAACCGCATCATGGGCCGCCACGATAGCGGCATTTTGGATCGTTTCTGGATACCCCATGCAGAGTTGCTCAGAGGTGGCTGGGAAACCGCCGTCCTCCGTCGCGCAATACAGTCTGCGGTTGTGCTGTACGGCAGATCGGTGGAGACGGCCGCGATCGACGACCTGATCGATCGGGCGCGGAAGGGCTCGGGAGGCGCGCTGGTGCTGCGCGGCGAGGCGGGCGCCGGCAAGACGGCGCTGCTCGACCAGGCGGCCTCCCATGGCGGCCCCATGCGCGTGCTGCGGACCACGGGGGTGGAGGCGGAGGCCGATCTGGCGTTCGCCGCCCTGCACCAGTTGCTGCTGCCGGTGACCGGGCTGCTCGACGCGCTGCCGGAACCGCAGGCCGAGGCCGTGCGCGGCGCGCTCGGGCTGGCCCCGGCGGGCTCCGGCGATCGGTTCCTGCTGGCGGCCGGGGTGCTGTCGCTGCTGGCCGAGGCCGCCGCGCCGGACGGGCTGATCTGCGTCGTCGACGACTTCCAGTGGGTGGACCGGCCGTCGGCCGACGCCCTGTCGTTCGCCGCCAGGCGGCTCGGCACCGAACCGATCGCGATGCCGCTGGCCGTACGCGGCGACATGCCGGTGAAGGGCCTGCCCTCCTTGGAGATCGGCGGGCTGGCCGGACCGGCCGCCGCCGAACTGCTCGACGCCGGTTTCACGCTCGCGGCGCAGGTCCGGCGCGACCTCGTGGCGCTGACCGGGGGCAACCCGCTGGCGCTGCGCGAGACCGCCCGGCTGCTCACCCCCGCCCAGCGGGCGGGCCGGGAGCCGCTGCCCGATCCCCTGCCCGGCGGTGCCCAGCTCTTCGGCGACCGGGTGGCCGCGCTGTCGGCGGGCGCGCGCCTGACCGCCCTGCTGGCGGCGGTCGAGAGCGACGTCGACCTGGTGCTGCGGGCCGCCGCCCGGCTGGGCGCGGACGAGGCCGCGCTGCCCGAACTCGAGTCCGCCGGGCTCGTCGCCGTGTCCGGGACGCAGGTGCGGTTCCGTCATCCGTTGATCCGGTCGGCGGTGCACGAGACGGCCTCCCCCGCCGGACGCCGCGAGGCGCACGCGGCGCTCGCCGAGCTGTCCGGCGGGGACCGGCGGGCCTGGCACCTGGCCGGGGCCGCGCTCGGCCAGGACGAACCGGTCGCCGCCGCGCTCGCTCAGGCCGCGGAGCATGACCGGGACCGGGGCGGGTACGGCGCCGCCGCCACCGCATTGACCAGAGCCGCCGAGCTCACCCCCGAACCGCTCGTGCGCGCCGGGCGGCTCAAGGACGCCGCCGTGGCCGCCTGGCTCGGCGGGCGTCCCGGCCAGGCGGAGTCCCTGCTGGCCGAGGCCCGTGAGTTCGCCGGGACGGACGCCGCGCTGACCATGGAGATCGCCCAACTGCGGGGGCGGTTCGAGCTGAACTCCGGCGACGCCGCCGAGGCCGTGCGCATCCTGTCGGCGGGCGACACCCTGGACATGCTGGCCGACGCGGCGGAGGCGGCGTCGTACGTCGGCGACACGGCGGCCATCGTCGAGATCGGGCGGCGGGCGGCGGCCTTCCCCGAGGGCTTCCTGCGCGACGTGCTCACCGGCATCGGCGCGACGCTCGCCGGCGGCGGCGACGGGCACGGCCTGCTCAGGCGAGCGCTCGGCCGTACGGGCGAGCTGCGCGAGGCGGCCGAGTTCCTGTGGGCGGCGGCGGCGGCCAGCCATCTGGGCGAGGTGGACCTGTCCGCCGAGCTGGCCGAGCGGGCCGGCCGGGTCGCCAGGGTCTCCGGAATGACGGGCCAGCTGCCCGTGGTGCTGGAGTTCGTCGCCACCGCCGAACGGCTGGCCGGGCGCCTCGCGGAGAGCCGCGCCGTCTCGGAGGAGGGCCTGGAGCTGGCCCGCGAGGCCGGATACGCCAACACCGTGGCCGCGCACCTGGCCAACCTCGCGGCCGTGGCGGCCCTGCGCGGCGAGGAGGAGGCCTGCGCCCGGTACGCCAGGGAGGCGCTGGCCATCGCCGTCCCGCACCGGGTGGGCCTGCGCGCCGGGGTCGCGGCCTACGCCCTGGCCATGCTCGACCTGTGCCTGGGCCGGTTCGCCGCGGCGCACGACCGGTTCACCGCGATCGTCGCCGCGGGCCCCGGCGCCGGTCATCCGACCGTGGTCTGGCGGACCACACCGGACCGGATCGAGGCCGCCGTCGGCGCGGGCGACGCGGACGCCGCCAGGGCGGCCCTGGCGGCGTACGAGCGCTGGTCGGCCCATGCGGGGACGGCCGAGTCCCGGGCGCTGCTCGCCCGGTGCCGCGGCCTGGTGCTGCCGGACGACCGGGCCGTCGACGCGCTCGGCGAGGCGTCGCGGCTGCACGCCAACCCGTTCGAGGCGGCCAGGACGGGACTGCTGCTGGGCGAGCGGCTGCGCCGTACGCACCGGCCGGCGGAGGCAAGGGCGCACCTGCGCGCGGCGTTCGAGACGTTCCGGCGGGCGGGAGCGGCCCCGTGGGCGCGCCGCGCGCACGACGAGCTGCGCGCGGCGGGTGAGAGCGTCCGGCCGGACAAGGACGCGCCGCCGGCTCCCGAGGTGGTGCCGGACGTGCGGGGCACGGCGCTGGAGGCGCTCACCCCGCAGGAACTGCGCATCGCCACCCTGGTGGCGGAGGGCGCGACCAGCAAGGAGATCGCCGCCCGGCTGTTCCTCAGCCCGCGCACCGTCGAATACCACCTGTACAAGATCTATCCGAAGCTCGGCATCACCTCACGTACTGAGCTGGCGCGGCTAGTAGTTCTACGGAAGGCGCACGGCGGCCCCGCACAGCATGCTTTAGCCCATGCCAAACATCTGGAGTGAAGAGTTCGGGGCCGCGGCCGACGAGCCGATCGTGCTGGTGATGGGTTCGATGTCGCAGGGGATCCTGTGGCCGGACGAGTTCGTGGGCCGGCTCGTCGCCGGCGGCCGGCGGGTGATCCGCTACGACCACCGCGACACCGGGATGTCCGACGTCATCGACTTCGAGAAGGATCCGTACACATGGGACGACATCAAGGACGACGTGCTGCGGGTGATGGACGCGCACGGGCTGGACAGCGCGCATCTGGTCTGCCATTCGGCGGGCGGGCTGCTCGGGCAGCTGATCGCGGTGGAGCGGCCGGAGCGCGTGCGGACGCTCACCGTCATCGGCTCGTCGCCGCTCGGCGGCGGTGAGGGCGCGGTGATCATGCGGGCGCTGATGGGCGAGCCACAGCCCGAGGGCAGCCTGCCCGAGCCCACGCCGGAGTTCGTCGCGTTCTACCGCGAGCTGATCGTCGCGCCGCCGCCGCGCGACCGGCGCGAGCAGATCGAGCGCATGATCGCGGGGGACCGCGTGCTGCACGGCACCGGCCTGCCATTCGACGAGGACGCCTCGCGCAGACTGGCAGAACGCCTGTACGACCGGGCGCGGGACCTCGACGCGGCGGCCAACCACCGCCTGGCGGCGGCGGCGAAGCCCGACTTCGAACCGGTGGGCGTCCTGCACCGGATCACGGCGCCCACCCTGGTCGTCGAGGGCACGCACGAGCCCGCCAAGCCGGGTCACAGCGCCCTCATCGCCGAGCGGATCCCCGGCGCCCGGCTGATGACGGTCAAGGGCATGGGCCACACCCTGCCGCCCGAGGTGCACGAGGAACTGGCCGGCGCCGTCCTCGCCCACACAGCGGCCGGGTGACCCGCTCAGCGCCCGGTGAATTTGGGACGGCGCTTCTCGGCGAAGGCCGTCATGCCCTCCCGGGCGTCCTGGGTGGCGAACAGGCCGGAGAACTGGAGCCGCTCGATCTCCAGGCCGGTGTCGAGGTCGGACTCGAGGCCGTGGTCGATCGCGAGCTTGGCCGCCCGGACCGCGGCGACCGGCCCCTCGGCGAACGTCGCGGCGAGTTCGAGCGCCGCCGTGTAGACCTCGCCGTCGGGCACCACGCGGTCGACCAGGCCGATGGCGAGGGCCTCGGCGGCGTCCACGTGCCGCCCGGTGAAGATCAGGTCCTTGGCCCGGGCGGGCCCGACGAGCCGGGGCAGGCGCTGCGTCCCGCCCGCGCCGGGGATGATCCCGAGGGTGATCTCCGGCTGGCCGAGCTTGGCGCTCTGCCCGGCCACCCGGAAGTCGGCGCAGAGCGCGAGTTCGCAGCCGCCGCCCAGGGCGTACCCGGTGATCGCCGCGATCACCGGCTTGCCGATCCGCGCGACGGCGGTGAAGCAGTCCTGCAAGGTGCGCGAGTGCACGGCCATGTCGGCGTAGGACATGACCGCCATCTCCTTGATGTCGGCTCCGGCCGCGAAGACGCGCTCGCCGCCGTAGACGATGACCGCGTGCGTGTCCGGATCGGCGTCCACGAGCCGCGCGGCCTCCGCGATCTCCTCCTGGACCTGCCGGTTCAGCGCGTTCATCTTCGGCCGGTCGAGCCGGATCGTGGCGATGTGCTCGGAGATCTCCACCCTGACGAATTCACCCATGGCTCCCACCATAGAGGGGTGATCAGCGGCCGAGCGGGAGGGGCCGCCGGGGGCCGGCCGGCGCGGCTTCCGCCACCTCGCGGTAGACCCGCTCGTATCCCTCGACCATGACGGGCACGTCAAAGTGCCGGACCACGCGGGCCCGTACGGCGTGCGGGTCCAGCGCGGAGACCGCCTCGATCGCGGCCGGCAGCTCGGCGGGCGTGTCGCGGACGTAGCCGGTCACCCCGTCCGCCACGACCTCGGGCACCGCGCCCCGCCGCAGCGCCACCACCGGCGTGCCGCAGGCCATCGCCTCGATCATGACCATGCCGAACGGCTCGTCCCACGACAGCGGGAACACCAGGCACCGGGCCCGGGAGAACAGCTCGCTCTTGAGCGCGCCGTCCGCCTCCCCCAGGTATTCGACGTCGGGCCCGAGCAGCGGCTCCACCCGCTCGCGGAAGTAGGCCTGCTCGGCCCGCTCCGCCCGCCTGCCGACCAGCACGATGCGGCGCCCGGCCGCCCGCGCCGCCTCCACCGCGAGGTGCGCGCCCTTGTCGGGGCTGAGCCGCCCCAGCCACAGCACCCAGTCGTCCTTGCGCTCCCGGAACGGCCACGCGGAGACGTCCACCGCGTTGTGCACCCGTCCCACCCAGTTCAGGTCGGCCGCGTGGGCCCGCTGCGCCGAGGAGACGGCCACCAGGGACACGTCCGCGCCGAGGCCCCGGTAGTAGTCGCCGAGCTCCCCGCTCACGTCGTTGTGGCAGGTGACGACCGTCGGCACGAGCCGCCCGGCGGCGGTGAGAGGCCCGGCCAGCGAGTGGTCGTGCACGACGTCCACCACCAGGCCCCGCAGGAGGCGGGCCGCCCGGGCCGCGTGCACCACCTCCGGATACGACTCGCCGATCCGTTCCGAGGGCGGCTCCTCGTAGGTCCGCAGATCCACGCCGCGGCCGGCCCCGACGACGGTGACCCGGTGCCCGCGCGCCCGCAGGCCGCCGATCAGATTGGCGAGCACCGCCTCGATGCCGCCGTACGCGCGGGGCGGGACGTCGTACCACGGCGGCGCGACCATCGCGACGCGCAGGGCCCGTGTCATGGTGCTGGTCTACCCCTCTCACCTGCGGTGGAAGCGAGGCGAGAGGGGTGACCGATCAGCGCAGGGTGCCGTTGGTCATGCCGACCGGCTCCTCCGGGACGGCGACGAGGCCGAGCTCGGCGACCGACGCCATCAGCGGGTGGAACGGGACCACCCGCACGCTGTAGCCGAAGGCTCCCGTGCGGTCCAGCGGCACGACGCCGGTGTAGTGCGCCCGGCCGTCGTCGCCCGCCGAGTCGGCCTTGAGCGTGACGTAGCCGGGTGACAGCAGCTCGTCGTGCGCGCCCACCCGGCCGTAGGCGGCCTGGACCCGCACGTCCTCGGGCGACAGCTCGCCGAGGGCGATCGTGGCCCGCAGCTCCAGCCGGGCCCCCAGCTCGGGGGTGTCCCCGACGCCGGTCGCCTCGACGTGCTCGACCCGTACGCCCGGCCATGCCTTGGCCACACGCAGCTTCCAGGCCGCGAACAGCCGGGCGTCGCCGTAGCCGTCGGCCGCGAGCGCGCGGGCGGAGGCCGCCGCCGGGGCGTACAGGTCGGTGACGTAGTCATGCAGCATGCGCCCGGCGAGCACCTTCGGCCCGAGCGAGCTCAGCGTGTGCTTGACCATCTCCAGCCAGCGCCGCGGCAGGCCGTCGGCGGCCCGGTCGTAGAAGCGGTCGGCGACCTCACGCTCGATGAGGTCGTACAGCGCCGTGGCCTCCAGCTCGTCGCGGCGATCGGGGTCGTCCACGCCGTCGGCGCTGGGGATCGCCCAGCCGTTGTTGCCGTCGTACCACTCGTCCCACCATCCGTCACGGATGGACAGGTTGAGGCCGCCGTTGAGCGCCGCCTTCATGCCGGACGTGCCGCACGCCTCGAGCGGGCGCAGCGGGTTGTTCATCCACACGTCGGCGCCCGTCACCATGAGCTGCCCGAGCGCCATGTCGTAGTCGGGCAGGAAGACGATGCGGTGCCGCACGTCCTCGGAGTCGGCGAAGCGGACGATCTGCTGGATGAGCTTCTTGCCGCCCTCGTCGGCCGGGTGCGCCTTGCCGGCGATGACGATCTGCACCGGCTTGTCCGGATCCAGCAGCAGCCTGCGGAGCCGGTCGGGCTGGCTGAGCATGAGGGTCAGCCGTTTGTAGGACGGCACACGCCGAGCGAAGCCGATCGTCAGCACGTCCGGGTCGAGCGCCTCGTCCACCCAGCCCAGCTCGGCCTCGCTGGCGCCGCGCTGCCGCCACGACTTGCGCAGCCGCCGGCGCGCCTCCTCGACCAGGCGGGCGCGCAGCGTGCCTCGGATGCCCCAGATGTCGGCCTCGGAGAGCTTGTGCACGCCCTCCCAGCCCTGTGCCTTGTCGATCAGCGAGGGCAGCTCCTTGCCGGCGAGCTCCATCATCTCCCGGCCGACCCAGGTCGGGGCGTGGACGCCGTTGGTGATCGAGCCGATCGGCACCTCGTCCACGTCGAAGCCCGGCCACAGGCCCTGGAACATCTCCCGGCTGACCTGGCCGTGCAGCTCGGACACGCCGTTGACCCGCTGGGCCAGCCGCATGCCCATGACCGCCATGTTGAACACCGACGGGTCGGCGTCGGGGCCCTCGGGTTCCGCGCCGAGCTCCAGGATGCGGTCGACCGACACCGTCGGCCAGGCGTTCGATCCGCCGAACTGCCGGGCGATCATCTCGGCGGGGAACCGGTCGATGCCCGCGGGGACCGGCGTGTGCGTGGTGAACACCGTCCCGGCGCGTACGGCCTCCAGGGCCTCCTCGAACGACAGGCGGGCCTCGGTGAGCTCGCGGATGCGCTCGAGGCCGAGGAAGCCCGCGTGGCCCTCGTTGGTGTGGAACACCTCGGGCTCCGGGTGGCCGGTGATCCGGCAGTAGGCCCGGATGGCCCGCACGCCGCCGACGCCGAGCAGCAGCTCCTGCATCAGCCGGTGGTCGCCGCCGCCGCCGTACAGGCGGTCGGTCACGTCCCTGGCGACCGCGTCGTTCTCGGCGACGTCGGAGTCGAGCAGGAGCAGCGGCACGCGGCCGACCTGGGCCACCCAGATCTGGGCGTGCAGGACGCGCCCCTCCGGCAGGCCGATCTTGATGCGGGCCGGAGCGCCGTCCTGCTCCTTGAGCAGCGTGAGCGGCAGGCCGCCCGGGTCGAGGGACGGGTAGTGCTCCAGCTGCCAGCCCTCGGCGGACAGCGACTGGGTGAAGTAGCCGTGCCGGTAGAGCAGGCCGACGCCGAGGATCGGCACGCCCAGGTCGCTGGCGGCCTTGAGGTGGTCACCGGCGAGGATGCCGAGGCCGCCGGAGTACTGCGGCAGGGCGGCGGAGATGCCGTACTCGGGCGAGAAGTAGCCGATCGCCCTCGGCGCGCCCTCCAGCGACTGGTACCACCGGGGGGCGGTCATGTACTCGCGGAGGTCGTCGGCGGCGTCGGCCAGCCGGCGCAGGAAACGCCGGTCCTGGGCGAGCTCGCGCAGCCTGCCGGCCTCGACCGCGCCGAGCAGCGCGACGGGGTCGTGATCGACACGCTCCCAGACCTCGGGATCCACCTCGGCGAACAGGTCCATGGTCTCGGGGTGCCACGACCATCGAAGATTTTGGACCAACTCGCCCAGAGGTGCGAGCTGTGAGGGAAGAACGGTTCGGACAGTGAACCTGCGGATAGCTCTCACGGGGCCAGACCCTAGTTACTCAGCGCCACGACGCGCGACCGAATCAAACTTGTCGTACTGCGATGCCAGTTCTCGAACGCTCTCACCACCATCAAACCGGTTCAAACCTCACTAAAGTACCTTTGACCTGGTGATGTGCACGCCGGACGATCTCCGGCGGCACGCAATGATCGATCTCCCGGGGAGACCGTCCCAAACACGGCGAGCGGTCTTTCGTTCGGCAGGGGTAAGAGTGGACTATTAGGGCAACCCCTGTATGAACGAGGAAGGGACCGCGGCCAGCGGGTCCCCGCCTTCCGTGCTGCCCGCCTGACCACATGCAGTTCCTGCCCCGCAAGCCCCGGCGGCACCCGGTGTGCCGCCCCCGGATACGAAGTGACGATGATCGGACGCATTCCCATCCAGGACATCCAGCCCGTCGTCGACTGCGGCCAGTGGCCCGCCAAGGCCGCCGCGGGAGAGACCTTCGAGATCAGCGCGACCGTGTTCCGCGAGGGACACGACGCGGTCGCCGCCGGCGTCGTGCTGATCGACCCGAGCGGCACGCCGGGCCGGATGACGCCCATGCGCGAGATCGCGCCGGGCACCGACCGGTGGAGCGTGGAGGTGACGCTCCCCGCCGAGGGCCTGTGGCAGTTCCGGGTCGAGGCCTGGAGCGACCCGATCGCCACCTGGATGCACGACGCGGGCATCAAGATCCCCCGCAACCTCGACGCCGACCTCATGTGCGAGGAGGGCGCCCGGCTGTTCGAGCGGGCGGCCAAGGGCGTGCGGGCGGCGGACTGCGCGGCGGCGGAGGCGGGCGGCACCTGCGGGCACCGCGCCGCGCTGCTCGCCCTCGCGGCCCGCCTGCGGGACGAGGCGGTGGACCCCCGAGCGCGCTTCGCGGTGACCCAGCTGCCCGAGACGGCCGCGTTGATCGCCGCGCACCCGCTGCGCGACCTGCTCACCCGCTCCGGCCGCAACCGCATCAGGGTGGACCGGCGGCGGGCGCTGTTCGGCTCGTGGTACGAGTTCTTCCCCCGCTCCGAGGGGGCCGTGGTCGGGCAGGAGGGCGTCGCGCCCAAGTCGGGGACGTTCAGGACGGCGGCCAAGCGGCTCCCGGCGATCGCCCAGATGGGCTTCGACGTGGTCTACCTGCCGCCGATCCACCCGATCGGCACGCAGTTCCGCAAGGGCCGCAACAACACGCTGACCCCCGACCAGTACGACCCCGGGTCGCCCTGGGCCATCGGCGCGCAGGAGGGCGGGCACGACGCGATCCACCCCGACCTGGGCACGATCGAGGACTTCGACGCGTTCGTCGCGAAAACCCGTGAGCTGGGCATGGAGGTCGCCCTCGACCTCGCGCTGCAGTGCTCCCCCGACCACCCCTGGGTCAAGGAGCACCCGGAGTGGTTCAACATCCGGGCCGACGGCTCGATCGCGTACGCCGAGAACCCGCCGAAGAAGTACCAGGACATCTACCCCCTGAACTTCGACAAGGACCCGGAGGGGATCTACGCGGAGATCAAGCGGGTGGTCCGCCACTGGATGGACCACGGCGTGCGGATCTTCCGGGTGGACAACCCGCACACCAAGCCGGTCCGGTTCTGGGAGCGGCTGCTGTCGGACATCAACTCGACCGACCCCGACGTGCTGTTCCTCGCCGAGGCGTTCACCCGGCCACCGATGCTGCGCACGCTGGCCAAGGTCGGCTTCCACCAGTCGTACACCTACTTCACCTGGCGCAACTCCAAGCCGGAGGTCGAGGACTACCTGCGGGAGCTGGCCCGCGAGACCTCGCACTACCTGCGGCCGAACCTGTTCGTCAACACGCCCGACATCCTGCACGAGTACCTCCAGCACGGAGGCGTCCCGGCGTTCAAGATCCGGGCCGTTCTGGCCGCGTTGATGGCTCCCACGTGGGGTGTGTACTCCGGATATGAGCTGGCCGAGAACGTCCCGGTGCGTCCTGGCAGCGAGGAGTACCTCGACAGCGAGAAGTACCAGTACAGGCCGCGTGACTGGGCGGAGGCGGAGCGTGAGGGCCGAAGCCTTGCCCCGTTCATTACCCAGCTCAATTTGTTGAGAAGAGCACACCCGGCGCTCCAGGAATTGCGTAACCTACGGTTTCACAACGTCGACCAGCCGGACGTGATCTGCTTCTCCAAGCGGCTGCCCGGCGCCTACGACACGGCCACACGACGGCACGGACTAGGCGATGTCGTGCTGGCCGTCGTCAATCTGGATCCACACAACACACATGAGGCGACGGTCCGGCTCGACATGCCGGCCCTCGGTCTCGACTGGCATGCCGAGTTCGTCGTGGACGACCAACTGTCGGGCGAGTCGTACCGCTGGGGGCCGGCGAACTACGTGCGCCTCGATCCGCACGTCCATCCCGCACACATCCTCACGCTCCGCCACGGGTCAGCGCACCGTCCGTGAGCGCAGCTCTGCACATCCGGGGAGTCAACAGGTGAGCTCGACGACACCTCAGCCCAGCCACACGCAGCCCATCCCGAACACCTTCAACGAGGAGGAGCCGCGGGATCAGCGCTGGTACAAACGGGCTGTCTTCTACGAGGTGCTGATCCGTGGCTTCGCCGACTCGAACGGCGACGGCACCGGCGACATCCGCGGCCTCATCGAGAAGCTGGACTACCTCCAGTGGCTCGGCATCGACTGCCTCTGGCTGCTCCCGCTGTACGAGTCCCCTCTCAAGGACGGCGGGTACGACATCTCGGACTACATGAAGATCCTCCCGGACTTCGGTGACCTGGGAGACTTCATCCGGCTGGTGGACGAGGCGCACAAGCGCGGCATCCGCGTCATCGCCGACCTGGTCATGAACCACACCAGCGACCAGCACCCGTGGTTCCAGGCGTCCCGCCACGACCCCGACGGCCCGTACGGCGACTTCTACGTGTGGAGCGACACGGACGAGAGCTACAAGGACGCCCGGATCATCTTCATCGACACCGAGGCGTCCAACTGGACCTTCGACCCGGTCCGGGGGCAGTACTACTGGCACCGGTTCTTCCACCACCAGCCGGACCTCAACTTCGAGAACCCGGCGGTGCAGGACGCGATGATGGAGGTCATCCGCTTCTGGCTCGACCTCGGCATCGACGGGTTCCGGCTCGACGCGATCCCGTACCTGTTCGAGCAGGAGGACACCAACTGCGAGAACCTGCCGGCGACCCACGCGTACCTGAAGCGGGTGCGGGCCGAGGTGGACCGCATCTACCCCGACCGGGTGCTGCTGGCCGAGGCCAACCAGTGGCCGGCCGACGTGGTGGAGTACTTCGGCGACCCGGTCACCGGCGGCGACGAGTGCCACATGGCCTTCCACTTCCCGCTGATGCCGCGCATCTTCATGGCGGTGCGGCGGGAGTCGCGCTACCCGATCTCGGAGATCATGGCCCAGACGCCGAAGATCCCCGAGAACTGCCAGTGGGGCATCTTCCTGCGCAACCACGACGAGCTCACGCTCGAGATGGTCACCGACGAAGAGCGCGACTACATGTACTCCGAGTACGCCAAGGACCCTCGGATGCGGGCGAACGTCGGCATCCGCCGCCGGCTGGCGCCGCTGCTGGACAACGACCGCAACCAGATCGAGCTGTTCACCGCGCTGCTGCTCAGCCTGCCCGGCTCGCCCGTGCTCTACTACGGCGACGAGATCGGCATGGGCGACAACATCTGGCTCGGCGACCGGGACGGCGTCCGCACGCCGATGCAGTGGACCCCCGACCGCAACGCGGGCTTCTCGAACTGCGACCCCGGGCGGCTCTACCTGCCCGTGATCATGGACCCGATCTACGGGTATCAGGCGATCAACGTCGAGGCGCAGCAGAAGAGCGCCAGCTCACTGCTCCACTTCACCAAGCGGATGATCGAGATCCGCAAGCGTCACCCGGTGTTCGGCCTCGGCGAGTTCACCGAGCTGAACTCGTCCAACCCGAGCGTGCTCGCGTTCGTCCGTGAGCTGGGTGACGACCGCGTGCTGTGCGTCAACAACCTGTCGCGCTTCCCCCAGCCGGTCGAGCTCGACCTGCGCAGGTTCGAGGGATCCACGCCGGTCGAGTGCATGGGCGGAGTTCCTTTTCCCCCGATCGGCGAGCTTCCGTATCTTTTGACGCTCCCTGGGCATGGGTTCTATTGGTTCACACTGCCCGTCACGCACAGGACGGCCGGCACGAAGGAGGAGTGACGACTTCACTTCAGGGACTCCTGGCCGGCTGGATCACCGGACAACGGTGGTTCGCCGGCAAGGGGCGCGCCATCGACGACCTGTCCATCGAATCCGAGATCGAGGTCGCCGCCGGTGATCCGGCGCTGCTGCATCTGATCGTGTGCGTGCGGCAGGGGGAGCGCCGCACGCGCTACCAGATCCCGGTCGGGCTGCGCGAGCACCTGCCCGACCGGCTCGGCCACGTGCGGATCGGCACCTGCCACCGCGACGGCCGCGAGGTCGGCGTCTACGACGCGCTGCACGACTCCGCCCTGACGGGACACCTGCTGGAGGGGATGGCCGGGGACCGCCGGTTCGACGGCCTCGGCTTCCACCGCACCCATGGGGCGGAGATCGACACCTCGCTCCGCAGTCTCGTGCTGACCGCCGAGCAGTCGAACACCTCACTGGTGTACGGCGACAGGTACATATTCAAGCTGTTCCGCCAGCTCAACCCGGGGGTCAACCCCGAGCTGGAGATCATCACGGCACTCGCCGAGGCGGGCTCGGCCCACGTGGCCAGGCCGTACGGCTGGATCGAGACCGAACTCCAGGGCGAGCCGACCACCCTGGCGATCATGCAGGAGTACCTGCAGAACGCCAACGAGGGCTGGTCGATGGCCCTGACCAGCGTGCGCGACCTCTACGCGTGCCCGGAGGGCATGCCCGCGGAGGACGCCGGAGGCGACTTCGCCGGCGAGGCGCAGCGTCTCGGGCTGGCCACCGCGCAGGTGCACCGCGAACTCGCGCGGGCCTTTCCCACCGGGACGATCGAGCCGCCCGAGATCAAGCGGATGACCGAGCGGTTCCGCCGCCGCCTGGAGAAGGCGGTGGCCGAGGTGCCGAGCCTCGGCGAGCACGCGGGCGTCGCCGTCGAGGCGTTCGACCGGCTGGCCGACCTCGGCCATGAGATCCCGGTGCAGCGGGTGCACGGCGACTACCACCTCGGGCAGGTCATGCGGACCATGACCGACTGGGTGGTGCTCGACTTCGAGGGCGAGCCGGGCCAGCCGCTGGCCGAGCGGCGGGCGCTCGACTCGCCGCTGCGCGACGTGGCGGGCATGCTGCGTTCGTTCGACTACGCCGCACGGCACCTGCTGGCCGGGCATCCGAACGCCGACGGGCTGGAGAGCCGGGCCCGGGAGTGGTCGGAGCGCAACCGCGCCGCGTTCCTGGCCGGCTACTCCGAGGGCGGCGGCCGCATCCGCGGCGACGACGCGGTGCTGCTGCGCGCCCTGGAGCTGAGCAAGGCGGTGTACGAGGTCGTCTACGAGTCGCGTAACCGTCCCTCGTGGCTGCCCATCCCAATCGCGGCGTTCCGCTGACAAGATCAGGGTGTTCGGAGGGAAACATCTAGGGCAGGTTGGCGACATGGATTTGGACCGGCTGGCGGGGGGCGCGCACCACGACCCCCACTCCATATTGGGTGCCCATCCCGGGCCCGACGGCGTCACGATCAGGGCCCTGCGCCCCTTCGCGGAGAAGGTCGAGGTGCTGGCCGACGGCTCGGCGCACGAGATGGGCCACGTCGCGTTCGGGGTCTTCGAGGTGACGCTGCCCGGCGTCGACAAGATCCCGGACTACCGCCTGCGCATCACCTATCCCGACGCCCCGCCGTACGAGACGGACGATCCGTACCGGCACTGGCCGACGCTGGGCGAGCTCGACCTGCACCTGATCGGTGAGGGACGGCACGAACGGCTGTGGGAGGTGCTCGGGGCGCGGGTGATGCGCCACGAGGACGTGGACGGCACGGCCTTCTCGGTGTGGGCGCCGAACGCGCAGGGCGTGCGGGTGATCGGCGACTTCAACCACTGGAACGGCGCCGCCCACCCGATGCGCTCCCTCGGCCGGACGGGGGTGTGGGAGCTGTTCCTCCCGGAGATCGGCGAGGGCACGCGGTACAAGTTCCAGATCCTCGGCCTCGACGGCATCTGGCGGGAGAAGGCCGACCCGATGGCCCGCCGCACCGAGATCCCTCCGGCGACCGCCAGCATCGTCGAGAGGTCCGCGTACGAGTGGCGTGACCAGGAGTGGATGGCCGACCGGGCGACACGTGACGCCCTCGCCGAGCCGATGAGCACCTACGAGGTGCACCTCGGCTCGTGGCGGCCCGGCCTTTCCTACCGCGACCTCGCCCGCGAGCTGGTCGAGTACGTCGAGGACATGGGGTTCACGCACGTGGAGTTCCTGCCGGTCGCCGAGCACCCGTTCGGCGGCTCGTGGGGCTACCAGGTGACGTCCTACTACGCCCCGACGTCGCGGTTCGGCTCCCCCGACGACTTCCGCCACCTGGTGGACGAGCTCCACCGGGCCGGCATCGGTGTGATCGTGGACTGGGTTCCGGCGCACTTCCCGATGGACGAGTGGGCTCTGGCCCGCTTCGACGGCACGCCGCTCTACGAGCACGCCGACCCCGCCCGCGGCACCCACCCCGACTGGGGCACGTACGTCTTCGACTTCGGCCGCAACGAGGTGCGCAACTTCCTGGTCGCCAACGCGCTCTACTGGCTCAAGGAGTTCCACGTCGACGGACTGCGGGTGGACGCGGTGGCCTCGATGCTCTACCTCGACTACTCCCGCCGCGAGGGCGAGTGGACGCCCAACGAGTACGGCGGCAGGGAGAACCTCGACGCGATCGAGTTCCTCAAGGAGATGAACGCCGTCGTCTACCGCGAGGAGCCGGGGATCGTGACGATCGCGGAGGAGTCGACCGCGTGGCCCGGCGTGTCGCGGCCGGCGTACCTCGGCGGGCTCGGCTTCGGCTTCAAGTGGAACATGGGCTGGATGCACGACACGCTCAGCTACATGTCCCGCGAGCCGGTCTACCGGCAGTATCACCACCACCAGATGACGTTCTCCCTGATGTACGCCTTTTCGGAGAACTTCGTGCTGCCGCTCTCGCACGACGAGGTCGTCCACCTGAAGGGGTCGCTGCTGGGCAAGATGCCCGGCGACGAGTGGCAGCGATTCGCCAACCTGCGGGCGTTGTACGGCTTCATGTGGGCCCACCCCGGCAAGCAGCTGCTGTTCATGGGCGGCGAGTTCGGCCAGGGGGCCGAGTGGTCGGAGGCGGGCGGCCTCGACTGGTGGGTGCTCGACTTCGACTTCCACCAGGGCGTACGCCGCCTGGTGCGGGACCTCAACCGGGTCTACCGCGAGTCGCCGGCGCTGTACTCCCGCGACACCACCCACGAGGGCTTCCGCTGGATCGACGCCGACGACGCCTCGGGCAACGTGCTGTCGTTCCTGCGGTACGGCACGGACGGCTCGGTGCTCGCCTGCGTCGCCAACTTCTCCGGCGCCCCGCACGAGGACTATCACCTCGGCCTGCCGACCCCCGGCCGGTGGGAGGAGATCCTCAACACCGACGCGTACGAGTACGCCGGCAGCGGTGTCGGCAACATGGGCGCGGTCGATTCGGTCGAGGTGCCGCGGCACGGGCTGCCCTGCTCGGCCCGGCTGCGGGTGCCGCCGCTCGGCGTCGTGTGGCTGCGGCCGGTGGAGAGTCCCACGGCCGTGAGCCCGGAGATGGACGAGCGCGCCGAACCGGAGGAAGCGGCGGAGGCCGAGCCCGAGGGTCTGATCGCCGAATCCTGAGCTCTCAACGACCGGGGTCCGCGGCCGGACCCCGGTCGGGCGGAGCAGGTCAGACGCGGCCGCGGAAGAACTCCCGCAGGTCCTCCACGAGCAGGCCGGGCGCCTCCAGGGCGGGGAAGTGGCCGCCCCGGTCGAACTCGGTCCAGCGCACGACGGTGTGCGTCCTTTCGGCGAACCCACGGATGGCGAAGTCCGTGGGGAAGACCGCCACGGCCGTCGGCATGCCCGATCGCTCGCGCGGCGCCCACATGGACGGGTCGTTGAACCGCTCGAAGTAGGTGTGCGCGGCCGAGCCCGCGGTGCCGGTGTACCAGTAGAGGCTGACGTCGGTGAGGATCCGGTCGCGGTCCACGGCGTCTTCGGGCAGATCGGCGGCCGGGTCGGTCCACTCCTGGAACTTCTCCACGATCCAGGCGAGCTGGCCGGCCGGGGAGTCGTGCAGGGCGTGCGCGATCGTCTGCGGCCGGGTGCCCTGAATCTGCATGTACGCGCTCGACCGTTCCTGCCAGTCCTTCATCCGCCGCAGCCGCTCCTGTTCGGCCTCGGTGAGCGCGGCCATGTCGGCCGGGTTCCCTGTCGGGAAGGTGACCAGCGCGTTGAGGTGGACCCCGATGACCCGGTCGGGCGCCGCCCGGCCGATCAGCGGGGCGACGAAGGCGCTCACGTCGCCGCCCTGCACGCCGTACCGGTCGTAGCCGAGCCGGTCCATCAGCTCCGCCAGCGCTGCGGCGGCCCGCCCGTCGGTCCAGCCGGCAGCGGGCAGCGGGCCGGAGAAGCCGTACCCGGGAAGCGACGGGATCACCACGTGGAAGGCGTCGGCGGGGTCGCCGCCGTGCGCCACGGGATCGGTGAGCGGGCCGATCACGTCGAGGAACTCCACGATCGAACCGGGCCAGCCATGGAGCAGCAGCAGCGGCGTGGCGTCCGGCACGGCCGAGCGGACGTGCAGGAAGTGCAGGTCGATGCCGTCGATCGTGGTCGTGAACTGCTGATGGGCGTTGATCGCCGCCTCGTGCGCCCGCCAGTCGTACTTCTCCGCCCAGTACACCGCCAGGTCGCGCAGGTAGCCGGTCGGCACGCCGCGCTCCCAGCCGGTTCCCGGCAGCTCGGGGGCCCAGCGGGTGCGGGCCAGCCGATCGCGCAGGTCCTCGACGTCGGCCTGGGGGATCTCGATGCGGAACGGACGGATCTCGGTGTTCGTCATGTGATCACCATAGGAACGATCGGTGTCAGGTTCGGTCACCAATGGCGGGCACAATTGCGGTCATGCTCGAAACCTCGGCACGTCTGCTCCGGCTGCTCTCGCTGCTCCAGTCGCGCGGCGACTGGCGGGGCGCCGACCTGGCCGCACGACTCGGCGTGGGCCTGCGTACGGTGCGGCGCGACATCGACCGATTGCGCGACCTCGGATATCCGGTGGACGCCACCCCCGGAGTCGCGGGCGGTTACCGGCTCGGCGTCGGCACGGCGCTGCCACCGCTGCTGCTCGACGACGAGGAGGCGGTGGCGGTCGCGATCGGCCTGCACGCGGCGGCGACCGGCAGCGTGGCCGGGCTGGAGGAGAGCTCGGTGCGGGCGCTGGCCAAGCTCGAGCAGATGCTCCCGGCCCGCCTCCGGCACCGGGTGACCGCGTTCCGGGCGGCGGCCGTGCCGCTGACCGGGCCGGCGCAGGGCGGCGAGGCGGTCGACCCCGGCCTGCTGACCGCGCTCGCGGCGGCCTGCCGAGACCACCGGCGACTGCGGCTGCGGTACCCGGGACGGGACGGCCTGTCGGTCCGTACCGTCGAGCCCCACCGGCTGGCTCACACGCACCGCCGGTGGTATCTGCTGGCGTGGGACGTGGACCGCGACGACTGGCGGACCTTCCGGGCCGACCGGATCCAGGGACCTGTCGACCCGCCCGGCGCCCGGTTCACCCCGCGTACGCCTCCCTCCGGCGACGTGGCGGCCTACGTCTCCCAGGCGATCTCGTCGGCGCCCTACCGCTACCGGGCCCGGATCCTGTTCGAGGCCCCGATCGAGGCGGTGGCCCGGCGCTCCTCCCCCACCGCCGGCCGGCTGGAGGCGCACGGCGCCGGCGCCTGCCTGTTCCACACGGGCTCCGACTCGCTGGAGACGCTGGCCCTGCACGTCGCGGCCAAGGGATTCCCGTTCCGGGTGCTGGACCCGCCCGAGCTGGTCCCGGTCCTGCGCGACCTGGCCGACCGGCTGCGCGCGGCGGCCGAAGCCTAGCCACCGCCGCCTACCGGTCAGAGCGTGACGACGACCTTTCCGGGGGCGTGTCCCTGTTCCACGTACCCGACGGCCGCCGGGATCTCGGCGAACGGATAGCTGCGCCCGATCACGGGAGTGACCTTGCCGGCCTCGATGAGCTCGGTCAGCCGTGCCAGGTCGCCCGGGATGTTCCGGGCACCGATCACCTGGGTCATGACCACACGCTGGGAGACGAACGGCGACACCGCGAGCGTCGCGATCGTGTGGCCGACGGGCTGCAGCCACCGTCCGGCCGGCCCGCCGACGAGGACGTGGGTCCCCCGGGGCTTCAGCACCCGCGCGCAGGCCCTCAGGGCGCGGGTGCCCGCGATGTCGAGCAGCACGTCGTGGCGCGTCCCGCGCCGGGTGAAGTCCTCCTTCGTGTAGTCGACGACATCGTCCGCGCCGATCGACCGCACCAGGTCCGTGTTCCGGCCGCTGCACACACCGGTGACCTCGCCGCCGAACGCCTTGGCGAGCTGTACGGCGAAGGTCCCCACGCCCCCCGACGCCCCGTTCACGAGAACGGCCTGGCCCGGCTGGACTCCTCCCTGGTCGAGCGCCATCAGTGCGGTGACGGCCGCCAGCGGCACCGCGGCCGCCCGCTCGAACGACAGGTTCTCCGGTTTGCGGGCCAGCGCGCTCTCCCGCACGCACACGTACTCGGCGAAGCCGCCCTGCGTGAGCAGCGCGAACACCTCGTCGCCGGGGCGGAACCCGGTGACGCCCGCGCCGACCGCCTCGACCTGTCCGGCCACGTCGGCGCCCAGGACACCGATCCGCGGCCGGCGCGGCCCGAGCGTGCCGCCCATCAGGCGCGCGACGTACGGCTCGCCTCTCATGTGGTGCCAGTCGTACGGCTGGACGGAGGTGGCGCGCACCCGGACCAGCACCTCGCCGGGACCGGGCACGGGCGTGTCGAGGTCGGTGAGCTCCAGGACGTCGGGCGAGCCGTACGAGCGTAAGACGAAGGCCTTCATCGGTTTCTCCTCGTCGCTTCGGCGGTGGGGAGATTCAGCGTAGGAAGCGCCGCCGACAGGGCGTATCAGCCGAAAGTACGCCCGATCGGCAGCCGATCGGGCGGTGTGAATCCGGCCGTTCCGCCGATGATCCGCACCGGCCTCGCGAATCATCATCGGGGTCATGACCGAAGGAATATCGACGGAACGGCCCACACCCGCACGGAGCGGCTCGCCGGGCAGGAACCGCAGGACGGGATGGCTGGTGCCCGCCGCGCTGATCGCGCTCAGCGCCGTCCCCGTGATCGCCGGCGCCACCCGGCTGGGGCAGCTGACCGGCGGCGGGCCGGTCACGCACGACAGCGCCCGGTATTTCGCGACGCCCGCGCCCGTCGTCGCGCACATCGTCGCCGTCACCCTCTTCAGCCTCCTGGGGGCCCTCCAGTTCGCCCCGGGGCTGCGCCGCCGCAGGCCCGCCTGGCACCGCGCCGCCGGGCGGCTCGTGGTTCCGTCCGGGCTCGTCAGCGCGTTCTCGGGTCTGTGGATGACGCTGTTCTATCCCCCGCTGCAGAACGACAGCGCCCTCCTCGTGGGCCTGCGACTGGCGTTCGGCACCTTGATGATCGTGTCCCTCGTCCTCGGCTTCGCGGCGATCCGGCGGCGGGACGTCACCCGTCATCGCGCCTGGATGACCCGGGGCTACGCGATCGGCATGGGCGCGGGCACCCAGTTGCTGACCGTCGGGCCCTGGATGGCGCTGGCCGGCGAGCCCGGCCCGCTCCCCCGGGCGCTGCTGATGGGCGCCGGCTGGGTGATCAACCTCGCCGTCGCCGAATGGGCCATCCGCAGAGGCCCCACAGTCCCGGCCCTGTCCTCGACAGTGAGGTAGCCGTGCGTGCGGCCTCAGCCCGCGGGCTCGCCCTCCTCGCCCTCGGCGCGGCGGCTCTCGTGCAGGAGCGAACGCAGTCCGGCGGTGTCGATGACGTGGGCCAGTCTCGGGAAGACGCCGGTCATCAGGGCCTGGTGGACGTGCGGGTCCGGGTCGGTGACGCCGTCGGACAGGACGTAGAGCCGGTAGTCGCGATCGGCGGCGTCAGTGAGGGTGGACAGCACGACGCCGCTGGTGGTGATGCCGGCGACGACCAGGGTGGTGATCCCGCGGTCCCGCAGTCGCCGGTCCAGGTCCGTCGTGGAGAGCGCGCCGTAGCGGGTCTTGCGGACGGTGATGTCGCCGGGCTCGGGAGCGAGCCGGTGGTCGATGCCCGCGCCGGGGTCCGCGTGGTGCATGAGACGCTGCCGGCCGACGAAGGAGAACGCCTTGTTGGCCGGTGGGATCGCCGCCCAGTCGGCTTCGGTGAATCCGACTCGCACGTAGGCGACGGCGGCGCCGTGCGCGCGCATGTCGGCGATGGCGCCGGCCACCCGTGACAGCAGTGGTTCCGTGTCGGGGAGCGAGGCCAGGATCGCCTGCTGGAAATCCATGACGAGCAGCGCGGCCGTCCGGGGGTCCAGCGCCGGGGTCGTGACGGTCATCTTCTCTCCTTGGGTGACGAGGATCGGGGTGAGCGACGGCCGTGGCGGCCCGTCAGGCGCGGCTCGCCGGTGCGGGCTCCGCCTCGGCGAAGGGCTCGGAGAGGGGCTCGGAGAGGGGCTCGGCGACGGGTGCCGCGGCACGCCGGGGGAGCAGCAGCGGGGTGGCCAGCAGGAGCACGCCGGCCAGGCCGATGGCCGCGCGCGGACCGAGCAGGCCGCCCAGCACGCCCCATACGGCCGTCAGCAGCGCGGTCGAGGCCTTGGTCGTCACCGTCCAGGCGGACAGCGTGCGGGCGATCCGCCCGGTCGCGGTGCGCTCGAGACGGTAGGTGGCGCAGACGGGGTTGAAGACCCCGCAGCAGAAGATGAGCCCGAGCTCGACGCCCATCACCAGCAGCAGCCCTCCGGTGCCCGGCCCCACGAAGGCCAGGCCGACGAGCCAGAGCGCGCGCAGCGCCCCGGAGACGACCAGGACCCGGTGCTGCCCGAACCGGGTGACGAGCGGCCGGGCCAGCCGCGCGCCGAGCAGCCCGCCGACGGAGGGCGCGGCGAAGGCGAGGCCGTACTGCCACGGCTCGAACCCGAGCCGCCCGAGCATCAGGACGGCCAGCAGCGCGTCCGCGGCCATCACCAGGCCGTTGAACACGGCGGTGTTGAAGAACAGCGGACGCAGCGTCGCGTCGGCGAGGATGTACCGCCAGCCGTCGAGCAGATCCCCGGCCCGCATGCGCGCGGTCTCCCTTCGCTCGGGGCGCGGCTCCCGGCCGCCCGTCGCGCGGATGCCCAGGGCCGAGAGCAGGTAGCTGACCGCGTCGGCCACCACCGTCGCCACCGGGCCGAGGAGCCCGATCGCGGCGCCGCCCAGCGGCGGTCCGATGATCGTCGTGGTCCAGGACGTGGACTCGAACCGGGCGTTGGCGACGAGCAGGTGCTCGGCCGGCACCAGCGTCTTCAGGTACGCGCCGGAGGCGGCGCGGAAGGTGATGTCGGCCGCCGCGACGACCACCGAGACCAGCAGGAGCTGGACGAAGGAGAGCACGCCGAGCGCGAACGCCGCGGGGATCGTCAGCAGCGCCGCGAACCGCACCAGGTCCGTCCCGATCAGCACCGGCCGCTTGCGGCGGAACTCCACCCACGGGCCGAGCGGCACCGCCACCGCCGCGCCCGCCGCCGCCCCCACGGAGGCCAACGCCGCGACCTGCGCCGGACCGGCGTGCAGCACCTGGACCGCGATCAGCGGGAACGCGCCGAAGGCGAGCCAGGTGCCGAGCGCGCTGGTTCCGTACGCTGCCCAGAGCCACCCGAACCGCCGCCCCAACCGGTGCCCGTTCCGCATGTCCGACGCCCCTCGCCACTCATCCGTACAACCGATTCGCGATCGGGGACATCAAATCGAGCGCCGTGACCGCAGATCAAACAACCGGAAGGCCACTCAGCCACAACGAACGGTTGTATCCATAGGGTGTACGCATGGACCTCGACACCGTCCGGACCTTCGTCGCCGCCGCCGACGCGGGGCAGTTCCAGGAGGCCGCCGCCGAGCTGGCGGTCACCCAGCAGGCCGTCTCCAAGCGCGTCGCCGCGCTGGAGCGCGACCTCGGCGTGCGGCTGTTCACCCGCACGCCGCGCGGCGCGGAGCTCACCATCGACGGGCAGGCGTTCCTGCCCCATGCCCGGGAGCTGCTGCGCGCCGCCGACCGGGCCGTCGCGTCCGTGCGCACCGGTCGCCGGCCGCTGCGCGTCGACATGCTCACCTCACGCAGCGCGCCCTCGGGCCTGATGCGCGGCTTCCACCGCGCGCACCCCGACATCGATCTCGACGTGGTCATGCTGTTCGACATCGACAAGGCCGTCGCCGCGATCCGGTCCGGTGCGATCGACGCGTCCTTCCGGGCCGTCGCCATGCCCGGCCGGCCCCTGCCCGAGGAGATCGAGTCCGTCCGGGTGCTCGACGAGCCGCTCCAGCTCCTCGTCGGCCCCGCTCACGCGCTGGCCGGCGCCCGGTCGGTGACCGTCGCCCAGCTCGCCGGGCACCGGATCTGGATGCCCGGCCTCGTCCCCGGCACCGAATGGACCGCCTACTACGACCACCTCGTCGCCGAGTTCGGCCTCACCATCGAGGCGACCGGCCCCAACTTCGGCTCCGACGCGCTCCTCGACACCATCGCCGACACCCCGGCCCTGGCCACCTTCATGGGCGGGCAGACCCGCCTCGTGTGGCCCGCCGGCCACGGCCTGCGGCGCATCCCGGTGACCGACCCCACGCCCGTCTACCCGCACTCGCTCCTATGGCACCGCGACAACCCCCACCCCGCGCTGGCCACCCTCCGCGCCCACCTCGCCTCCGGGGCGGCCGGCCTCGACGCCGCCGGGACGTGGGCGCCGGGCTGGGCGGTCCGGCGCTGAGCGCGATGCGGGACCCGGTCAGCTGCCGACGCGGCCGGTCTGGTGGGCCCAGATGGCGATCTCCACGCGGTTGCGGGCGCCGAGCTTGGCCATCAGGCTGGCGACGTGGGTCTTGACCGTGCTGAGTGAGATGTGCAGCTCGGCGGAGATCTCGCCGTTCGTCCGGCCGCGCGCCACGGCGGCGAGGATCTCCTCCTCCCGATGGGTGAGCGCCTCGACGGGCTGCGGAAGGGACGAGGCGCGACCGGTGCGGGCGAAGGTCCCGAGCAGCCGGGCGGTGACGCTCGGGGCGATGAGCGCGTCCCCTTCGGCGGCGGCGTGGACGGCCTGGGAGAGCATCTCGGCGCCGGCGTTCTTCAGCAGGAAGCCCCGGGCACCGGCCTTCAGGGCGGCGTAGACGTACTCGTCGAGGTCGAACGTGGTGATGACGACGACGGCGAGCGGGTCGGCGACGTCCGGCCCGGCGAGGGCTCTGGTCGCCTCGATCCCGTCGACGCCGGGCATGCGGATGTCGAACAGGCACACGTCGGGGCGCAGGCGCCGGGCGAGCTCGACGGCCCGCCGCCCGTCGGCGGCCGTGGCGACGACCTCGATGTCCGGCTGGGCGTCGAGGATCATCGCGAGCCCGGTGCGCACGATCTCCTGGTCGTCGGCGACCAGCACCCGGACGCTCATGCCACCCCCTCGCCTTGCGGCTCGGGTCGCGTCGTGCCGGAGGCGCGCAGGTGAACCAGCCGAATCGCGCAATGTCTATTGAATCGCTCGCTCATGTCGCGGCCCCGTCCCGGGGCAGCACCGCGGTCACGGTCCATCCCCGATCGCGGTCCGGGCCGGCCACGCACGTCCCGCCCAGCAGGTTCGCGCGCTCGCTCATGCCGACGATCCCGTATCCCGGCGACTCGGCCGCACGCGCGGGGCCGCCGTCGCCGTCGTCGCGTACGCACAGGCGGACCGCGGCGTCGTCGGCGTCGACGCGCACCTCGACCCGGGTGGCGTGCCGCGCGTGCCGCAGGGCGTTGGTCACCGACTCCTGGGCGATGCGGTAGACCGCGGACTCGACCGACGGGGGCAGACCGTCCAGGTCGCCGGAGATCTCCACCTCGACCGCCGGATGGTGGGAGCCGCCCCGGCTCGCGAGGAGTTCGATGTCGGTGATGCGCCGGCCGGGTGTCAGCTCCGCCGGACGGTCGCGGCGCAGGACGCGGACGATGGCCCGCATCTCGTCCAGGGCCCGCGCCGCCTCGGCCTCGATCACGCGGAGGGCCTCGGCCGCGGCGTCCGGGCGCGACGCCGACGTGGCGAGCCCCGCCTGTGCGCGGATGGCCATCGCGGAGACGTGGTGCGCGACCGTGTCGTGCAGGTCGCGGGCGAGCTGCTCGCGCATCAGCAGCTTGACCTGGTCCAGCTCGCGCATCCGCACCCCGGCGCGGTACCGGAACGCGCCGCCCAGGCTGGTGGTCGCGAGCGTGACGGCGAACGGCCCGACCGCGTCGGCGGGAGCGGCGTGGTCGACGAGCACGGAGAGACCGACGGCGGTGAGCAGGATGCCCAGGCCCGTCATGATCTCGCGGCCCGACCCCCAGCGGAACAACGCGTAGGGCAGGATCAGCACGTATCCCAGCGTGTACACGTCGAGCGTCGCGCCGGTCACGAGGATCGGGACCAGGCTCGTGACGGCGAAGCAGATCGCCAGCATCGCCAGCGGCCGGGTCCGGCGCCACAGCAGCGTGGGCAGCAGCCCGACGGCGACGGCCACCGCGAACGGCCGCATCGGAAGGTCCGGCCGCAGCACCCCCTCGAGCACCGCGAGGGGCGCGAGCACCCCGACGAGCACCCAGTCGCGCCACACGCGCAGGGGCGGGTCGGGGGGACGGGGCTCGCCCCACACGGAGCGGATGAGGCCGGGCACGGCTTCATCGTACGGAAGCCGTGCCCTCGGCGACCGACCAGGACGGAGACTCCTGTGTCGCCTTCCCCTCAGGGCCCGGCGTACGGCCGGTGACCTTAGCGAAGGCTTAAGCGACGTTTAGGGGGCCGGTAGGGCGTTGACCATCCGGCGAGGAATGCTTACGCTCGCAAATTAATAGGAAACTTTCCTGTCCTTTACCCCCCAAGAGCAGGAGCTCCGTTGCGCAAGATCCTCCTCGGGTCCCTTATCGCCGGTGCCGCGCTCCTCGCGCCGCTCGCGATCGGGACCGCCTCCGCCGCGGCCCCCGCCGCCGTCCCCCAGAGCCAGTCGGCCGTCCTGGCGTACCCGGCCTGGGCTCCCAACACCTGGTACGCCGTAGGCGCCCGGGTCACGTACTCCGGCAAGGACTACGAGGCCATCCAGGCGCACACCTCCCTGACCGGCTGGGAGCCGCCGAACGTCCCTGCCCTGTGGAGGCTCCTGGCGGGCAGCTCCCCCTCGGCCAGCCCGAGCACGCGCCCGCCCACGTCGCCCTCCCCGTCACCCACCGCCTCGCCGTCCGCGTCCCCCTCCCCGTCCCCGTCGCCCACCAAGAGCCCGACGCCCCCGCCGCCCGGCGGCAAGAAGGTGCTCGGCTACTTCGCCGACTGGGGCGTGTACGGCCGCCAGTACTTCGTGAAGAACATCGTGACCAGCGGATCGGCCGCCAAGCTCACGCACATCAACTACGCCTTCGGCAACGTCACCAACGGCCAGTGCGCGATCGGCGACTCCTACGCCGACTACGACATGGCCTACACGGCGGCCAACAGCGTGGACGGCAAGGCCGACACCTGGGACAACCCCAACGCGCTGCGCGGCGCGTTCAACCAGCTGCGGAAGCTGAAGGCGCAGTATCCGCACATCAAGGTGCTCTACTCCTTCGGCGGCTGGACCTGGTCCGGCGGGTTCGGCCAGGCGGCCGCCAACCCCGCCGCCTTCGCCAACTCCTGCTACAACCTGCTGAAGGACCCGCGCTGGGCCGACGTGTTCGACGGCATCGACATCGACTGGGAGTACCCGAACGCCTGCGGCCTGAGCTGTGACTCCAGCGGTGCGGCGGCGTTCAAGAACCTGATGGCGGCCCTGCGGGCCAAGTTCGGCTCCAACTACCTCGTCACCGCCGCGATCACCGCGGACGGCACGAACGGCGGCAAGATCGACGCCGCCGACTACGGCGGCGCGGCCCAGTACGTCGACTGGTACAACGTGATGACCTACGACTACTTCGGCGCCTGGGCCGCGCAGGGCCCGACGGCCCCGCACTCGGCGCTCACCTCCTACTCCGGCATCCCCACCGCCGGGTTCTACTCCGACGCGGCCATCCAGAAGCTCAAGAGCAAGGGCGTGCCGGCGAGCAAGCTCCTGCTGGGCATCGGCTTCTACGGCCGCGGCTGGACCGGCGTCACCCAGGCCGCTCCCGGCGGCACCGCCACCGGTGCGGCGCCCGGCACGTACGAGGCGGGCATCGAGGACTACAAGGTCCTCAAGAACAGCTGCCCGGCCACCGGCACCGTCGCCGGCACGGCCTACGCCAAGTGCGGCTCGAACTGGTGGAGCTACGACACCCCCGCCACCATCGGCGGGAAGATGACCTACGCCAAGAACCAGGGTCTCGGCGGGGCCTTCTTCTGGGAGTTCAGCGGTGACACCGCCAACGGCGAGCTGATCACCTCGATGTCCAACGGCCTCAAGTAGTCCGGCTGGTCCGGCGGCGGCCCCCGCGCACACCGCGCGGGGGCCGTCGCATGGGCAATATCATCCGGCCATCCCGTCGAAACCGTCGCTTATGGTGGCATTTATGGACGCGACGAGGACGATCGTTGAGACGGTGGGCAAGCTGCGGCAGCGGCGTACCGCGCCGCTCGTGTTGGAGCTGGACCTGACCGAGGGACTGTCGGAAGGCCCGCCCGCCGACCCTGTCTCCGCCCTGCTGTCCATGCGCAAGGCGCGCCTCACCGACGTGCTGTCGGGCCTGCGCCGCGCCCGCAAGGACCCCCGTGTCACCGCGCTGATCGTCAAGATCGGCGGCTATCCCCTCGGTCTCGGCATGGTGCAGGAGCTGCGCACCGCCGTGGTCAAGCTGCGCGCCGCGGGCAAGCGGACCGTCGCGTTCGCCGAGACGTTCGGCGAGTTCGGCGCGGGCACCGTCCCCTACTACCTGGCCAGCGCCTTCGAGCGGGTCTACCTCCAGCCCTCCGGCGACGTCGGCCTGACCGGGGTGGCGCTGGAGCAGCGGTTCCTGCGCGACGCGCTCGCCAAGGCCGGGGTGGAGTATCAGATCGGCCAGCGGCACGAGTACAAGACCGCGGCCAACACGTTCACCCAGAACCACATGACCGACGCCCACCGCGAGTCGGCCGGGCGCATCGCCGAGTCGATCACCGAGCAGGTGGTCGCCGGCATCGCCGACGCGCGCGGCCTCGATCCGAAGCGTGTGCGCGAGCTGATCGACCAGGGCCCGTTCATCGGGGCGGAGGCCGTCGAGGCCGGGCTGGTGGACGGGCTGAAGTATCGCGACGAGGTCTACGGCGAGAGCGTCGAGGACGGCGCGCACCTGCTCTACGTGTCGCGGTACGCCAAGAGCACGCTGTCCGGCAAGCTTCCCCACCCCGGGGCCGACACGGTCGCCCTGGTCCACGGCAACGGCATGATCCGCCTCGGCCGCAGCGGCCGCTCGCCGCTCGGCGGCGGGGGCGCCATGGGCTCCGACACCATCTGCGCCGCCCTGCGCTCTGCCCGGCGGGACGAGAAGGTCAAGGCCATCGTGTTCCGTGTGGACAGCCCCGGCGGGTCGTACGTCGCCTCCGACGCGATCTGGCGCGAGGTCGTGCTGGCGCGCGAGGCGGGCAAGCCGGTCATCGTGTCGATGGGCGACCTGGCGGCCTCCGGCGGCTACTTCGTGTCGATGGCCGCCGACGTGATCGTGGCCCAGCCGGGCACGCTGACCGGTTCGATCGGCGTGTTCGGCGGCAAGCCCGTCGTGGGCGAACTGCTCGGCAAGCTCGGCGTGGTGACCGAAACGATCGCCGAGGGCGCCAACGCCGGGATGTTCTCGCCGTCCACCGCGTTCTCCGAGACCCAGTGGGAGCGGGTGAACGCCTGGCTCGACCGCATCTACGACGACTTCGTGGGGAAGGTGGCACAGGGCCGCGGCCTCACCAGGGAGCGTGCCCACGAGCTGGCCAGGGGCCGCGTGTGGACCGGCGCCGACGCCAAGGCGGCCGGCCTCGCCGACGAGCTCGGCGGTCTCGAGGACGCCCTCGCCCTGGCCCGCCGCAGGGCCGGGCTCGCCGACGACGCCCCCGTACGGACCTATCCGCGCATGCACCCCCTGGAGCGGCTGCGCCCGCCGGAGTCCAGCGAGGACAGGTCGGCCGCGCTCGCCCGGGTGCGTCTCGAGGCGTGGGGACCGCTGGCGCGGATGGCCGGGCAGCTCGGCCTTCCGGCGTACGGCCCCCTGGTGCTGCCGGGCCACTGGACGATCAGGTGATCGCGCGGTAGCGCGAGCGGAGCCGTACGAGCGGGGACTTGGAGGCGTCGACGTAGTCGACGCCGAGGACCTCCCCGACGAACAGCGTGTGATCACCGGCCGGGACGACCTGCGTCGTCTCGGCCTCGATCGCCGCCACCCCGCGCTCCACGACCAGCGCCTCACTGTGCGCGCCGCGATGGTGGGCGACCCCGGCCAGCAGGAGCCGGGCGCTGGGCCGTCCGGCGGCGGCGAACCGGGAGGCGACCGCCTGCTGGCCGTCCGCCAGCACGCTCGCGGCCCAGCGGTCCCGGCGCAGCAGCACCTCGGCGAGGTATCCGGCCGAGTCGAGGCTGACCAGCACGAGCGGCGGGTCGAGCGACACCGACATCAGGGTCGTGACCGTCGTGCCGAGGTCGTCCCGGTCGTCCTTGACCGTCAGCACCGCCACGCCGGCGGCCACCTGCCCCATGGCCTCGGTGAACAGTCCCTGCGCAGGTCCCACGCGCGGCTCCTTCCCCTCCGGCGTGCGACTGTGCCACCGAGTCCGGGGACACGCAACCGATCTCCTATCTGTGCTTATGTCCTGACATAAGGATGACCTATTGCATTAGCGTTAATTCGTCATTACGGTCAAGGCGACATCATCCCCAACCGAGGAGGCGCGATGCGTCCCCTGTCCGGGCTGTTCCTTGCCACCCTGACGATCTCCCTGATAGGCGGGGCGGCGGTCCCCGCGTCGAGCCAGGGCGTCGCCACCGTGTACCCGCAGGTGGAGACCCCCGCCCTGTACGACGACGAGGCCGGCGGCAACGCCAACGGCGACGACCCCGCCATCTGGGTGGACCCCCACGACTCGGACGACAGCGTGGTCATCGGCACCGCCAAAGAGGCCGGGCTCTTCGTCTACGATCTCGACGGACGGCAGGTCCAGCACCTGCCCGCGCCCGCGGCGCCGGGCCCCGACGACGAGGTCGGCAGGTTCAACAACGTCGACGTGGCCTACGGTTTCGGCGGCCGGGACCTCGCTGTGGTCTCCGACCGGGGCCGCGACCAGCTCAGGATCTACGCCATCTCCCACGGGCGGCTCACCGACGTGACCGACCCGGCCGCGCCGTTCGTCTTCAACTCCACCCAGGAGCAGGTCAACGACAAGGAGACGGCGTACGGCCTGGCCACGTGGACGGACTCCACCGGGACGTACGCGCTGGTCAGCCGGCGGCACCGGACCTCGGTCGGGCTGGTGAGGCTGCTGCCCAAGCCGGGCGGGAAGGTCGGCTACCAGTTGGTCAGGACGCTCGACCTGCCCGCGTCGTTCGCCCTGCCCAACGGCCAGACCTGGGCCCCGTGCGACGAGCCCGGAGTGCAGCCGCAGGTCGAGGGCATGGTCGTGGACCAGGAGAAGGACGTCCTCTACGCCGCCCAGGAGGACGTCGGCATCTGGCGGATCCGGGCCGACCTCACCGGCACGCCGGTGCTGGTGGACAAGACCAAGGAGTTCGGCGTGCCCGGCACGTACGACGCCGCGACCGACGAGTGCACGCCCGGCGCCGACCCCGGCTACGGCGGCAGACATCTGGCGGCGGACGCCGAGGGCCTGACGATCTACTACCGCGAGGACGGCAAGGGCTACCTGCTGGCCTCCAGCCAGGGCGACAGCACCTTCGCCGTCTACCGCAGGGAGGGGTCCAACTCCTACCTCGGCCAATTCCGCGTGAGCGAGAAGAACGGCCGCGACGGCGTCGAGCACAGCGACGGCTCGACCGTGCTGAACGTCCCGCTCGGCGACTTCGACGAAGGCCTGTTCGTCGCGCACGACGGGGAGAACACCCCCGCCGAGCCCGACCGGGAGATCACGAACTTCAAGTTCACGAAGTGGGACGACATCGCGGACAAGCTCGACCTCGACGTGGACACCGACGGCTGGGACCCGCGCGACTGACGCGGGCACATCAGAAGGCCCCCGGGTGTACCCGGGGGCCTTTCCCGTTCACCGGGTCAGCCGTGGTTGACGCGCCAGAAGTCCGAGACCGTCTGCCGGTTGCGCAGGTCGCCCAGCAGCCCGGCGGGGTCGGTGTGGAAGAGCTGTCCCTTCCAGTCGCTCAGGCCCTCCGGGGTGACCAGCGGCTTCACCGTGCTGTTGCCGGAGACGCCGCCCTCGCCGATCTCGTGCTTCACGCCCTCCTCGGTCATGATGAAGTGGACGTACAGCTTGGCCGCGTTGGGGTGCTTGCTCTTGGCGGCGATCGCGACGTACTTGGGGTAGCTGAAGCCGACGAACGGCGTCATCCCCTCGCAGGTCGCCTGCGCGTATCCCTTGTCCTCGTTGTTGCGGAACTTCGAGATCGACATGAAGCCGATCTTCTCGTCGGTGGCGTTCGGCGCGCCCACCGCGGCCGAGATGTCCTCGTCGGAGCCGGTCAGCACGGGCTTGTTGGCCGAGATGCGCTTGACCCACTCGTAGGCGGCGCTCTTCTCCTCGGTCTGCAGCGGCTTGCCGTACTTCGCCTGGTAGGCCTGCTCCAGCGCCTGGTTGCCGTGCGCGTCGAGCTGGGTGAAGAACGACAGCACCGTAGGCTTGCCGAGCGGGTCCTGCATGACGAGCTTGCCCGCCCACTGCGGCTCGGTCAGGTCCCACACGTTCTTGATCGGGCATCCGCCGGGCGAGAGCTTGGTGTTGTACGCGAAGACCGTGGCCTTCGACAGCGCGAGCAGCGGGTTCTGGTTCTCGGCCGGGATCTGGTCCTTCAGGTCGGCGGGCACCCACGTCTGGGCGACGCCCTGCGGGATGAGCTGGCCGACCAGCACCCCGCCGTCCTCGTACATGGCCGCGTCGATGGTGACGTTGCCGGCCGCGTGCTCCCGCGTCATCTTCTCGGCGGTCTGCGGAGTGTCGGACTTCACCCCCTCCATGGGGATGCCGTACTTGGCGGTGAAGGCCTTGGCCACCTCTTCGATGTCGCCGCTGGAGTCGTAGACGAGCAGGCCGCCCTCCTTCTTCGCGGCGGCGACCAGCGCGTCCAGGTCGAGGGACGCGTCGATCGAGGGGCCGGGCAGCGGCTGCTCGGCGCGCGTCGCGGAGGACGGCGCGTCCGGGCCGGTGGAGGGCGCGCAGGCGGCGACGGCGAGCGCGAGCAGTGCCAGGGGAACGATCTTCCGGGTACGCCTCAAGGTGGCGTCACTCCTCTTGCCTCTCGGGGGTCGTCGGGCGCCGCCCAGAGCCCCGATCCGGCGCCGCGGTGTGCTCCACGATGAACGTCACGTGAATAGTTTGTCAAGACATAATGACCTCCGTTGCGAACTGGACATCTTCCGTCGATCGGGCCACTGCGGCATTGGTCAAGACATTCTGATGTCAGCTACCGTCGAGTCGTGACAGTCACCAAATTGGACATCGACCTCGACAGGTCGAGCCCCGTGCCCCTCTACTTCCAGGTGGCCGAGCGGATCACGGAGGCCATCCAGGCCGGCAAGCTGCCCCCCGGCTCCCGGCTGGACAACGAGATCCAGCTCGCCGAGCAACTCGGCCTCTCCCGCCCCACCATCCGCCAGGCGATCCAGTTCCTCGTGGACAAGGGCCTGGTCGTCCGCAAACGCGGCGTCGGCACCCAGGTCGTGCACGGCCAGGTGAAGCGCGCGGTCGAACTCACCAGCCTGTACGACGACCTCCGGAGGGCCGGGCAGGAGCCGGAGACCCGGGTACTGTCCCTGGACACCGTACCGGCCGACGAGGAGGTCGCCGCGACCCTGGGGCTCGAACCGGGAACGGAGGTGCTGCGGCTGGAGCGGATCAGGTTCGCCATGGGAGAGCCGCTCGCCCTGTTGCACAACTGGCTGCCGGTCGGGCTGGCCCCGCTCACCGCCGAGTCCCTGCAGGAGCGCGGCCTGTACGAGATGCTGCGCCAGACCGGCATCCGGATGCGGGTGGCCCACCAGCGGATCGGCGCCCGCGCCGCCACCCCGGCGGAGGCCCGGCTACTGGAGGAGCGGCGCGGCTGCCCGCTGCTCACGATGGTCCGCACGACCTACGACGACCAGGGCCGGGCGGTCGAGCACGGGTCACACGTGTACCGCGCTTCGCATTACTCCCTTGAGGTCACCCTCGTGGAGCGCTGAGTCACACTTTCCTTGCTCGGGATGATAGTTCATCCGTATGTCAGGACAAAGTCTTGATATTTACCTTCCGCTCATCTAGAACTGGAGGCCCCTGGACGAGGAGCTGACACATGCGTGTGGGTTTACTGGGCCTTGGCCGCATAGGCGTCTTCCACGCCGCCACCCTTGCCGGTCTCGTGGACGAGTTGGTGGTCTCCGACGTGGACCGGAGCCGGACGGAGGAGGTGGCGGCACGGCTTTCCGCGACGGTCGGCGATCCCTTCGACACGGACGCGGTCGTGATCGCGACCCCGACGTCCACCCACGCGCAGGCAATCGAAAACGCCTGCGAGCTGGGCGTCCCGGCGTTCTGTGAGAAGCCGGCCGCGCCCACGGTGGAGGAGACACTGCGGGTCGCCGAGACCGTCGAGCGCACCGGCGCCGTCGTGCACATCGGCTTCCAGCGCCGCTTCGACGCGGGCTACCTGGCCGCCCGCGACGCGCTGCGCTCCGGAGCCCTGGGCGTGCTGCACCGCGTCCACCTGGTCACCGCCGATCCCGCACCTCCCCCCGCCGGCTACATCCCCTTGTCCGGCGGCATCTTCCGCGACTGTCACATCCACGACTTCGACATCCTGCGCTGGGTCACGGGGCGCGAGGTGGACACCGTCTACGCGGCCGGCGCCAACCGCGGCGAGGAGTTCTTCGCCGAGGCGGGCGACGTGGACACCAGCGCCGCGATTCTGACCATGGACGACGGCACGCTGGCCACACTGCAGGGCTCGCGTTACAACGGCGCGGGCTACGACGTGCGGATGGAACTCGCCGGCACCCGCGGCGCCTGGGCCGCGGGGCTCGGCGGGCGCACCCCGCTGCGCTCGGCCGAGGGCTTCACGCCGGACGGCGACCCCTGGCCGGACTTCCAGGCCAGGTTCGAGCAGGCGTACGTCGCGGAGATGACCGCCTTCCTGGAGGCGGCGCGGGGCGAGCGGGAGAGCCCCTGCTCGGTCCGCGACGCCCTGGCCGCGCTGTACGTGGCCGAGGCCGCTGACCTGTCCCGCCGGACCGACCGTCCCGTCCGCGTCATGGAGGTGGCCAAGTGAGGATCGCCGCCGCCCCCATCTCCTGGGGTGTCTGCGAGGTGCCCGGCTGGGGCCACCAGCTCGCCCCTGAGCGCGTGCTGGCCGAGATGGCCGCGCTCGGGCTGACCGCGACCGAGCTGGGCCCGGACGGGTTCCTGCCGCCGGAGCCGGACCGCCGCGCCGCCCTGCTCGACGGCTACGGCCTGCGCGCCGTCGGCGGTTTCGTCCCGGTCGTCCTGCACGACCCGGCGCACGACCCGCTGCCCGGCCTGCGGGACACGGTGGCCGCCTTGGAAGCGGACGCGGTGGTCGTGCTGGCCGCCGCGACCGGGGTGGACGGCTACGACGGACGCCCCGCCCTGGACGACGAGGGCTGGCGGACGCTGCTGTCCAACCTCGACCGGATCGACCGGGAGATCTCCCACCTGGTCACCCTGCACCCACACGTGGGCACCATGGTCGAGACCGGCGAGGAGGTGGAGCGGGTCCTCGAGGGCGCGGCCGTCTCGCTCTGCCTGGACACCGGGCACCTGCTGGCGGGCGGCGCCGACCCGCTGGACATCGTCAGGAAGGCCCCCGAGCGCATCGCCCACGCGCATCTCAAAGACGTCGATGCGGCCCTCGCCCGGCGGGTCAGGGCCGGCGAGCTCACCTACACCGAGGCGGTGCGGGCCGGGATGTACCGTCCGCTCGGCCACGGCGACGTGGACGTGGCGGGCATCGTCTCCGGCCTGACGGCCGCGGGGTACAGCGGCTGGTATGTCATGGAGCAGGACGTGATCCTCACGTCGGCCGACGCCGATCCCGTGGAGGACGTGCGCGCGAGCCTGGCCTACCTCACGGGCCTGGCCTCCCCGGAGGACGCGTGACCGGCACCGATCCGGCGGCGCCTGAGGTGCTGACCATGGGGCGGGTCGGGGTCGACCTCTACCCGCTGGAGGTCGGGGTCTCCCTGCGGCAGGTCACGGCCTTCGGCAAATACCTGGGCGGCAGCCCGACCAACGTGGCCGTGGCCGCCGCCCGCCTGGGCCGCCGCAGCGCCGTGATCACCCGCACCGGCGCGGACCCGTTCGGGTGGTTCGTGCACGACGCGCTGCGCGAGTACGGCGTGGACGACCGCTACGTCACCGCGGTGCCCGGCCTGCCGACCCCCGTGACGTTCTGCGAGATCCGGCCGCCGGAGGACTTCCCCCTGTTCTTCTACCGCTGGCCCAAGGCGCCCGACCTGGAGATCCTCCCCGCCGAGCTCGACCTGGCCGCCGTCACCGGCGCCGCGCTGCTGTGGACGACCGTCACCGGCCTCTCGGACGAGCCGTCGCGCGGCGCGCACCTGACGGCGCTGAAGGCCCGGGGACGCGCCCCGCACACCGTGCTCGACCTCGACTACCGGCCGATGTTCTGGCCCGACCCGCGTACGGCCCGGCGGCATGTGCGCGATGCGCTCGAACACGTGACGGTCGCGGTCGGCAACCTCGACGAGGCCGAGGTGGCCACCGGCCTGCGCGATCCCGAGGCAGCCGGCCGGGCCCTGCTCGACGCCGGGGCCGAACTCGCGATCGTCAAGCAAGGATCGGCCGGGGTGCTGGGCATGACGGCCGGCGAGACGGCGGTGGTGCCGCCCGTCGACGTCGAGGTCGTCAACGGGCTGGGCGCCGGGGACGCCTTCGGCGGAGCGCTGTGCCACGCGCTGCTCGCGGGCTGGCCCCTGGAGCGGACGCTGCGGTTCGCCAACGCCGCGGGCGCGATCGTCGCCGGCCGGCTGGCCTGCGCTCCGGCGATGCCGACCCTCCGCGAGATCGAGACCGTCGTGACACGGGGTTCCGCGCGGGGGCTTTCCCCGGACCCGGGGAACCTCATCCAGGAGGACGTCCCTCATGGGCGAGCAGGAAGGGGGGACGCCAGGCATGCGTGAGGAGGACTACCACCGCCTGCTGGACGACCGGGCCTGGCACCCCGAGCGGGTGGTCCAGGCGGCCGCGGTCCGCAGGCGCAGGCCGTTGCTGAGCGGGCGCGGCCGACTGCTGATCATCGCGGCCGACCACCCGGCCCGGGGCGCGCTCGGCGTGGCCGGACGCCCGATGGCGATGGAGAGCAGGATCAGCCTGCTCGACCGGCTGACGACCGCCCTGGCCCGGCCCGGCGTGGACGGGCTGCTCGCCACCCCCGACATCGTGGAGGACCTGCTGCTGCTCGGCGCCCTCGACGACAAGATCGTGATCGGTTCGATGAACCGGGGCGGCGTCCAGGGCGCGGCGTTCGAGTTCGACGACCGCTTCACCGCCTACGACGCCGACTCGCTCGCGGCGATGGGCTTCGACGGCGGCAAGATGCTCTGCCGTATCGGGGTGGAGGACCACGCCACCGCCGCCACGCTGGCGAGCTGCGGGCAGGCCGTCACCCAGCTCGCGCGGCACGGCCTGATGGCGATGATCGAGCCGTTCTGGTCCCGGCGCGTCGGGGGCGTGGTGCGGCACGACCTGTCGCCTGAGGCGATGATCCGCGCCATCAGCGTCGGCCAGGGGCTGGGGGCGACCTCCGCCCACACCTGGCTCAAGCTCCCGGTGACCGAGGACATGGAACGCGTCCTGGATGCCACGACGCTGCCCGTGCTGCTGCTCGGCGGCGAGCCCGGTTCCGACGAGATCTGGGACTCCTGGAGCAAGGCCCTCCGCCTTCCCGGCGTGCGCGGCCTGGTCGCCGGTCGGGCGCTGCTCTATCCACCGGACGACGACGTCGTGGCGGCCGTGGACGCCGCGGTCAACCTGCTGGAGACCACATGACCTACATTCCCCACGGCACGGCCGCCTCCGGCCCCTGGGACGTCGAGATCACTCCCGAGGCCGCGGGCTGGACGTACGCCGGGCTGCGGGTCGTGGACCTGACGGACCGGCCGGTGGAGCTGTCCACCGGCGAGGAGGAGATGCTCGTCCTGCCGCTGGCGGGCGCGTGCGACGTCGTCGCCGACGGCCTGCGGCTGTCGCTCACCGGACGCCCCTCGGTGTTCTCCGGGCCGACCGACTTCGCGTACCTGCCGATCGACGCCCGGGTCACGATCACCGGCAGGGGCAGGATCGCGCTCCCTGCCGCCCGGGCCACCCGCCGCTTCCCCATCAGATACGGCCCGGCCGACGCCGTGCCGGTGGAGATCAGGGGCGCGGGGCAGGCGACCCGGCGGGTCGACAACTTCTGCTCCCCCGAGGCGTTCGACTGCGACAAGCTGATGGCGGTCGAGGTGATCACACCGGGCGGCAACTGGTCGTCCTATCCGCCGCACAAGCACGACACGCCGTCGGAGCACGAGGCGGTGCTGGAGGAGATCTACTACTTCGAGGGCGGCCCCGGCTACCAGCGGGTGTACGGCACCCACGAGACGCTGGCCGAGGTGTCGGCGGGCGACGTGGTGCTCGTCCCGCACGGCTACCACGGCCCGTCGATGGCCGCGCCCGGCTACGACCTCTACTACCTGAACGTCCTGGCCGGCCCGGCGGACAAGCGGTCCATGGCCTTCTCCGACGATCCGAGGCATGCGTGGATCCGCGACTCGTGGGCCGATCAGCCCGTCGATCCCCGGCTCGGAGGTGCGTCATGAGGAACACGACGAGGCTTACGGTGGCGCAGGCGCTGGTGCGGTTCCTCTCGCGGCAGTGGACCGAGCGCGACGGCGTGGAGCACCGGCTGATCGCGGGGTGCGCAGGCATCTTCGGGCACGGCAACGTCGCCGGCGTCGGCCAGGCCCTGGCCGAGCAGGGCGCGGGCATCCACGACCCGCTGCCCTACTACCTGGCCCGCAACGAGCAGGCCATGGTGCACACGGCCGTCGGCTACGCCCGGCAGTCCGATCGGCTGTCCACGCTCGCCTGCACCAGTTCGATCGGGCCGGGCGCGACCAACATGGTCACCGGGGCCGCTCTGGCCACGATCAACCGGCTGCCGGTGCTGCTGCTGCCCGGCGACCTGTTCGCCACCCGGGTCGCCTCGCCGGTGCTGCAGGAGCTGGAGGACCCCCGGTCGTACGACGTCAGCGTCAACGACTGCCTCAAGCCCGTCAGCCGTTTCTGGGACCGGGTCAACCGGCCCGAGCAGCTGCCGGCGGCGCTGCTCGGGGCCATGCGGGTGCTCACCGACCCCGCCGAGACCGGCGCGGTGACGCTGGCGCTGCCGCAGGACGTGCAGGCCGAGGCGTACGACTGGCCCGAGGAACTGTTCGCGCGCAGGGTCTGGCACGTGGCCCGGCCGGTCCCCGAACCCGCCGCCCTGGCCAGGGCCGCCGAGCTGCTGCGCGGCTCGCGCCGCCCGCTGATCGTCGCCGGGGGCGGGGTCAAGTACAGCGGCGCCTGCGCCGCGCTGGCCCGATTCGCCGAACGTCACGGCGTGCCGGTGGCCGAGACCCAGGCAGGCAAGGGCGCGTTGCCGTACGACCATCCGTGCGCGGTGGGCGCGATCGGGCACACCGGGACCCCGGCCGCCGACGCGCTGGCCCGCGAGGCCGACCTGGTCATCGGGATCGGGACCAGGTACACCGACTTCACCACCGCCTCCCGGACGCTGTTCGCGCAGGCCCGGTTCCTGAACGTCAACGTGGCGGCGTTCGACGCGGCCAAGCACGCCGCCGAGATGCTCGTCGCCGACGCCCGCGAGGCGCTGAAGTCGCTCGACACGGCTCTTGACCGCGTGGACTGGCGGGCCGACCCCGGCTGGACGAGCCGGGCGACCGAGCTGGCCGCCGCGTGGCAGGCCGAGACCGACCGGTTCTACGGCGGGACCGAGCTGACCCAGCCGGTGGTGCTGGGCGTCCTCAACGAGGTCGCCGCGGGCGGCGTGGTGGTCAACGCGGCCGGGTCGATGCCGGGCGACCTGCACCGGCTCTGGCGCGCCTCCGACCCCGGGCAGTATCACGTCGAGTACGGCTACTCCTGCATGGGCTACGAGATCGCCGGGGGCCTGGGGGTGAAGCTCGCCGCCCCGGAGCGCGAGGTGTTCGTGCTCGTCGGCGACGGGTCCTACCTGATGATGGCCCAGGAGATCGCCACCGCCGTGCAGGAGGGCGTCAAGCTCGTCATCGTGCTGGTGGACAACCAGGGCTTCGCCTCGATCGGCGCGCTGAGCGAGTCGGTCGGCGCGCTGCGGCTCGGCACCGCCTACCGGAGGCGCGGCCCTGACGGGCGGCTCGACGGAGCGCGGCTGCCGGTGGACCTCGCCGCCAACGCGGCCAGCCTCGGCGCCGACGTGCTGACGGCGGCCGATCCGCAGACCCTGCGGGGCGCGCTCGCCAAGGCCGTCGCGTCCCCCCGTACGACCGTGGTCTACGTCGAGACGGTCCCCGGCCCCGCGCCGGGCGCCGAGGCGTGGTGGGACGTGCCGGTGGCCGAGGTGTCCGGGCTCGCCGAGGCGCGCACCGCGCGCGAACGCTACGACGAGGCCAAGCGTGACCAGCGGCCCTACCTCTGATGGGGTGGACGCTCGCGTTCGCCGCGGCGGCCGTGCTCTTCACGTTGATCAGCGGGGCCAACGACGGGGCGACCCTGATCGGGCTCGGGCTGCGTTTCCCCCGCTCACCGGGCTGGACGGCCGCCGTCCTGCTCACCGCGGCCCTGTTCGCCGGGCCGTACGTGCTGGGCGTCACGGTCGCGCGGACGTTCACCGAACGGCTTGCCGGGCTGGACACCGGGCAGGGGGCGGCGGCCTTTCTGGCCGGAGTGGCGGTGGCCGTGACGGTGGTCGCGGTCCTGACCGGCCGCGGCCTGCCCACGAGCCTCACGCTCGCCGTGATCGGCGGTATCACCGGCGCCGGGCTCGGCGCGGGGCTGCCGGTGGCGTGGCGGGGGGTGGCCGCCGTCCTGGCGGTCGGGGCCGGAGCGCCGCTGGCCGGGCTGGTCCTCGGCTACCTGCTCGGGACGGCGTCCCGCCGGGTGCCGTCCTACCAGCGGATGTCCCGGCTCGTGGGCGCCGCCCACCTGCTGGCGTACGCGGCCCAGTGCCTCGCGTACGCGGTGAACGACGGCCAGAAGATGATCGCGGTCGCGAGCGTGGCGATCGGCGTGGGCCGCGGCGGACTGGGCGGGGTCGGCCCTGTCGACGTCCCGCCGGTGTGGATGGCGGTCCTCGCGGCGCTCTTCCTCGCCGGGGCGCTGGCGGGTCTCCCCCGGGTAGGCGCCCGGCTCGGCCGCGGCCTGGTCATCACCCGGCCGCTGCACGTCGTCTCGGCGGAGACGGCGGCAACCGGCGCCGTGCTCGGCAGCTCGGCCCTCGGCAGCCCGGTGAGCATGACCCAGTCCATAACGGCCGGCGTCGTCGGCGTGGCGGCGAGCGAAGGAGCACGGAGGGTGCGATGGCAGGCAGTGGTGAACATGGGAACGGCGTGGCTGGTCACACTGCCGTCGTCGCTGGTGCTGGGCTGCCTCGCGGGGCTGACGCTCAGGCTGGCGTGACCGGCGCACGCGGGCGCGGCCGCCGGTTCGCGCGCGCCTGGGACGACCTGCGGGGGCGGTCGGCACGGCGCGTGGTCGACCTGGTCCGCGGGCAGATCGCCGTCGCGCGGGACGGCGCCGGGCTCGCCCGCGCCACCGCCACCGGCGAGACGGACCGGCCGGCCGCGCGGGCCCGGATGGCCGAGGTGGAGCACGAGGGGGACGCGGCCCGGGCCGAGCTCGTGGAGACCCTGCTCCGGGTGCTCGCCACCCCGATCGACAGAGAGGACCTGTTCCGGCTCTCCCGGTCCATCGACGACGTCCTCGACCACCTGCGCGACTACGTACGCGAGACCGACCTGTTCGGGCCGGAGGACCTCGGCTTCGCGGTCGAGCCGCTGCAGGCGGTCACCGACGGCCTGGCCGAGCTGGACGCCGCCGTGCTGAAGATGCTCGACGACCCCGGCTCGGTGACCGTCGCCGTGCTCGCCACCCGCAAGTGCTGCAACCGCCTGCGGCAGCTCTGCCAGGCCCGGCTCGCCGAACTCTTCAGCGGCCCGCTGCGGATGGAGACGCTGCGCGAGCGCGAGTTGCTGGCCCGCCTCGACGCGGTGGGCCGGCGGCTCGGTGAGGCCGCCGACGCGCTCGCCGACGCCATGCTCAAACGCAGCCACTGAGCCGCGTCCCACCCGGCGGAACCCCGTTTCCGCGTCCCCGGCCCGCACACCCGATTCCCCGCCCCTTCCCGACGTCCCCGCGACGCAGAAAGCGGGGCCCCGCACCCCGGCGGTCCCCGACCTCGAAGGAAGTAACCCCCCATGGCTGTTGTGACCAAGGCGGAGACGCCGCAACGACCACCCAGATCGCGCAGGCTGCTGTATCGGCTGCGCGTCCTGCGCCACGACCCGACCGCCGCGCTCGGGCTGATCCTCGTCGTCGTGCTCGGCTACCTCGTCGTGGCGCCGCTGGTCGCCGTGCTGTCCGACGCCTTCCGCCTGCAGTACGGCGACGACGTGCACGCCGGGCAGGCGGTCGGCGAGTGGACCGGCTACTACCTCTGGCGGGTCTTCCGCTCCCAGATCAGCGGGCTGCTGTTCTGGCAGCCGCTGCTCAACACGCTGATGGTGGCGCTGGGCACCGTGCTGTTCGCCCTCGTCCTCGGCGGCGGGATGGCGTGGCTGGTGACCCGCACCAACGTGCCGGGGCGCAAATGGTTGGCGGGCGCGCTGGTGATCCCGTACATGCTGCCGTCGTGGACCTTCTCCCTGGCGTGGCTGACTCTGTTCAAGAACGAGCGCGCCGGCGGCCAGGTCGGGTTCCTCCAGGCACAGGGCGTGCGCACACCCGACTGGCTGGCGTACGGCGCGCTGCCGATCATCGTCACCCTCGGGCTGCACTACTACCCGTTCGTGCTGCTCCTGGTCGGCAACGCGCTGCGGCGCATCGACGCGCAGCTCGTCGACTCGGCGCGCATCCTGGGCGCGCCGCAGCGCACGGTCGTGCGCCGCATCGTGATCCCGCTCATGCTCCCCGCGCTGTCGTCGGCCGTGCTGCTCGTGGTCGGCCGGGTGCTCGGCACGTTCGGCACGCCGTACGTGCTGGGGCTGCCCGCCGACTTCCGGGTGCTGTCGACGGGGTTGTTCCAGTCGATCCGCGACCGCAGCACCGGCGTCGCCTCGGTGCTCGCCACGGTCATCGTGATCGTCGGGGTGCTGATCGTGCTCGCCGACACCCGGATGACCCGCGAGCACCGCCGCTTCGTCACCGTGGGCGGCAAGGGCAGCATGGACCGGCTGAGCGACCTGCGCCGCCTGCGCTGGCCGGCGTTCGCGCTCGGCCTGGTCGTCTTCGCGGTGAGCGTGCTGGTCCCGGTGTTCACGCTGCTGCTGTCCACGGTCACCCGTACGCCGCTGGACCTGTCGACCCTCACCCTCGACTACTGGTTCGCCGAGCGGCTGCCCGGGGCGGTCGGGTTCCCGCACGGCGTCTTCCGCGGCTCCGAGCTGTGGGCGGCGGCGTGGAACTCCCTGCGCATCGTCGGCCTGGCCTCGGTGATCTGCGCCGTCGCCGGACTGCTGGTGGGATACGTCGTCGTGCGCGGGACGGCGCCGCGCGTCGCCTTCTTCCTCCGCCAGGTCTCCTTCCTGCCCTACCTCGTGCCCGGCATCGCGTTCGCCGCCGCGTCGCTGTCGCTGTTCGCCGTGGCCCGCGGCCCGATCCCCGCGCTGTACGGCACGACGTTCCTGCTGATCCTGGTGATGGCGGTGACCCACCTGCCGTACAGCTCGCGTTCGGGCATCGCGGCGATGACCCAGCTCGGCCGCGAGCCGGAGGAGGCCGCGCAGATCGCCGGGGCGCCCTGGTTCCAGCGGATGCGGCGGATCATCTTCCCGATCCAGAAGGGCGCGCTCGTGACCGGGATCGTGCTGCCGTTCATCTCCGGGCTCAAGGAGCTCAGCATCGTGGTCATGCTCACCACGACCGGCACCGAACTGCTCACGACGCTGTCGATCGGCCTCGTGGACTACGGATACACCCAACTCGCCAACGCGGTCGTCCTGGTCATCGCGTTGGTCTCCTTCACCATGACGTACCTGACCCAGCGGCTGACCAAGAGCAGCCTGGCGTCCGGCTTAGGAGGATAGATGCCAGCGATCACGCTGACCGGAGTCGCCAAGAGCTATGGCGGCGGCGAGCACGCCGTGAAGAACCTCGACCTCATCGTCCCCGACGGCGCGTTCATGTGCCTGCTCGGGCCCTCCGGCTGCGGCAAGACCACGACCCTGCGCATGATCGCCGGTCTGGAGCAGCCCACGGCCGGCACCATCGCCGTCGGCGACCGCGTGCTCGATTCGGTCGAGCGCGGCCTGTACGTCCCGCCGGAGAAGCGCGGCATGGGCCTGGTCTTCCAGAACTACGCGCTGTGGCCCCACCTGTCCGTGCGCGACAACGTGGAGTTCGGCCTGCGCATGCGCAAGGTGCCCGCCCCCGAGCGCAGGGCCAGGGCCGAGGCCGCCCTCAAGATGGTGCACGTCGACGCCGCCATGGATCGCTACCCCTCCCAGTTGTCCGGAGGCCAGCAGCAGCGCGTCGCGCTCGCCCGCATGCTCGCCGTCAACCCGTCGGTGCTGCTGCTCGACGAGCCCTTGTCGAACCTCGACGCCCGCCTGCGCCTCGAGATGCGGGCCGAGCTCAAGCGCATCCACGAGGAGTCGGGCGCGACGATCGTCTTCGTCACCCACGACCAGCTGGAGGCCCTGACCATGGCCACCGATGTCGCGGTGATGAACGAGGGTGAGCTGCAGCAGGTGGCCGCGCCGATGGACATGTACGACCGGCCCGCCAACCGCTTCGTCGCCGAGTTCGTCGGCAGCCCGCCCATGGCGATCGTCGACATCGGGCCGTCCCCCGCGGGCCTGGCCGGGTCGCTGCTGCGCTTCGCCGAGTCCCGCCTGCCGGACGGTTCCCCCACCGCCGTCGGCATCCGGCCCGAGGCACTGCGCCTGGGACGGCCGCCCGGCGCCACCTGGTGCGAGGAGGCCGTCGTCGAGGCCGTGCTGCCCGCCGGGTCGTCCTGGACCGTACGGCTGCGCGTGCTCGGCACCGAGCTGTACGCCGTGTCCTACGCCCCGGTCGAGGCGGCCCCCGGCGACGTGGTGACCTGCTGGACCGAGCGTATGCACCTGTTCGGCGCGGACGGCGCGCGGCTGGCCGCCTGGGACGGAATGGGGGCGGTGGCGTGATCAGGCCCGTGGCGTTGCTGCTGGACTTCGGCGGCGTGATCGTGGAGACCACCCGCCGCCCGTCCTGGGCGACCGAACTGGCCGCCGAGGTACACGCCATGCTCGTGCGCGCCGGCTTCCACGGGCTCACGGCGGAGGAGGTCGAGACCGACATCCGGGCGGGCGCGCGCGCCGACACGTACTGGAAGGACTCCACCTCCCGGCGCTTCGCGCCCGAGGAGATGACGCATCGCGAGTTCTGGGCCGGCTACGTCGCGGGCGACTGGCCCGAGCAGGCCCGCACCCTGGTGACCGCCGAGGCGACCCCCCTGTGCCGCCGGATGGGCGAGCTGCGCAGCGGGCGCAAGATCCGGCCGGGGATGGAGGAGCTGCTGGCCGCCTGCTGGGCGCACGGCGTCACTCCGGCGGTCGTCAGCAACGCCCTGTGCGGCGCCGTCCATCGCGACTTCATGACCCTGGCCGGACTCGACCGCCAGGTGGCCGTGCAGGTCTACAGCGACGAGGTCGGCGTGCGCAAGCCCAACCCCGAGATGATCTGGATCGCCTGCCGGGCCCTGGGCACCGACCCCGCGCAGGTCTGGTACGTCGGCGACAACTACGACCGCGACGTGGTGTGCGGCGCCCGGGCCGGAGTCGGGGCGACCGTCCTGATGGTCTCCGGCAGCACCGACGAGATCCCCTATCGCGTGCGCCAGAGCCCCCAGGCGACCGTGGAGGACCCGCGCGGCCTGCTGACCCTTCTGGAGGAGACATGGACCTGAACACCTCACGTGAGCTGGCCGCCATCGCGGTCAGGGCGGCCAGATCGGTCGGCGACATGCTCCGCCACGCCTTCCGCTCCCGGCCCGAGATCACCACCAAGCGCGACTTCCACGACCCGGTGACCGAGCACGACAAGGCGGCCGAGGCACGCATCCGGGAGGTCATCGACCGCCTGTGCCCCGGAAGCGTGGTGGTCGGCGAGGAGGGCGGCGTACGCGGCGAGGGCGAGGTCCGCTGGTACGTCGACCCCATCGACGGCACCGCGAACTTCGCGGCCGGGCTGCCGTTCTTCTGCACCTCGATCGCCGCCGCCGTGGGCGACGAGGTGGTGGCGGGCGTCGTCTACGACCCGGTGCGTGACGACGAGTACTCCGCCTCGCTCGGCGGGGCCTTCTGCAACGGCGTGCCGCTGCGCAGCTCCGGGGCCCGCACCGACCGGGAGGCCGTGCTCCTGTCGAGCTATCCCACCCCGCGCGACCTCACGACGGAAGGCGAGGAGGCGCTGCGCCGGTTCGCCCGCGTCCAGCACGCCTTCGCCACCACCCGCCGTCCCGGCAGCGCCGCGCTGAAGCTCGCGCACGTCGCCGCGGGCTGGTCCGACATCGCGCACGGCACGAACATCAACGCCTGGGACGTCGCGGCCGGGTCGCTCCTGGTCGAGCGGGCGGGCGGGGTGTTCCTCCCGTTGTCCGGCAGCGTCTTCACCCCCGGCGGCTACGTCGCCTGCGTCGGCGGGTTCGACCTCGCCGGGTCGGTGATGGCCGAGGTCTTCCCGGACATCGCGGCCGCGGTCACCACGGGAGCGGCTTCGTGATCCGCTGGATCGTGACCGACCTGGACGGCACGCTCGTGGGACGCGACCTCGCCATGGTGCCCGCCAGCAGGGACGCGCTGCGCCGCTTCCTCGCCGCGGGCGGGGAGGTGGTCATCGCCACCGGGCGGATGGAGCTGTCGGCCCGGCCGTTCTACGACGAACTGGGGCTCGACGGGGCGGCGATCCTCTACAACGGCGCCCGTACGGTGGACCTCGGCACGGGAGCGGTGCTGCGCTCCCGCCACCTGCCGCCGGGCGCGTGGCGGACGCTGCTGGAGATGTTCGGCGACCTCCCGGAGGGCGTGTATCCGGTGGCGTTCTGCGGCGGAGAGGCCCTGGCCGTGCACGACGTGCCGCAGTTGCGGGACTACGCCCGGCGCGACGGCATCGCCCTGCGCGACCCGGGTGACTGGAAGGCCCTGCCCGCCGGTGAGATCACCAAGTGCATGCTGATCGGCGACCCGCTCCCCGAGCTGACGATCCCCGGCACCGTGACGGTCCGATCCGAAGCCACCTACCTGGAGGTGCTGCCGGAGGACGCGACCAAGGGCTCGGCGCTGCGCGCGCTCGCCGCCTCCCGGGGCGTGCCGCTGGAGCAGATCGCCGCGGTCGGGGACAACCCCAACGACATCGACATGATCGCGGCGGCCGGGCTCGGGGTCGCGGTCGGCGACGGTCACCCGGACGTCCGGGCCGCCGCGGACGTCGTGGTCGGCGCCTGCGCCGACGGCGCCGTCGCCCAAGTGGTGGAGCTCGCCCTCTCCGGCTGACCGAGGCGCGCCGAGCGGCGAACCGGTGGGCCGGCGAGTGCGGTCTTGACGATCGGGGTGGGGGCGATCACTCTGCATTCGGCGCCGGCCCGGCAGCGTTCGCGGACTCGCCGCCGACCTCGTCGGATCACCTGCGAAGGGCGGGCGTTGACCCCCACGTCATCCGTGCCCCGGCCGAAGATCCACGGCTCCGCGGCCGGTCGTGCCGCCGCGCCGCGGCCTCCTCCGGCACGCCGCCGCCGTACTCGCGCCCCTGAAACGTTCATCGCCGGTTGCTCGGCGCCCGGCCGGACGAGAAGGCCCGCGGCCCCCTTCACCGGCAGGCAGAAGGAGAGACCGTGCGACACACACAGGTGAAAGCGGCGCTGGCCGCGCTGGCGGTGACCGCCACGCTGTTACCGGGGGCCGCCGACGCGGCCACCGCGCCCGGGGCGACGGCGGCGCCGAAACCGGCGCCGGCCGTGCCGGCGAAGACGCACACCGCCGGCCGGGTCGAGGTGGCCGGCGGCTCGATGCGGTACAGCTGGCCGGGCGTCTACTTCGAGGGCCGCTTCCGCGGCACCGGGGTCGGGATCGCGATCGACGACGCGGTCAACGACTACGACGTCCAGGTCGACGGCGTCACGGTCGCCACGCTGGTGACCCCCGGCCGCACCACCTACTGGGTCAGGAACCTGAGTCACGGCGTACACGGCGTGCGGCTCGTCAAGCGCACGGAGAGCCCGTGGTCCGCCGGCCGGTTCGACGGATTCGTCGCGGTCCCCGGCGGCGCCATCCTGCCCGGACCGGCCGATCGCCGCCGGCAGATCGAGTTCATCGGCGACTCCTACACCGCCGGCTACGGCAACATGTCCGCCACCCGCGACTGCCCCGCCCCGGGCCAGGTCGACAGGAACACCAACGCCGACGTCAGCTTCGGCGCCCTCACCGCCCGCGGCCTCGGCGCCGACTACCAGATCAACGCCTTCTCCGGCCGCGGCATGGTGCGCAACTACAACGGGATCGAGCCCGGCACCGACTACCGCACCTACTACGACCGCGCCCTCATCGGCGTGCCCGGCGACGTGTGGAAGAACCCGGGCACCTGGCACCCGCAACTGATCGTGATCGGCCTCGGCATCAACGACTTCTCCACCGCGATCAACCCGGGCGAGCCGTGGACACCGGAATCCCTGGTCGCCGCCTACACGGCCGCCTACCACGGCTTCATCGACAAGCTGCGCGCCCGGTACGGCAAGCGCGCGATCATCGTGGTCAGCGCCACCTACATGTCCAACACCACGGCGTTCGCGGACGCGGCGCGGCAGATCGTCCAGGACCGCAACGAGCGGGGCGACGACCGGGTCCGCTTCTGGTACTACGACAACACGGACCTGGACTACGGCGGCTGCGACTGGCACCCCTCGGCCCACGACCACCAGATCATCTCCCGGCGGCTCGACGACTTCATCGCCACGCTTCCGCTCAGGTGGTGAACGCGGCCGGGGGCCCGGGATGCGGCATCCCGGGCCCCCGGCTCAGGTCACACCAGGCCGTTCTGGGTGAGCCAGTCCTTGGCGACCACGGGCGGGTCGTCCTTGTCGACGGCGATCCGCTTCATGAGGCCGACCAGCGTCTGGGTGTCCAGCTTGGCGGAGACCGCGTTGAGCGTGGAGGTCACGGTTTCGTCCACCCCGGCCTTGAAGACGAGGGGCGTGATGTTCTCGGAGCCGAAGGCGTTCTTGTTGTCCTGCAGCGGCACGAGGTCGTTCAGCACGATCTTGGGGTCGGTGGTGAACACGTTGCCCACCTGGACCGTGCCGCTCTTGATCGCGTCGGCGGTGGTCGCCCCGGTGGGCTTCCACTGCTTGAACTCCAGGCCGTAGACGCTCTTGAAGTTCTCCTCCTGCCGCTGCTTGAACTCCGGCGGCCCGCCGACCACGAAGTCCTTCGCCACCTTGGCCAGGTCCTCGATGGTCGTCAGCTTGTACTTGTCGGCCGTGGCCTTGGTGACGGTGAGGGAGTTGTTGTCCTCGGCCGCGGCCGGCTCCAGCAGCTCCAGCTCCGGCGGCAGCTTGGCCTTGAGACCGGCGACGATCTCGTCCTTGGTCTTGGCCGTGCTCGACTTGTCGACGAAGGCCAGCAGCGACCCGACGTACTCGGGCAGCACGGTCAGCCCGCCGCTCTTGACCTGGTCGTAGACCACCTCGCGGCTGCCGATGTTCGGCTTCTCCTCGACGGTGACCCCCTTGGCCTGGAGGGCCTGGGCGTACATCGAGGCGAGCAGGACGCTCTCGGGGAAGTCGAAGGAGCCGACGACGACCTTCACGGGGGCGGCGCCGCCCGAGCCGGAGGCCGAGGGAGCGGCGGTCGCCGTGCTGGACAGCGGGTCGGAGCCCCCGCAGGCCGATAACGTGAGCGCCGCGGTCAGCGCGACCGCCGCGACGCCGAAGATACGCCTCATGCCAGATAAACCCTTCATTGTCAGGGGATAATAGGGAGATTAGCGGACCTGGCGGACTCCGGGCGAGACGACCACCCGGTCCAGGAGGAGGAAGGCGAACTGGACGGCCAGGGCGAGGGCGGCCACCAGGACCGCTCCCCCGATGACGCTCGCATAGGTCTTGGTCGCCAGGCCGTCGATGATGAAGCGGCCGAGCCCGCCCAGGCCGACGAACGCCGCGACGGTGGCGGTCGAGACGACCTGGATGGCCGCCAGGCGCAGGCCCAGCAGGATCAGCGGCAGCGCGACCGGGGTCAGCGTCCGGAACAGCACCTGCCGCCCGCGCAGGCCCATGCCGTACGCGGCGTCGCGCAGGTCGGCGTCCACCCCCCGCACGCCCTCGTACGTGTTCACCAGGATGGGCGGGATCGCCAGCACGATCAGCGGGATCAGCACCGGAAGCACGGTCCCCACGCCCGCCAGCAGCACCACGAGCACGAGCAGCCCGAGCGTCGGCAGCGCCCGGGCGGCGTTCGCCGCGACCACGACGACCAGCGCGCCGCGGCCCGTGTGTCCGATGAGCATGCCGAGCGGCACGGCGATCAGGGCCGCGACGAGGAAGGCCGCCGCCGAGAACTCCAGGTGCTCCAGCAGCCGGACGGGGATGCCGTCGGGCCCGGACCAGCGCGACGCGTCGCCGAAGAAGTCGGCCAGGAAGTTCACGCCGCCCTCCTCGCCCGGGACCAGGGGGTCAGCAGCCGCTGGGCGAGCACGAGCAGCCCGTCGGCGAGCACGGCGAGCAGGACGATGAGCACGATCCCGACCACGATGGGCGTGTAGAACTGCCGCTGCCAGCCGTCGATGAACAGGTTGCCCAGCCCGCCCTGGCCGATCAGCGCGCCCACGCTGACCAGGCTGATGCTGGACACGGTGGCGACCCGCAGCCCGGCCAGGACCACCGGCACGGCGACCGGCAGCTCGACCCGGAGCAGCCGGCGCGCGGGCCGGAACCCCATCGCCACCGCCGACTGCCGTACGGGGTCGGGCACCGAGGCCAGGCCGTCCACGACCGCGGGGATCAGGACCGCGAGCGCGAAGAACGTCAGCGGGATGACGACGGTCGACCTGGTGAGCCCGGTGACCGACAGGAAGATCGAGAACAGCACCAGGGACGGCAGCGAGTAGGTGACGTTCATCAGCGCGGCCGTCGGCTGGTACAGCCAGCGCCACCGTACGCAGGCCAGGCCCAGCGGCAGGGCCACGACCAGCCCGAACAGCACGGGCAGGAAGGCCATCACGACGTGGTTCTCCAGCAGGGCGCTGATCGCGGTGGGGCCTCCGTTGGCCCAGTTGCGCGCGATCCAGTCCCACCGGACCAGAGGCTCCTGAGTCACGCGGGCGCCTCCTCGGCCGGCCCGGCGTCCGCGGGCGGCGGGGACGCGGCCGGCGGGGACGCGGCCGGCGGGGACGGCGGGGACGCGGCCGGCGGGGACGACGCGGCGGGCGGCGCGTACTCGGCGAGCAGTTCGTCGATCGCGTCACGCCCCGCCACACCGCGCACGCGGCCCTCCTCGTCCACGGCGACCGCGACGCCGTTCGCCGACAGCAGGGCCGCGTCGAGCGCCGCCCGCAGCGAGTCGGTCTCCGGGTCGAAGGTCCCGTACGCCGCGAGCCCGTCGGCGGTCCGCCAGCCGAGCGGCCTGCCGGACTCGTCGGTCGCCAGATCGGACGGCGCCTGGCTCAGCCGCACCTCCTTGGCCGAGATGAACGATAGCCGCCGGATGCCGCGGTCGCGGCCGAGGAACTCGCGGACGAAGTCGTCGGCGGGCTCGGTGAGCAGCGTGGCCGGGCCGGCCATCTGGGCCAGCCGCCCGCCGACGCGCAGGACGGCCACGGTGTCGCCGAGCTTGACCGCCTCGTCGATGTCGTGGGTGACGAACACGATCGTCTTGCGCAGCTCCGACTGCAGCCGCAGCAACTCGTCCTGCAGACTGGCCCGCACGATCGGGTCGACGGCGCTGAACGGCTCGTCCATGAGCAGCACCGGGGGATCGGCCGCGAGCGCCCGGGCCACGCCGACCCGCTGCTGCTGGCCGCCGGAGAGCTGGAAGGGATATCGGCCGGCCAGTCCCGGGTCGAGGCCGACCAGCTCCAGCAGCTCCATCGCCCGGGCGCGCGCCTTCTGTTTGCTCCAGCCCAGCAGGTACGGCACGGTCGCCACGTTGTCCACGATCTTCCGGTGCGGGAAGAGACCCGCCTGCTGGATCACGTACCCGATGCCGCGCCGGAGCGTGGGCGGGTCGATCTCGCGCACGTCCCGGCCGTCCAGGGCGATGCGGCCGGAGGTGGCGTCGATCATGCGGTTGATCATCCGCAGCGACGTGGTCTTGCCGCAGCCGGAGGGGCCCACGAACACGGTGATCGCACCCGTGGGCACCTCCAGGCTGAGGTCGTCTACGGCCACCGTTCCGTCCCGGTAGCGCTTGGTGACGCCTTCGAACGTGATCACGCCATCTCGCCCTTCGAAAGAGTGTGCGATCAACCCAACATCAGGAGGCCCACTCGCTCTTCCCGGTGAGCCCCCCGGATATCAAACGCCACCCGTTCCGGACAGAACGCCCGGCGGCCAGCCTACGGCGGGAACCTCCGATATCCGGGCCTAGATATCTATCAATAGGGCATCTCCTGATGCGTGGCGCGGCGATGTGTTGGCATGATTACTCTCACGCCTCTCCCATCCCCCCGCCGCGTCCCTCCGATACGGACCAGCACGAAACTCAGAGGAGCCGGTCGTGACTCCACCGCTCACCGGTCAGCGCTCCAGAAGCGAGCTGATCGCCGAGCTCTACGAGCGTCACGCCACGGGGTTGTTCGCGTACTGCCACGACCAGCTCGGCCAGACCACGTCGGCCGCCGACGCCGTGGTGGCCGTCTTCACCACCGCTCCGACCGCCGAGCCGCCCTCGCGCGCCGCGTTGTACGCGCTGGCGCGCCGGGAGATCTACCGCCGGGACGTCAGTTACGCGCTGCCGGCGGTCGACTCGGTCGCCGATCCCGCCACCGCGTTGATCGAGCGGGTGTTCCGGGACATCCGGCCGCACCAGCGCGAGGTCCTGCTCCTGTCGGAGGTGTGCGGCCTCACCGCGCCCGAGCTGTCACTCGTTCTCGATGTCGCGGTCGACACCGCCGAGGAGCTGATCGCGGCGGCGACGCGCCGCTTCGCCCAGACCCTGGAGACGGCGGTCACCGCCGCCAGGTCGGCGCCGTTCGTGCCCGCGTCGGTCGCGGAGGTCTACGACGCCATCGGCGTCTCCCCCGTCGGCGACGTGCTGGCCCGGCTCCCCTGGCACCGGCCGGCCGCGTCCGTGCGCGACCGGGTGCTGACGGCGCTGCCGTACGAGGAGCCGGGCAGTGCCGCGGCGGGTCCGGAACAGTCCTCCGGGCTGGTCACCAAGAGGCTGTGGCCGACCACGCCGACCTGGCCGCTGCCGCTGAGCGATCCCGACCAGGTCACCAACACGTGCGTGGTCAAGACCGACGCCATCGCGCAGCCGCAGGGCTCCCGGCGTAAGGCCAAGCACGAGGCGACGACCGAGCCCATGCCCCGGTTGCGTGGCGCGCTGCTCAACTCGCTGGGCGAGGGGCGTCTGCGCAGGAGACGCCCCGGCCGGCCCTCGCCGGCGGAGCGGCAGGCGGCCCTGGCCGCCCCCGTGGAGCCGCAGGGGTCCGCGCAGGAGCCCGCCTGGACCGCGTCCGCCACACCGCCGGCCACACCGCCCGCCGCGCCTCCTGCCACACCGTCTGCCACACCGTCTGCCACCCCGCCTGCTCCGGCTGCCGCGGACACCGCTGCGGACACCGCTGCGGACACGTTCGACGCCTTCCGTCAGGCCGGCCCGTCCGACCCGTTCGGCGTCTCCGAGGCCCCGCACCGCGCGGACCCGTTCGAGGCCTTCGGCGTCCCCGAGACTCCCCATCGCGCGGACCCGTTCGAGGCCTTCGGCGCCTCGCCCCGCCCCGCGGACCCCTTCCCCACCGCTGACACACCACTTCGCCCCGCGGAGCCGTTCGACGCCTTCGGCAGCGCGCCGCGTCCGGCGGAACCGTTCGACGCCTTCGGCACCGTGCCGCGCCCCGGGGAGCCGTTCGACGCTCCAGGATCCGCGCCGCGTCCGGCGGAACCGTTCGACGCTCTCGGAAACACGCCGCGTCCGGCGGAACCTTTCGATGCCTTCGGACAGACGCCGGGTCCGGCGGAGCCGTTCGACGCCTTCGGCGGCACCGCCGCAGCCCGCCCGGCGGACCCGCTCGACGCGTTGTTCGACACGCTCCGCTTCGCCGAGCCCTTCGACGCGTTCCGCACGGCCGAGACCGCCGGCACGCCGCGGCAGGCCGAGCCCACCGCGCCTGCCGAGCCGCCCCTGGCGCCTGTGGAGCCTGTCGCGCCTGTCGCGCCTGTCGCGCCTGTCGAGGACAATGCGGCTTGCGAGCCCACCGCGGCTGCCGAGTTCACCGCGCCTGCCGAGTTCACCGCGCCCGCAGAGGCCCCCGCGCAGCCGGGACCGGTCGGCCCGGCTCCTGCCGCCGAGGAGGCCCCGGTGTTCCCGCCGGCCTTCCCGCCGGCTTTCGAGGTTCCGGACGAGCCGCCGTCGGAACGGGACGACGAGCGCGCCGCCCACACGTTCGGGACGGAGGCGGACATCCTGGTCCACCCGGTCGCCGCGGCGGTCTCCGCTCCGCTGCCCCCCGCCCCCCGGCGTACGGGCCGCAGGCACGCCGGCAAGCCGTCCGGCGACGGCAGCGGCGCGAGCAAGGGCCGGCGCGCCAAGGGCGACCGGCACTACGACTGGCTGTGGGAGGTCGTCGGCATCCTGATCTGCTTGGTCATCGCGCTGGCCGTCTTCTACTTCGTGCAGTGATCGTCACTCGCCCGCAGGGGGAACGCGTCAGCGGGGAGGCTTGGGCAGGCCGAGGCCGAGCATCGCGATCAGCTCGCGCTGCACCTCGTTGACCCCGCCGCCGAAGGTGAGCACGAGCGCGCCCTTGACGCCCCGGTCCACCCGTTCGGCCAGGTCCCGGGTCTCTTCGTCGTACGGGTCGCCGAAGCGGGCCAGCGTGTCGCCGACGATGCGGCCGACCTCCTGCACCCGCTCGGAGGCGTAGATCTTGGTGGCCGACGCGTCGGGCGCGCCCAGCCAGCCGAGGTCCATCGATGCCGCGACCTGCCAGTTCAGCAGCTCGTTCGTGCGGAAGTAGACGTACACCTCGGCGACGGCCCGCCGTACGCCGGGGTGCTCCCACAGCGGCGCGCCGTCGCGGCCCCGGCCGGTCTTCGCCCAGCGGGTGAAACGGTCGAGGGTGTGCCCGATGTTGCCGGCCGGCCCGAGCGTCACGCGCTCGTGGTTGAGCTGGCTGACGATCAGGTCCCAGCCCTTGTTCACCTCGCCGACGACCATGTCGAGCGGGACGCGTACGTCCGAGTAGTACGTCGCGTTGGTGTGGTGGCGGCCGTCCATCGTGATGATCGGCGTCCAGGAGAACCCGGGGTCCGCACAGTCGACGATCATCATGGTGATGCCGCGGTGCTTCTTCGCCGCCGGATCGGTGCGCGCGGCCAGCCAGACGTAGTCGGCGTGGTGCGCGCCCGAGGTGAACACCTTCTGCCCGTTCACCACGTAGTGGTCGCCGTCCGGCACCGCCGTCGTCCGCAGCGAGGCCAGGTCGGTGCCCGCCTCCGGCTCGCTGTAGCCGACGGCGAAGTGGCACTCTCCGGCCAGGATGCGCGGCAGGAAGAACTCCTTCTGGGCGTCCGTGCCGTACTGCATGATCGTCGGACCGACCGTCTGCAGCGTGATCAACGGATAGGGCACCTCGGCCCGGGTCACCTCGTTGGCGAAGATCTGCTGCTCGACCGGGCCGTAGCCGCCCCCGCCGTACTCCTCGGGCCACCCCAGGCCGAGCTTGCCGTCACGGCCCAGCCTGCGGCAGTGCGCCATGTACGCCTCGCCGAACGGGTCCCGGGCGATCTCGGCGCGCTGCTCGCCGGTCAGGCAGGTCGCGAAGTAGTCCCGCAGCTCGTCGCGGAGCCGCCGCTGCTCCGCCGTCAGGTCGATGAACATCAGACCAGGGCTCCGATCAGGTCGAGCTGGGCCTGCTCCCCGCCCAGCAGGTGGGCGAGGTGCGTGCCCAGGCCGAAGTAGCGGTGCAGCGGATAGGTCAGGTCGAGGCCGATGCCGCCGTGCAGGTGCTGGCAGGTGTAGAGCGCCCGCACGGCGTCCCCGGCGGCGTTGCGGGCGGCGACGGCCAGGTCCCGCTCCGCGGGCAGCCCCTCGGTCAGCCGCCACACTCCCGTCCACATCGCCACGTCGAGCGCGCGTGAGGCGATGTAGACGTCGGCGATCTGCATGGTCACGGCCTGGAACTCGGCGAGCACCCGGCCGAACTGCCTGCGCGTGGCGATGTGGCCCTTGGTGAGCGCGAGCGCGCCGGCCAGGACTCCGGAGGCGGTCGCGGTCACGGCCGCCAGGGTGTTCAGCCGCAACGCGGCGACGGCCGCGCCACCCGCAGCATCCGCCGCCTCGCCCGCCTCCCCCACCATCTCGCCCGGCGTGTCCTCCAGGACGACCGCGGCCACGGGCTCCCCGGCCGGCGACGTGACCGGCAGCAGTCGCGCGTCCCCGGGCCGGACCAGGTACAGCCCGAAGCCGCCGCCGGACCGGGCGGGCACGAGGATGGCCGACGCCTCGGCGGCGTACGGGACGATCCCGGGCCGTCCGGTGAGCCTTCCCTCCTCGGCGATCACCGCCGGCGGGTCGCCCGGGCCCGCCCCCGCCGCGCGGAAGGCGACGGTCAGCGCCTCCTCCCCCTCGGCGAACGGCGCGAGCGCCCGCCGCTGGGCGTCGGAACCATGCCCGGCGACGGTCAGCGCGGCGATCAGGCCGGGCAGCGCGGGGACCGGCGCGACGCGGGCTCCCGCCTCCCGCAGGATCACCGCCGCCGCGAGCGGGCCGAGCCCGGCTCCCCCCGCCTCGGGCGGCAGGCACGCGCCGAGCAGGCCCGCCTGCGCCAGCGCCTTCCACGCCCCCGCGTCGTACGGCCGGCCGCCGCGCTCGTGCGCCTCGAGCCTGGCCTGGTCCGCCTCCCGGTCCAGCACCGACGCGGCCAGGGCGCGCAACTCCGCATGGGTCTCGTCGAGATCGAAGTCCACCGGACCTCCCGCGTGTTCCACGGATGTGCGGGGCGAGACACCACCCCAAACCGGAAACTAGAACGGATTCTAATATCTGTCCATAGGGCGACCGGGGAACCGGCGGCGACACGCGGGGGAAACACAACGGTCATATACCCGTCAGCGCTTTTTGTGACTGGCGAGTAACCATCCGGAAGGAGCGGAAATCAGATAACGTGTTCCTATGCGCACTTCGCATGCACTCGCCGACGCTCCGCCACCGCTCCCCGAAGGCGCCTCCGGCGCGGGCGGCCATCCGGCCCCGGCGACTCCCGGGGTCCGCACCCGGAGCCAGCACCAACGGCGCCGGCGCATCGTCCAGGCCGCGGCCGCCCTCGCCTCCCGCGGAGGCGTCGAGGCGATGCAGATGCGCACGGTCGCCGAGCGCGCCGGCGTCGCCCTGGGAACGCTCTACCGCTACTTCCCCTCGAAGATGGACCTGGTCGTGGCGGTGGTCGGCGAGGAGATCGACCTACTGGAATCCAGCATGGAAAGGCGTCCGCCGACCGCCGCGCACCCCGCCGGCCGCGCCGTCGACGTGCTGATGCGGGCCACGCGGGGCCTGATGCGCGAGCCGGAACTCGCCGACGCACTCATCCGCTCCCTGATCATGGCCGAGGTGGAGGCGCCGTTCGGCGACCGGATGGCCAGCCTGCTGCTCCGCGTCGCCACCGACGGCCGCACGGTGGACATCCCCGCGGACGACCAGCTCGCGCTCACCGGCTCCCTGGCCGGCGTCTGGGTGCAGGAGTTGCTGGAGATGCTGCGTGGACGGCGCACCTACGAACAGATCCAGCACCGCATCGAGATCGCCGCCGAGCGCCTCCTGGCGGGTTTCTAGTTCCCTTTACCCGCCGGTGAGACTTCGCATCCGCCCGGTGACACGACGTCGATAACCGCAGGTAAGACAGCGGAGTCAGACGGACATAGCACTAGAACAAGTTCCAGCCTTATTGGAATAAAATTCCAATCACGGGAAAGCGCCTGGACCGGGTGCCCGGGTTCTGCTTCCATGACAGGGTGACGCGCACCCCCGAGATCCCGGCGGCCCGGCGGGACGCCGCCGCACCGCGCACCGCCTCCCTCCGCGCCGCCTGGGGGCCGCTCGCCCTGTCGTACGCCACGGCACAACTGGTCGAGGTGTTCCTGCACGAAGGGTCGCACGCGCTGGCCGCCCGCGCACTCGGGTTCCATCCTGCCATCGGCCAGTTCGTCGAGGTGCACGTGCCCTCGGCGGAACGGGCGCAGGAGGCTCTGGTGGCCGCCGCGGGCCCGGTCGGCAGCCTCGTCACCGGGCTCGTCTGCTGGGCGCTGTACCGCCGCCGCGGGCCCTCCTATCCCCGGCTGCTGCTGATGTGGCTGGCGATGACCGGCGTCGCCGCGTTCCTGGGCTACCTGGTGGTCATGCCGTTGCTCGCACCGGGCGACACCGGCGTCCTGGCCCGGCTCTACCACGTGCCCGTCGCCGTCCAGTTCCTCGTCGCCGCGGCCGGGATGGCTCTGCTCTATCTGGTCACCCGGCCGCTCAGCCGGATGTACCTCGACTCGCTGCCCGCGAGCGTGCCGCTGGACACCCCGCGCGACCGCAAGGCGGCCGTGACCCGCCTGTGGGTCCCCTACTTCCTGGGCCTGGTGCTGCTGGTTCCCGCCGCTCTCGGCGGCGATTTCGAGGTGGTCTTCTACGGCATACTCGGCTGCTGGGGGCCGGGAATGGCGCTGGTCGGATTCATGACGCCCAATGCGGGCCGGCCGTACGAACGACGGGAGAGGGCGGAAACCGACTGGCGGCTGCCCGTGTGGGCGTTTCTCGCCTATGCCGCGGTGGTCGCGTTCTATCTGCTCGTGCTGCGGCCCGGCCTGCATATCTGACGACGGCGGAAATACGCATACGTACGTCCCCGCGATCCGGATGCGTAACAACCGGAATCACGCTGGACGGCCCACCGGAAATGCCCGATGATGCGTTCGCCGAATTCTTTTCCCTCGGGGAGCCGTCATGGGACTGCGCAACATCCGCCTCATCGTGCCGCTGGTGTACGCGATCGCGGTCGTCGTGTCACTGATGATCGACAAGACCGTGGGCGCGGTCGTCGTGGTCGTGGGGGCGCTCCTCGTGGCCGCCTTCTTCATCTGGTTCCGCCCGCGGAGCGGGGCCGGCCGTCCCTGAGCGGGGCCGGCCGTCCCTCAGCCTGGGGCGGCCGTCCCTCAGCGTGGGCGGCCGTCCCTGACGCCGAACAGCGCGCCCCAGGGGTCGCGCAGCACCGCCTCGCGGCCGTCGTGCCCCTGCCCGGCCACGCTGCCGCCCGCCCGTTCGGCGGCCGATGCCGCCGAGGGCACGTCGTCCACGAGGAAGTAGGACACCCACTGCGGCGACGCCCCGTGCGGCGTCCCGCGCACCTCCTGCCCGGGCGGCATCCCCCGCACATCCCGCCCGGGCGGCGTCTCCTGGCCGAAGAGCCCGGCGTAGAAGACGCGGGCGGCGGCGGGGTCGGCCGTCCACAGCTCGTGGCCGCAGGTCGCGCCGGACTCGTCGACCAGCACGATGCCCTCCGCCCAGTGGCCCTGCCAGAAACCGACCGACGCGCCCGCCGGATCGACCGCGAACAGGAACCGCCCGTTCGCGCCGGCGCCGAGCGGTCCGAACACCACGGTGCCGCCCAGGGCCGCCACCCGCCCGGCCACCGCCTCGGCGTCCTTCGCCGCCAGGTAGGTGTTCCAGGCGGCCGTCATCCCCCGCCCCTGCGGCACCCGGCCGAACCCGCCGACGACCTCCCCGCCCCGCCGCGCCAGGCGGTAGCCGTACTCCTCGGGCTCGTCGAACGTCCAGCGGAACAGGCCCGCGTAGAAGTCGCGGGCGCCCTCGGGGTCGGCCGCCATGTAGTCCACCCAGCAGGGCGCGCCCTGCGCGTACGTCTCACGCCTCGGCACCGTCTCGGCTCCTTTCCAGGTGGGGCCGGATGAGCCGCGCGGCGGCCTCCGGGCGCTCGATCATGCACAGGTGTCCCGCGTCGGACATCCGCGCCACCCGGCACCGGGGCACGACCGCGCCCAGCCGCTCGGCGTTGGCCGCGAACGTCGGCATCTCGGCGTCGCCCACGAGGACCAGCGTGTCGGCCCGGATCGCGCCGAGCGCCTGGTCGGTGTGCGTGTGCCGGTGGAAGGCCGCCATCGCGCCCGTGCGCAGCTCGTCCCAGCCGTGCCTGGCGATTACCGACCGCAGGCTCGCCCGCAGCCGGGGATGCGCCTGGGTGCCCCGGAAGATGTCGGGCGGCGAGGACATCCACACGTCCGCCAGAGTGGCGCCGTCGGCGCCGATCCGCCGCAGGGCCATCAGCTCGCGGTAGCGTGGGGCCGTCCCCGCCTCGCTGGGGGCGCCGGCGATGGTGGGCGCGCCGACCACGAGACGTCGTACGACGTCGGGGGCGTCGATGGCGAGCTGGATCCCGGCCAGCGACCCGAAGGACAGGGCGACGACGTCGTGCGCCCCCTCCGCCCGCGCGACGGCCGCGAGCTCGGCGGCCAGGCCCGGCAGCGTCGTCCCCGGCGGCATCGGACCCGACCCGCCGTGACCGGGCAGGTCCACGCCGACATGCCGTCTGCCGGGCAGCAGCGCCCACAGGTCGCGCCAGGTGGAGGAGTCCATCGTGTAGCCGTGGATCCACAGCACCGCCGGGCCGCCGCCGCTCGCGTGCACCCGCATCACGCCGCTCCTCCCGTCCCGGTCGTGGCGGAGGCTCCGGGGGGCGCGACGGCGCCGAAGGTGGCGCAGAACCGGCGGAAGGCTAGCACGGGCCGGTCGCCGGCGTCGTACCGCTGCGGCGCGCCGGGATCGAGATGGTCCCAGACGACGCGGTCCTGCTCGAAGGCGTACCGCGCGCCGTGGACCAGCGCGTCGAGCGCCCCGGCCCGCTCCGGCGGCAGCGCGATGGCGACGCGCCCGACGCAGCCCTCGGGGGTCGGCACGGCGCCCGTGATGATCGTGTACGGCGCGTCCGCGGTGCCCAGTTCCGTCACCACGAGGCTGGGGCTGAAGGCCCGGGCATAGAACCGGGAGGCGAAGTCGAGGCGGCGCTCCCGCTCCCACGGCGGGGCCTTGGTGCGAAACTCCCCCTCGATCGCCAGCTCGCCGTCGGGGCCGGGCGCGACGCGCATGCCGATCACGCGCGGCACGAGGTGGACCTGGTGGAAGTGCTCCGCGTCGAAGGCGTTCTCCACCACGTACTCCGAGGGGACCGCCACCGGCTGGATCACCGCGCCCACGACCAGGTTGCCGTCCGCCACCTCCTTGATGGTCCGCTGGAAGCCCCGGTCGTCGTCGGCGGACAGCCGCACGAACACCGCCGCGCCCGCCCGCTCGACGTCGTACTCGGCGACCGACCAGCGCCTGGCCGTGTCCCCGAGCGCCACCCGCTTGCCGTGGAAGGGGCAGATGACGCAGTCGCCGTCCAGCTTGCCGCCGTGACCGAGCGCCGCCCCCCGGTGCGGGCACAGCCCGTCGAACACGCGGACACCCGACCCGTCCCGTACGGCGAGCAGCCTGCGCCCGCCCAGCCGCAGGGGCGTCAGTCCCTCGGCCAGCTCCTCCTCGAACGCCAGCAGATACCAGCCCGTGTGCACCGCAACGCTCATCGCCCTACCGCCTCCAGGACCTCTCCGGCCGCGCGCCTTCCACTGGCCATCGCCGCCTGCACCATCGGGACGCCGGCCGCCGTGGCCTCGCCCGCGAAGAACACCGTTCCGCTCACCGGTTCCGCCCACGCCGCCCGCGCCCACAGGGCGCCGACGCGGGGATAGGTGAACGCCCCCGTCGCCCAGGCGTCCGCGCCCCAGTCGGCCGCCTCGAGATGCTCGGGCCGCGCGTCCCCGGCCCAGGGCAGCACCCGGCCCAGCGGAGGAGGTCCCTCGCGCGCCGCCGCGCGGGCCCGCGCGGCGGCTCCGGCCTTGGCCACCACCAGGACCCGTGTGCTGCCTGCGACGGAGGTCACGAATCCCAGGCCGCCCTCGGCGTCGAACACGACGGCCGACTCCGGGGCGGGCCGGGAGAGCGTGAGCACCCCGCACCACGCGTCGCCGAGGCGCAGCGACTCGGCCGCCGCGCACTTGCGGGCCGGCAGGTCCGCGATCGCGAGAGCCCCGCCGGCGACGACGGGCGGGGGCACGGTCACCACGGCCGCCGCGGCCGTCACCGCGCCTCCGTCGAGGCGTGCCTCCACCCGGCCGCGCGACCAGGTGATGCTCCTGACCGGGCTTGCGCAGTGCACGTCGAGCCCGCGGGCCAGTGTGCCGGGCAGCCGGTCGAAGCCTCCGCGGACGGCGAAGCGGCCCTCGCCGACGTCGTCGGCGCGGCGTCCCGCCGCCATGCCCGCCGTGCTGAGCGACTCCGGGTCGGCCGCCCAGTTCTGCCGCAGCCACTCGGCCTGGTCGTCGCGGGTGAGCCGCCCGGCCGCGGGCACGTCCTCCCCCTGCCCGTCCGGCAGGCCTTCCAGCAGGCTCTGCTCCACGGCCCACGGCGGGTCGCCCAGCCGGGCGAGCACGCCGAGCGGCAGCACCCGGCCCGCCGTCGCGACGAGCGCCCGGCCCGGGCTGACCGGCTCGGCCGCGTCCGGTTCCAGCACGTCCCAGGCCGGATTGCGGTCGCCGTGGACCACCTGGGCGCCGAGCTCGAGGGCCGGCTCGCCGTCGCCCGGCCGGTGCGTGCGCACCCGTCCTCCGACGCGGTCCCTGGCCTCGACCACGGCGACGGCCAGCCCGGCGTCACTCAATCGCCGCGCCGCGGCCAGCCCGCTCACCCCCGCGCCGACGACCACTACATCGACCCGCATCGCAGCCTCCCGTATGCCCGATCGGTCAGCAGTTGCTCGCATTGATCCCGATGACGGCCGCCCTGTAGTAGCGTGGCGATGCCGTGATCTTGTGTCCTCAGCCCCGAGGGACCGCCGATGACAGCTCTCCGCCGGCTTCCCGCCGGTCTGGCCCATCCGTTCTCGCCGGCCGGCAGGTCCGACCCGTACCCCGCGTACGACTGGCTGCGGGCCAACGACCCGGTCCACTTCGACGTGACGTCCCGGATGTGGCTGCTGACGGCCCACGAGCACTGCGCGAGCGCGCTCAAGGATCCCCGGTTCTCGGCGGCCCTGGGCCAGCGCGAGCGGGTGCGGGACGACGACCTGCCCGCCTCGATGCTGACCACCGACCCCCCTGACCACAACCGGCTGCGCGCCCCCGGCATGGCTCTGCTCGGACCCGCCGCGGTGCGCGAGCTCGACGGCGACATCGCCGCCGTCGTCGACGGCCTGCTCGACCGGCTCGCGGGCGCGGCCGAGGTCACCCGGGACCTCGGCGAGCCGTTCGCGACCGGCGTGCTGGCCCGGACGCTGCTGCTGCCGCGCGAGGACGAGGCGGCCTTCGCGGACCTGGCGCGGCGGGCCTCGGTCAACCTCGACCCGCTGGCGGGGCCCCAGGCCGCGCGGGAGGGCCGCGCGGCCATGGGCGAGCTGACCCGTTTCCTCGACGCGCACGTGGCGCGCGAGCCCGGCGGGTCGATCGCGCGGCTGGCCGCGGACGAGCGGCTGACCCGGCCGGAGATGCTGGGCATCCTCTCGCTGGCCGTCGTCGGCGGCTGGCGCCCGCTGGCCGAGATGGTGGGCAACGCGCTGTTCTGGCTGCTGCCCCGTCCCGAGGCGCTGGCCGCCCTGCGCGACGGCGGCGACGACCTGGCCCGTACGGCGGTCGACGAGCTGCTGCGGCTGGAGGCCCCGATTCCCTTCACGGCGAGGGTGACGACCGCCGAGGTGTCCTTCGGGGACGCGGTGATCCCCGCCGGGGCGCGGGTGCTCGCGGTGGTCGCGGCGGCCAACCGGGACCCGGACGTCTTCGACCGCCCCGGCGACCTGGTGCTGACCCGGTCTCCCAATCCCCACCTCGCCTTCGGCGCCGGCACCCATTTCTGTCTGGGCGCGCCCCTCGTCCGGCAGGCGGGCGCGCTGCTGCTGCGCGGCCTGGCCGGGCGCTTCCCCGCGATCCGCGCGGACGGAGACCCGCCGGCCTGGGCGCCCGTGCTCGTGCCGCGGCGGCTGGGCGAGTTCCGGATCCGGCTCTCCTGATCCGAGGGGCGGTCAGCGGACGTTCGGCCCACGCCAGCGGAAGGTCAGGAAGCTCAGCGCGAGCCCGGCCAGGCACCACGCGGCCAGCACCAGCGCGACCCGGTCGAGCTCCCACACGCCCGCGGGCTCGACACGAGCGAAGTCGCCCGGCAGGAACACCGAGCGCAACCCCTGGGTCATCCACTTGAGCGGGAACAGCGCCGCGACCGTCTGCATCCACGACGGCAGCTGGCTGTAGGGGAAGAACACCCCCGAGATGAACTGCAGCACCAGGAACGGCAGCGTGACGATGGCCGACGCCGAGCGGGCGTTGGGGATGACCGAGCTGAAGGCCACGGCCAGCAGCGTGCAGGCCACGGCCCCGAGCAGCAGCACCCACACGAGCGTCTCCCAGCGGGCGGCGGTCGAGGGCAGCGGCAGCCCGAACGCCAGCACGCCGACGGCCAGCAGCAGCAGCGTCTCCAGGGTGCCGGTCACGGCCACCCTCGCCACCTTGCCGACGAAGTAGGCGGACTTCGGCATCGGGCTGGAGGCCAGCCTGCGGATCATCCCGGTGTCGCGCTCGATCGCGATGCTGATGGCGAGCCCGTTGAAGCTGACGCTCATCACGCCGCAGGCGATGATGCCCGCGATGAACATCTGCTTGAAGTCGGTGTGGGTGCCGGGCACGGTCCCCGAAAAGATGGAGCCGAGGACGACCAGCAGCACGACGGGCAGCAGCAGGGTGAAGACCAGCGACTGCCGGTTGCGGAAGAACGACTTGAGCTCGACCGACGACCGCGAGACGGCCGCCCGCCACACGGCGGAGCGGACGGGATCGAGCACCACCGCGCCGCCTTCTTGGGTGAGGGCCGCGTTGGGAGCGCTCATCACACGACACCGCCTTCCTGGTTGCTCCGGATGAGGTCCAGGTAGATCTCCTCCAGCGACGGCCGGTGGATGCGCAGGTCCGGCAGTTCGCGGACGCCGCAGGCGGCCGCCCAGGGCAGCAGCGCGGCCATGGCCTCGGTGGGATGGTGCGTACGCACGACGACCAGGCCCTCCGCCTCCTCCACCACGGCGTCGTCCGGCAGCGCGGGCAGGCCCGCACCGAGCCCGTCCGTCCTGGCGAAGCTCACCGCCGCGGGCGTCGCGCGCCGGCCGCCCAGCTCCGTCACCGGGCCCGACTCGACGACCCGGCCGTTGACGATGACGGCGGCGCGCTGCGCCAGCGCCTCGACCTCGTCCAGGTAGTGAGTGGTCAGCACGGTGGTCTTGCCCCGGCCGGTGAAGTAGCGGACGAGGTCCCACGCCTCCCGGCGGGCGACGGGGTCGAGCCCCGTCGTCGGCTCGTCCAGGAAGATCAGATCAGGGTCTCCGACGACGCCGACCGCGACGTCGAGCCGCCGCGCCTGGCCGCCGGACAGCGTCTGCGCCTGCTTGCGCGCCTGCTTGCCGAGGCCGACCATGTCGATCACCTCGGCCACCGGCAGCGGCGCGGAATAGAACGACGCGAAGTGCTCGACCACCTCGCGTACGGTCAGGTCGGTGTACGCCCCCGTCGTCTGGGGGACGACGCCGATCCTGGCGCGCCACTCGGGCGCGTCCTCGGCCGGGTCGCGGCCGAGGACGCGCACGTCGCCGGAGGTCCGCCGGCGAACGCCCACCAGGATCTCCACCGTGGTGGTCTTACCGGCGCCGTTCGGCCCGAGGAGGGCGAACACCTCGCCGCTCCGCACGTCGAGGTCCACCTCCTCGACCGCGTTCACCGGACCGTACCGCTTGCGCAGGGAGCGCACGTGGACGGGATTCGCCTGGTCGGCGACCGTGGACATGGCCTGGTCCTCCGAGTGGGTCGTGGATGTCAGGTGCAGCAGCAGCAGGGGCAGCAGCAGCAGTTGATGTCGATCGAGTCGGGCGAGGACACGCCGGCCGCGATGGAGTCGAGGTCGCCCTCGTTCAGCTCGGCCATGTCGACCTGCGGCGTCTCGGGGATGTGCAGCTCGAAGCGGCCCGTCTCGAGACCCCGCTCCCACAGCGCGACCTGTACGTCGATGTTGCTGTCGTGGTGACCTTCGGGGATGTTGCGGACGAGCACGACCTCGGCTCCCGCGGGCAGCTCCAGACCGGACTCGGCCAGGGCCGAGCGGGGGTCGGAGTCCAGCCGCGCCGAGTATTCCTCACTCGACCACGCCGTGATCAGAACGCGGGTGTACGCGTTCACGAATTCCGCGCGCTGCCTCGGGTCCAAAGACATAACCAGCCTCCCGGCTTTTTCGCGGCGATGTGTCCCGCCGCTTTCAAAATGGAGTCTTACACGACCGGGAAGTCCCGCACAGACTTAATTTTCGCGCCGGGACATAAGTATTGAGGCCGTGCACGACGGAGACTATGCTCCGATCAGGAAATATCACCCGGTACGTATTGACCGCGAATCGCATGCGCAATTCCCCGGAGAATACGTATTACCGAAAATGGGGGTGGGCATGGCCGGTACGCATAATCGATACGTATCCCTTCCGCCGGGGCCGCAGGGCGCCCAGAGTCTGCGCGCGATGCGCGAGGCCCCGCTGCGCTTCGTCACCGAGATGGCCGCCTACGGCGACGTGACCAGGCACGAGACGGAGACCGGGCCGGTCTACATGCTGCACCGGCCCGACCTGGCCCGGCACGTGCTGAAGGACAACGGCGCCAACTACACCAAGGACCGCACGCCCGACGACGACATGCTGCGTCCTCTGCTCGGCAACGGCCTGCTGACCAGCGGCGGCGAGGAGTGGGCCCGGCAGCGCAAGATGATCGCCCCGGCCTTCCGCCCGGCCGAGGTCGAGCGGTTCGACCAGATCATGACCGACGCCGCGGCCGCCCTGACCGAGCGGTGGCGGCGGGCCGGCGAGGAGGGCACGGCGGTCCGGGTCGACCACGACCTGACCGCCCTCACGCTCACCGTCCTCGCACGGGCCATGCTCGGCGCCGACATCGCGGGCGTCGGGGACGGCTTCGGGCGAGCGGTGGACGAGGTCAACCGCTTCATCGGCCACTTCGATCCCTCGTCCGAGGGCGGCGGCAGGGAGGGGTTCCGCCGGGCAAAGGCGTTCCTCGACGGTGTCACGCGGGCGATCGTGGCCGCCCGGCGGGCCACCGGCCAGGAGGGCGACGACCTGCTCGGCGCGATGCTGGCCTCGGGGCACGCGATGACCGCGACCGACCTGCGCGACCAGGTGCTGACGATCGTCATGGCCGGGCACGAGACCACGGCCAAGGCCCTGACCTGGACGCTCTATCTCCTCGACCGTCACCCCGACGCCGCGCGGGCGGTCCGCGCGGAGGTGGACGAGGTGCTGGGCGGAGACCGGACCGCCACCGCGGCCGACCTGCCCCGGCTGGCGGCCTGCCAGCGGGCGATCAAGGAGGCCATGCGGCTCTACCCGCCCGTGTGGCTCATCTCCCGGCGCTCGGTCGAGGCCGACGTCGTCGGCGGCTACCCGATACCGCCCGGCACGCTCGTGTGCGTCAGCCCGTACGTACTCCACCGGGATCCGCGGTACTGGCACGACCCGGAGACGTACGCACCGGACCGGTTCACGGCCGAGCACACCCACGCGGGGCACCAGTACCTCCCCTTCGGCGGCGGCCCGCGGGTGTGCGTGGGACGCCACTTCGCGATGGTCGAGGCCACCCTCGTGCTCGCCGTGCTGCTGCGCGGCGTGCGCCCGGAGCTCGTCCCCGGCTTCCCCGTCGAGCCCGAGGCCCTCGTGACGCTGCGCCCCCGGCACGGCATGCTGATGGTCCCGAGGCCCCGATGAGCGGGGCGAGCGGGGTGAGCGCCGGCTCCTACGACCCGGCCACGACGACCGCCGGGGGCCTGTCCGGCGAGCTGGCGCGGCTGGAGGCCCAGGCGGAGCTCTCCTTCGACGAGGAGCTGCGGGTCCTGCGCGACGTCGGCGTCCCCGCGCCGCTGCTGGAGCTCGGCGCGGGCTCGGGCGCCGTCACCCGGCGACTGCGGGCCGCGCTGCCGGACCTGCCCATCGTGGCCGCCGACATCGACACCGCGCTGCTGGCGCACGCGGCGGACGCCCGGGTCCCCCTGATGGGCTGCGACGCCGTGCGGCTGCCGCTGGCGGACGGCGCGGTCGGCACCGTCCTGCTCCGGTACGTCCTGCAGCACGTGGCCGACCCCGCGGCGGTGGTGGCCGAGGCCCTGCGGGTGCTGCGTCCGGGCGGACGGCTGGTCGTCATCGAGGTGGACAGCATGCTGTGGGGCCTGGCCGACCCGATGTACCCGGAACTGGCCGGCGTCCACGGGCGCATGGCCGGGGCGCAGCGCCAGGCCGGAGGCGACCGGCTGATCGGCCGCAAGCTCACCCGGATCCTGCGCCGCGCGGGCTTCCGCGATGTGGTGCTGCGGCCGTTCGCCACCACCAACGACGACCGCCCCACCGAGGCGTTCGCCCCCCACATGGGGCCGGAGCGGCTGGCGCCGCTGGTCGCCTCCGGGGCCCTGTCCCTGCCCGAGCTCGCCCTGGCGGCCGACCGGTGGCGGCGTTTCCGCGCCGACCCCGACGCCTGGGTCATGCTGCTCGGCCTCGTCGTCGCCGGGACCGCACCGGGTGGTCCCGCCGAATCCGAACGGAGTACGTCATGAGCCCCTTCTGGAAGATCTTCCTGGCGATCTTCTGCTACATCAGCGCCCTCGTGGGCCTCGGGCTGGCCGTCGCCAACGCCAGCGTGAAGCCGCCCGCCACCACCCACGCCTTCGTGTACGGCGGGCTCGGCGTGGTGTTCCTCATCGTCGCCATCGCGATGAGCCGCAAGCCCCGCTACTGAGCACCCCTACCGGGCCCCGCTACTGAGCACCTCTACTGGGCACAGGACACCGCCGGCGGACCCCGGTCCGCCGGCGGCGCACGTTCGGCGACCGTCAGATCTGCCGGCGGGCCAGCCGGGCGAACAACCCGCCGGCGTCCTCCAGCAGCTCGTGGTACCTGCCCTGCTGGACGACGCGCCCGCGATCGAGCACCACGATCCTGTCGGCGTCCCTGATCGTCGAGAGCCGGTGGGCGATCACGACCCGGGTGGCGTTGAGCTGGCGGGTGCTCTCCGTGACGATCTTCTGGGTGGGGTTGTCCAGCGCGCTGGTCGCCTCGTCGAAGAGCACGATGCGAGGGTGCGAGACGAGAGCGCGCGCGATCATGATGCGCTGCCGCTGCCCGCCCGACAGCGTGTTGGTGCCCTCCGACAACACCGTGTGCATGCCCATCGGCATGCTCGCGATGTCGTCGGCGATGCCCGCCATGCCGGCGGCGTCCCACGCGTCGTCGACCGTGTGATCGGTGCTGCCGATGATGTTGGTCTTGATGTCGCCGGCCAGCAGCGCGCTGTTCTGCAGGACCACCCCGCACTGGCGGCGCACCGCGCCGATGTCCAGCTCGTGCAGGTCCTGGCCGTCGTACAGCACGGTTCCCGAGCTCGGCGACTCGAAGCCCAGCAGCAGCCGCAGGATCGTCGACTTGCCGCTGCCGGTCGGGCCGACGATCGCGACGAACTCACCGGGCTCGATCGACACGTCCACCTCGTCCAGGACGAGCGGCCCGTCCTCGCCGTACCGGAACGACACCCGCGACAGCTCGATCCGGCCCGACAGCTCGCCCGGATCGGCCTTGCCCGTGTGCTCCTCCGGCTCGGCCGCCAGGATCGGCCGCAGCCGCTCCAGCATGGGCACCACGTTCATCGCCGTGATCGCCGCGCCGGTGAACTGCAGCACCGAGGCCAGCAGCAGGTTGAACGCGGCGAAGAACGCCAGGAACGCGGGAACCGGCACCTGCCCGAGCATCGGCCCGGCCACCACGGCGAAGACGACGACCGATGCGACCAGCGGGAAACCGGCGTTGAAGGTCGTGACGAAGTTCTGCACCCGTCGAGCGGACACGCCGACGCTGCGCGCCCTGAGGAACTCCGACGACCAGACCCCGAAGGCCCGGTCCTCGGCCGCCGCCACCCGCAGCTTCGGCACCGCCGTCAGAAGCTGGAAGACCCGTGACGACAGCCGCTGCTCGTGGGTGTAGAGCCGGCGCTGCAGGCGCACCTCGAAACCGCCGGCGACCGCGCACACGAGCACTCCGGCCAGCACGAGCGCCGTCGCGATCAGCGCCAGCCCCACGTCGTAGAAGTAGACGAGCGCGAGGTTGGCCAGGCCGGCGAACAGGCCGAGGGCCGCCGTCGTCATGACGCCGGACAACGTCTCCTGCACCGCGCTGACGCCGAGGACCGTGGTGCCCAGCTCGGCGGTGGAGAAGCCGGTGAAGAACGTCGCCGGCAGCGACAGCAGCCGCATCCACGCGCCCGCCTGCAGCCGGGCCGACGACCTGCCCTCGATACGCAGCGCGGCGAAGTTCTGCACCACCGACAGCGCGGCCGCCACGAGCGAGCCCGCGATCACCAGCAGCGCGCCCTGCACGATCATCTCGCGCTCGGCCCTGGCCACGTACGTGCCGAGCACGAGGCCGGTCATGGCGGGCACCAGCAGGCCGATGAAGGCCACCAGCGTGCCCAGGCTGAGCAGCGTCCACAGGTCCTTGCGGTTCTTGGCGAGCCCGAACCGCAGCAGCCCGCCCACGCCGGTGACTGTGGGCGGCAGCGGCTCGTACAGCACGTCGGCGTGCCGGGTCAGAGTGCCGGCCGCCTCCGCCGTGACCGGGATGACGCGGTCCTCCCCCGGCGCGGCCATGACGTAGCGCGACCCGATGGGCAGCAGCGCCACCGGCGCCCCGTCGGCGGCGCGGTAGCCCACCATCGGCCCGATGTCCCGCCGCCACCAGCGGTCGTCCAGCCTGATCCTGCGGGTGCGCACGCCGGAGGCGAGCGCGATGGCCTGGAGCGGGTCGATCCGGCCGCCGTGCGTCCCTCCCGGCGGGGGCGCGGTCACCGAGAAGCCGGCGTGCGAGGCCACCAGGCGTGCGGCGGCCAGTGCGGGCGGATCCCCCGCCACGTCGGCGAGGCGGACCCGCGCCTCGGTGTCGCGCACCAGCGTGTCGAACCCGCGGGCGGTGGCGCGCAGCACGTCCCCGCCCCGCTCGGCCCGGCTCGTCAGCACCTTCAGCTCGGCGGAGTTCCGGCGTTCGACCCGCCGGTCGATCATGTAGAGGAAGCGGGTGGTGTACTCGACCCACCGGTGCCACAGCACGCCCTCGCCGAGCAGGTCGAGGGTCGACCGGGCGCGCAGCCGGGCCGGGCCGAGCGCCACGAGCCAGTCCCGCTCGGTGACGCAGACCTCGCTGCCCGCGCTGAGCTGACCGGCGACGCCCTCGGGCATCTCGATCACGCCGTCCTCGACGGTGATCCACTGGACGCCGTCGACCGAACGGACGGCCTCGCCCTCGCGGACGACGACGGGCTCGTGCGGCACCAGCGGGACGAAGTCGCGCGGGGGCAGCGTGTCGCGAATCGACGTGGCGAGCGCCACCACCCCGGCGTCCAGGCCCCGCACGAACTCGCGCACCGCCAGGCCGTAGTCGCGGGTGGGCAGCGCGCGGACCGCCTTGCCCGACTCGGACGGGCCGTGGACGCGCCGCGCCGACAGGCCCTCCAGCCGGGCGAGCGGCAGGCGCGACACGCGGGTGCCGAGCACCGGCCGCCCGACGATGCTGTGCCTGGGTCCCCGGGGCGAGCCGAGCAGCAAAGCGCCCTGCCGCACCCGGCACAGGTAGTTCCATCTGCCGACCGGCCTGCCGTTCTCCAGGCGTACGGCGAACAGGTCGACCGCGCCGTGCTCGACCAGCAGCACCTCGCGCAGGTCGGCGAGCACGAGCAGCCGGTCGGCCGAGTAGTCCACGGGCGTGGCCGCGTCGGTGAAGAACGACGAGAACGCCGGGGATTCCGCCACGGTCGAGACGCTCACTGGTCCGCTCCCTCGCCGCCCGTCCGGGCGTTCTCGATCAGCCGCGCGTAGTGCCCGCCGAGTCGCACCAGGTCCTCGTGCACGCCGCGCTCCACCACCTCGCCCTCGTGCAGCACGAGGATCTCGTCGGCGTCCCGCACGGTCGACAGCCGATGAGCGATGATCAGGCAGGCGCATCCCCGGCGGCGCAGGTTGTCGGCGATCACCCGCTCGGTCTCCGGGTCCAGCGCGCTGGTGGCCTCGTCGAGGACGAGCAGGGTCGGCTGCGCGGCCAGCGCCCTGGCCAGCTCCATCCGCTGGCGCTGTCCGCCGCTGAAGTTGCGCCCGCCCTCGCGCACCCCGCTGTTGAGCCCGCCGGGGCGGGCGGAGATCACGTCGAAGATGGCCGCGTCGTGCAGCGCGGCGGTGACGACCTCGTCGGAGACGTCGTCGCTCCACAGCGTGAGGTTGTCGCGCACCGTGCCCTCGAACAGCGAGATGTCCTGGTCCACGTACGCGATCGAGGCCGCCAGCTCGGTCCGCGAGATCTCCTGGCGGTCACGCCCGTCGAGCAGCACCCGGCCCGACGCCGGCCCGTACAGCCCCGCCGCGAGTTTGCCGATCGTCGACTTGCCGCTTCCCGAGCTCCCCACGATCGCCACCCGGCGGCCGGGCACCACCGAGAACGACACCTGCCTGATCACGGGCTTGGCCAACGGGTTGTAGCCGAACGTCACCTCCTCGAAGGTGATCGACCCGTCGAGGCGGCTGCCCAGGGGCCTGTCCTCGCGGTCGAAGACGGGCGCGCGGGGGTGGCGTTCCACGTCGTACAGGCGCGTGATGTCGGCCGAGATGTCCTGGAGGCGCCCGCCGAGGTTGGTGAGCTGGGTGACCGGCCGCGACAGCGAGCCGAGCAGGCTCTGGAAGGCCACCAGCAGGCCGACGCTGACCGCGCCGTCCACCACCCGCAGGCCGCCGACGAGCAGGATGAGCCCGCTGTTGACCCCGGCGAGCAGCGGCGGCACGACCGTGATGACCGCGCTGGGCACGCCCAGCCGCTGCCGGGCGGTCACGGCCTTGGCCAGGAAACCCGCCCATCTCTGGAACGCGCCGGGCTCGGCGCCGGTGGCCTTGACGGTCTCCACGAGCTGCAGCGTGTTGAAGGTGGCCGAGGTGAGGTTGCCGAGGTCGGCCCTCAGGGCGGCGACCGCGTCGGTCCTGGCCCTCGACACCTGCCGCAGGACCACGATGTTGAGCAGCGCCATGCCCACGCCGATGAGGCCGAGCAGCAGGTCGTACCGGATCAGGACGACCGCGTAGAAGAGCACCAGGACGAGGTTGACGACGGTGATCGCCAGATCCCTGGACAGGATCTCGGCGACCGAGTCGTTGGCCGACACCCGCCTGGCGACCTCGGCGGGCCTGCGTTGCAGGAAGAACTCCACCGGCAGGCGCAGCAGATGCCGGAAGAAACGGGCGGAGCTGACCAGCCCCATCCGTATCTCCATCCGCAGCAGATAGTGCCGCTGAACCGAGGTCAGCACGAACATCGCCAGGGCGGTCATCGACATCGCCAGCAGCAGCGGCAGGATGAAGCCGGGATTGCGGCCGGTGAGGATGCTGTCGATGAACACCCGGCTGAAGGCCGGCGCGACGATCCCGGGCACGACCAGCAGCAGGCTCGCCAGCAGTACCAGCGGCAGCGCCCGGCCGGAGGACATGCGGCGCGACAGCAGCGCCTCGGCGACCCGGGTGGGGCGGCCGCCGGGCCGGAACCCGGGCCCGGGCTCGAAGGTCAGCACGATGCCGGTGAACCCCGAGTCGAACTCGTCCCAGTCGAGCAGGCGAGGTCCGCTCGCGGGGTCGTTGACCGCCACCGCCTGCCTGCCGAACCGGGTGCGGATGCCCTCGACGACCATGAAGTGCTGGAACGCCCAGAAGATGATCGCCGGTTTGACGACGTCACGCAGGTCGTCCAGCTCCATCTGGAAGCCCTTGGCCTCCAGCCCGTACTTGCGTGCGGCGGCGATCACGCTCGACGCCTTCGCGCCGTCGCGGGACACCGCGCAGGCGGCCCGCAGCTCCTCCAGCGGCACGAATCTGCCGTAGTGGCCGAGGACCATGGCGAGGGCGGCCGCCCCGCACTCGACGGCCTCCATCTGGATGACGGTCGGGGTGCTCCCGCGCCTGCCGCCCCTTCGGGCACGAGTGCGCCCGCGTGGGGCGCGGGGCGGCTGGGCGTCGGCGCGGGGCGCCGTGACCTGGCTCATCCGTCTCCTTCTCAGCGTCCGAGGAGCAGGTTGAAGGGAGTCTGGCTGCTGAGCGTGACCGTGCCCGTCACCGTGACCTGCGACCGCAGCCTCGTCGGGGGACCGGTCTCGGTCGTCCAGGAGTAGCCGGAGGGGGTCGCCGCGTCGGGGAGGAGGTCGACGACCACCAGGCGGGGCGGCTGGGCGGTGACGTAGCCGCGGGCCGCGAGGTCCCCGCCGACGAGGCCGGCGACGCCCTCCGCCATCAGGGGGTAGGGGCTGATCGAGGTCACCGTGCCGCGCAGCAGCCCGAACACACCGGGCGGGGCGTCGGCGACCGCGAGGTCGACCGTACGGCCGGGGGCGATGCCGAGCGCGTGGTCGCCCGGCACGAACAGCATCGCGACCAGGCGGTCGTGGGGATCGTCGGTCCGCTCCATGGCGAGCAGCCCGTCGCCCTCGCGGACCATCGCGCCCGCCCTCGCCGACGTGGTGACGACCTCCCCGGTGAACGGGCTGCTCACGGTGCGCACGGTGCCGTCGGCCCGCTGGACCTCCGCCACCGCCTGACCACGCGTCACCCGCAGGCCGGGGCTCACCATCATGGTCCGCACGGTCCCGGTGTAGGGGCTCTGCAACTCGGCGGTGCCCGCCGGGCGGGTCAGCAGCCCCTTGGCGGTGACGGTGACCGGCAACCGGCCGACGAACGACCACGCCCCCGCGGCGACGACCACGATCAGCACGACGAACGTGGCGATCCAGCCGCGCGGAGAGGCGAGCAGGGTCGGGGAGTCGAGCTCGTCGGGCTCCCGCATCCGCTGCAGGGCCTTGTACCGGAACTTCACGCCGGCACCCCCGTCGGCCATTCCGGCGGCGTCCCCGCCGCGGCATCCGGCCTGCTGCCGAGCACGAGCTCGCCCACGCTGCCCTCCGCGTGCGGGTCGAGGCCGCTGGCCGCGGCGAACTCCGCCGCGTCCCCGCCGCCGAGCCCGCAGACCGCCAGGCCCATGGCCGTGGCCACCAGGTAGAAGGTCTGGTACAGCACGCCGACGTGCTTGAGGATCAGCGAGTACGCGATGGTCTCGTACTTCCACATCACCCGGCCGAAGCGGGCCGTCACGATCAGCAGGACCTGGGGGTCCTCGGTCATCATGGCCGCCGACCTGGCCCGGTCGAGCAGGGTGCGGGTCGCCGGGCCGGGATCGGCCACCCGTTCCAGCGCGTGCGCGTGGGCGGCATAGTGCCACAGCCCGGGCTCCAGTCCCTCGCAGGAGACGACGAGGGGGTAGACCTCCAGCTCGTGGACGGCGCCTCCGGACGGATAGGGCCGGTCGGCCAGCTCCTGGCCGTCCTCACCGGTGAACGTGCGCCGCTGGCGCATCGTGCGGTAGAGCAGCTCGCCCAGGCGGTCCCGGGTGATCGGGGCGGCGGCGTCGTGCTCGCGGATCGAGCGGCGGCCCTCCAGCACCTCGGTGAGACCGGGATCGGTCTTCGCGATCGCGTCCAGGTCCGGAGGCTCCAGGGCGATCCGGGCACCGGGGAAGGCGGGCGGCGCCACCGGCAGCGGATCCCACACGCCCTTCAGGGGATAGGTGCCGCCGTAACGCCCGGTCGTGCGTGGTTCCCGGGTGCGGGTGTGCAGCCACAGGTCGGCCGGCGACCATTGGGCCAGCGGTGCGGCGCCGCGCTCGGGGTCCTCCCCCTCCGGCGTCGGCCGTACCAGCAGCCCGGCGTCGGCGAACAGGCCGACTACCGCCGCCGTGGTCCCGGCCGGCAGGCCGGGGCAGACGAGCGCGGCCGGGGTCGTCCAGTCCGCGAGCAGGCCGAGCAGCGGGGCGGCGGCCGGGGCGAGCTCGACCCCGAGGGGACTGCGGGGCGCGCGCACCACGAGCCTGCCGTCCTCCGGCGCCGCGACGGCGAACCTCGACAGGCGCACGCGGGTGTCCGCGGCGAGCGGCGCGGCCGGGCGCAGGGGGCCGCCGCCGTAGGGGCGCAGCACGGCCACCGGCTCACCACCGGACGGCGTCGCCTTCCCGCCGGACGGCGTCGCCTTCCCGCCGGACGGCGCCGCCTCCCCGCCGGACGGCACCACCTTCCCGCCGGACGGCACCAGGACGACGGCCCGCTCCAGCAGCGCCCCGGCCGACAGCTTGCGCAGCAGCAGGTGCCAGCGCAGCAGCCCGCCCTCGCCGTCGTGCCCGGCGACGATCCCGGACAGCTCCTCCTCGCTCGCGCCGCCGTCCGCGAGGGCGCGCAGCGCGGCGACCACGCCCGCGGGCAGGCCCCGCAGCGCGGCCGGGCCGAACGGCGTGGTCAAAGTGACCGCCCCCGGCGTCTCCGGTTCCGACAGGCCGGCGTCGCGGCGCAGCCGCACCTCAACGGTGTGCATCGCTCCCCCTATCGGGTCAGAAGAAGACGCTCGTGGGGTTGAGTTCCTCCTCCGTGGCCGGCTGCGTCCGCCAGCCGAGGGCCACCGGGACGTCGTACAGGCGGCCCGGGCCGAGCCGGCGCCAGAAGTGGCGCATCCCGGGAACCAGCACCCGGGCCACGTTGAGCTCCAGGTCCGGCCGGGTCTGGTCGAGCACGATCATCTCCAGCCCGCAGGCGGCGGCCCGGGCGACGCAGGTCTCGACGTCGGCCGCGAGGTCGGCGTCCTGCGGCACCAGGTGGTCCGCGAGCGTGCGGGGACGCTGCGCGGGATCGGGCAGCAGCCAGGGGTCGCTCTCGATGGTGGTGTCCTTCCACCAGCGGAGCGTGGCGATGTCGTCGTCGTGATAGATCGTCTCGCCGTTCTCGTCCCTGCGGCGTACGGAGGGGAGGAACTGGTTGACCTCGGTCAGCGTCCGCAGCGCGGCGATCCGGGGATCGAGGTGGGCGCCGAACCCCACGATGATGTCCTGCACCGGGTGGTCGAGCCGGTGGGAGACGCCGGCGAAGGCCGGCACGCCGAGGTCGGTGGTCAGGTCGAGCAGCCACAGGCTGCGGCCCATCTCGGCGTAGAACTCGCGCAGCGTGTCGACGTACGGCTCGTTGAGCGAGTCGAGGTCGAAGGCGGGCCTGCGGGCCCGGTTGTACCACCACAGCGCGACCGCGTCCCGCTCCACCACCTCGCAGAACCCCTGCAGGATCGCCTCCTCCAGCGTGTTGCCCGAGGCGCTGCCGTTGGAGTCGCCGACGCAGTAGAAATGGCGTTCCAGGTCGGGGTGGCCGTACCAGGCGTACCCGGCCGGGATCAGCCGCTCCTCGTCGGCGGTCAGCGACCAGGCCCGCGACCAGTCCAGCGGCAGGTCGGTGCGGAACCTCTCGGGCACCAGGTGCAGCCGGTGCGAGGGGTCGCTGTTCCAGGCCGACCGGTCGCCGTACTGCTTGTCCGAGAACAGCAGCAGGTCGTCCGGGTGGACCGCGAGGCCGCCCTCGATGTCGGCGTAGGCCGCCTTGAGCACCGGCTCCTCGCCGCGCCACACGCCCGAGTAGCGCTCGATCGCCTCGCACAGCGCGCTGACCTTGGCCTGGATCTCGGTCCGGCCCTTGCCTCCGCTCTGCCCGCGCAGGTTGCGGCGCAGCAGGTCCATGTTGTCGCCGAGCATCGCGAAGTTGTGACCTGCGGTGAAGCTGTAGGTCACGCCGTTGTCCTCGTCGGCCCACGGGCGCAGCCGGGTGACCGCGCCGAGATAGGGGCTGATGTGCCGCTCGAGCCGGGCGTACGTCGCCGAGGGCTGCTCGACCCGATAGCCGCCGTCGGTCACGTGCCTGGCGGTCCGCGAGGCCAGCGCCACCTTCGGCTCGCGCTCGCCGATCAGCGAGGGATCGCCGCACACCGGGCACTGCGGCAGCCGGACCATCTGGTGCTCGGCGGTGGTGAGCGTGCGCAGGTCGATCGTGATCATCGTGCCCTGCAGCGTCGAGGGGTTGCCGGTGGCGACGGTCCGCACGAGCTCGGCCGCGAGCAGCCCGCCCACCGCGGCCACGCCGCCCGGCAGGGCCTCGCGCACCGGATGGCCCGGCCGCCCGTCGCCCCGCTTGCCCGCCAGGTAACGCTCGACCTGCCGGTTGCCCGCGAGCCGCTGGGACATGCAGGCCCAGCAGCCCGTGTCCCCCGGCTGGAACAGCGGCCCGAGCCAGGCCACGGTGCCGGCCGGCCGGACAAGCACCCAGGGCCGCCCGGCCGCCAGGCACTCGGCGTTGAGTTCCTCCAAGCCCGGGTCCAGGTAGTCGTCGACCACCGCCACGACCATGCCGTCGCCGTCCGGATCCGTGCACAGCCCGTGCTCGCGCAGCAGCGCCTCGACCGGTCCGGGGTCGACGCCCGTGCCCGCGAACACGCGGACGGAGGTCTGCTCCAGGGCCGTGACGACGGCCGTGGGGTCGATGCCCTGCGCGTCCCAGAAGGCGAGCACCGGGTCGGTCAGGGCCGGCCGGCCCTCGACCAGGTGTCCGGCGGCCTCATAGCGCCGGATGGCGAGGACCGCCTGGGCCGGTGACAGTTCGCCGGCCAGCGCCTGGACGATGTCCATCATCGTGTGCCGGCCGTCGAGATAGGGGAGGACGCGGCCCGAGCCCGCGCCGCGTACGAGATAGTGCTGGCCTTCCGCCAGAAGGAAGACTTTCGCGTCGTCGAGGACTTCGGTGCTGAAGTGCGCCTTGAGCCGTGGCCGTTCCATGCCCCCGCCATTCACTGGGCGATTAGCCGATACGCGGAGAATTCCATTGAATTCGGGAAGAAGTAAAGACGTAATCGCCATACGGATATATACGTACGCAGCGCCCGCACACCTGGAAATGCGGACCGGTGCGTACGGCGATGCGTAGCGCCGGCCGCGCGGCGGAATACGTATGCCCCACGGGCTCCGACGGCACCGGCCGCCGGCCCGCCGCGGAATTCGGCCGCCCGAATACCCGCCGGTGTACGGGTTCCGGCTACGAATGGGCGTTTCACCCCAGTCATCGGACCGGAAATCATGACGGTAATCAACCGCTACTTGTCGGCGATAGTGTGTTTACTCGGCTGGATTTCACGTATTGACAGAAGGCCGACCCTGTCCGGCATGATCCGTGTGTCGAGAAAAATAAGCATGTGGTCCGGGGGTAGGGATGGCCTCAGGGCGGCCGGTACTACTGCACCGCGACAAGGAGCTAGAGGTCGTCGACGACGTACTGGCCGGGCTTTCCGCTGGGCGGCCGGCCGTACTGGTGATTCAGGGCACCCGGGGAATCGGGAAGACCCGGCTGCTGCACGCGGCGCTCGCACGCAGGCCGGGTGGGGTGGTCCTCAGCGCCCGGGGTCACGCCGACGAGCGCTCCTTCGCGTTCGGCATCGTCCGGCAGTTGTTCGATCCGATGATGAGCGGCTCGGGACGGGCCGACCTCGGCGCCCCCGCCGCCGTCCTCGACGCCAACGTCCACGCACCGGCGATGGCGGCCGTGTCGTACGACGGAAGCGCGCCGGGCGTGCCCGCCACGCTGCTCGACGACCTCTACCGGGCCACCCGCTCGCTGACCGCGGGGCAGCCGCTCATCATCGCGGTCGACGACCTCAACCATGCCGACCCTCAGTCGGCGCAGTGGTGCTCCTACATCGCCAGGCGGCTCGACGGCCTGCCCATCGCGATGATCCTGACCTGCGACGCGAACGACCGCGGCGCCGGCGAGACGGTCCGGGACATCATGACGCTGCCCTACGCGCGATCACTGAGGCCCTCCGCGCTCTGCCGGAAATGCGCCGCCACGCTCGTCGGGTCGGTGCTGGGCGCCTCCGTGGACGACGAGATCGTGAGCGCCTGTCACCGCCTCACCAAGGGCAACCCGCTGCTCCTGCTGGAGACGGCGGCACGGCTGGCCGCCGCCGACGTCCTGCCGGAACGCTCGGAACTGCCCAGGGTGCAGCGGATCGGCGCCATCGCCCTGTCGGAGACCGTCCTCGAATGGCTCGGCGGCAGGTATCCGTCCCTCCTCACCCTCCTGCAGAGCCTGGCCATCATCGCGCCGTACGCCGGGCTGGAGACGGCGGCGATGCTGGCCGGGTACGGCGCGGTCGCGGCCGAGGAGGCGGGACAGGCACTCGCGGGGGCGGGGCTGCTGGAGGGCAGCCCGCCGCAGCGGTTCACGCACGACCTCATCCAGTCGACGATCCTCGCGCGGATGGATCCCCGCGCGCGCGACGAGTTGCACCGGCGGGCGGCCTCGCTGCTGCACCGCCTCGGCTCGCCGCCCAAACGGTCGGCGCGGCACCTGCTGTCGGCCAGTCCCACCGGCGACCCGTGGGCCGTGTCGGTGCTGCGCGAGGCCGCGCGGGAGGCGGTCTCCGAGAACGCCTGGGAGGACGCGACCCGCTACCTCCACCGGGCACTCGCCACGGCCAAGGACCAGACCATCCTCCAGGTGACCGCCGAGCTGGGCGCCGTCGAGGCGCACCTCGACATCCCCGCCTGCCTGCGGCACTTCCGCACCGTGACCGCACTCGCCGACGGCATCGGCGAGCGGGCCGACTCCCTGGCGCCCTTCGCCACCACCCTGCTGACGCTCAACTCCCCGGAGGCCGCGTCGGCCTTCTGCGACATCGCCCGCGGTCTCGACGACGACCCGGACGGCCGGCTCCCCGACCGCCGCGAGGTGCTGCTGAGGCTCAGCGCGCAGGCACTGCTCACCGGCCAGTCGTACGGCTCACGCGCGGCGATGCGGCACCTCGGCGCCGGCACGAGCGCCGGAGCACAGGACTACCTCGCCACCGCCGCACTGTCCGGCGCGGCCAGGGGAAAGCACCGCGAGCGCACGCTGACCCTGGCCCGGCGCTGTCTCGACGGGGGCGGGCCGATCCCGCCGACGCTGGTCGTCGCGCTGCTGTGGGCGGGCCGCGTGGACGAGGCGGCGTACTGGTCGGAGCAGGTGGCCGCCGACGCGCGGGCGCACGCCTCGATGACCGGGCAGGCCCTCGCCGTCACGCTGCTGTCGGACGTCGCCTACCGCAGGGGGGAGCTGAGCGCGTCGCTGGCGCACGCGCGCGAGGCCATCCTCTTCGCGCGGGGGTCGCACGCCACCGGACTGCAGGCCGCCGCCGTGTCCTGCGCGGCCCGCGTGCTTCTCGAGCGCGACGAGCTCGACGTCGCGCACGCGCTGTTCGACGAGGTCGCCGCGCGCGAGCCGGTGCATCCCTTCCTGCACGGAGCACTGCTGGAGGCCCAGGGCCGGGTCTCGATCGCCAGGGGCGACGTACACGAGGGGCTGCGGGCCCTGCTGGAGGCCGGGCGGCAGCTGCTGTCGGCCGGGGTGGTCAACCCCGCCTGCGGGGGCTGGCGCGGCCAGGCGGCGCTGGCCTACCTGCGGCTCGGCCAGCGCGTGACCGCCCGCCGCCTGGCCGAGGAGGAGCTGGAGCTGGCCCGGGCCTGGGGAGCCCCCTACGGCATCGGCCGCGCGCTGAGCACCATGAGCACGACCGCCGAGGGTGATCGCCGCCTCGACCTGCTCACCGAGGCGCTGACCGTGCTCGACGGGGCCGACGCCGGCATGGAGCGCCTGCGCGCGATGGTGCGCATGGGCATCGCCCTGCAGGCCGCCGGGGAGGCGCGCCGGGCCCACGACACGCTCAGCGAGGCGTACGCGCTCGCCGACGACCGCGGCGCCGTACGACTCGCCGCGCTCGCCGAGCGCAACCTCACCGGTGCCGGCGGACGGCCCCGCGGCGGGCATGCCGGTGGTCCCTCACCGCTGACGGCCGGGGAGATGCGGGTCACCGACCTGGTCCTGCGCGGCATGAGCAACCTCCAGGTCGCGACGGAGCTGTCCATCAGCAAGCGGACCGTGGACACCCACCTCGCGCGCATCTACCGCAAGCTCGGCATCCACACCCGTGCCGAGCTGGCGGAGACCATCAGACGGCTGCGGGAACGCCCCACCGGCACCGGCCGGTGGGGCGGCCAGGAGGACTAGGACGGGACGGCGGCAGCGCTCCGTCACCTCCGGGTCCCTTGACGGGCCGTCGCACGCGTAATAGAACACGTTTCAGATCGGTTCTCGATCGAGCAAGCGCCGACCGCACGCACCGCGCCGACAGGGCGATCATCCCTCTTACCAAGGGCAGCCGAACCCGATTAGGTGGATGCATGGAAATCAACCTCGTCGACAAGGACCGTTACGCGCGGAGCGGGGTGCCGCACGAGCAGCTCCGCCGGCTCAGGGACGACGCGCCCGTCTACTGGCACGAGGGGCAGGACGACTGGCCCGGATTCTGGGCGATCACCAAGCACGCGGACGTCGTCCACGTCTCCCGCCATTCCGATCTGTTCTCCTCGGCCCGCAAGCTGGCGCTGTTCGACGAGATGCCCGAGGAGCAACGCGAGCTCCAGCGCCTGATGATGCTCAACCAGGACCCGCCCGACCACACCCGGCGCCGCTCGCTGGTCAACCGCGGTTTCACCCCGCGCCAGATCGGGCGGCTGGAGGATCACATCCGCGACATCTGCCACGCGCTGATGGACGAGGTCCAGCGCAAGCCCGAGGTCGACTTCGTGCGGGACATCGCCGCGCCGCTCCCGCTGTACGTGATCTGCGAGCTGCTCGGCGCGCCGGTCGAGGACCGGGACAAGATCTTCGAGTGGTCCAACCGCATGATCGGCAGCGACGACCCCGACTACGCCACCAGCCCGGAGGAGGGGCAGGCCGCCGCCCTGGAGGTCTACTCGTACGCCCACACCCTGGCCGAGGCACGCAGGCAGAACCCCCGCGACGACATCGTCACCAAGCTGCTGCAGCCCGACGAGGACGGGCAGACGCTGACCGAGGACGAGTTCGACCTGTTCGTCCTGCTGCTCATCGTGGCGGGCAACGAGACCACCAGGAACGCGGCGTCCGGCGGCATGCTGACCCTCTTCGAGCACCCGGACCAGTGGAAGCGCCTGGTGGACGACCCCTCCCTCGCCAGGACGGCCGCCGACGAGATCGTCCGCTGGGTGTCCCCCGTCAACCTGTTCCGGCGTACGGCCACCGCGGACACCGAGATCCGCGGCCAGAAGATCGCCGAGGGCGACAAGGTGGTGGTCTTCTACGCGTCGGCGAACCGGGACGCCGACGTCTTCGAGCGGCCCGACGAGTTCGACATCGGCCGCGACCCCAACCCCCAGATCGGCTTCGGCGGCGGCGGAGCGCACTTCTGCCTCGGCAACCACCTGGCCAAGCTGGAGCTTCGGGTGCTGTTCGAGGTGCTGGCCCAGCGCCTGCCCGGCATCCGGCAGACCGGCGAGGCCAAGCGGCTGAGGTCCTACTTCATCAACGGCATCAAGACCCTCCCCGTCGCCCTCGGCTGACGGGGCGCACAGCCGCCGGCGGCGTGGTCAGCCGGTCAGCGCAAGGCGTCGCCCGGCCGGAACCGCCTCGTAGCCTCCGGCGCGCGGGCCCGCGGGGCCGGTCTCCGGCTCCGCGGCCGCGTAGCGCGACAGCAGCGGAGAGTCCCCCATCGCCAGCGCGACGCCGCCGAGGGCGCCCGCGACGTCGCCGAGCGCCGCCCGGCGCAGGGTCAGCCTGTGGCGCGAGATCGGCACCGCGCCCGCGTGCAGGGCCTCCTGGACGGGCCCCAGGAGCGGAGCGCCGAGCTCGGCCAGTTCCCCGCCGACGACGATCACCCTGGGCCCGATCGCGTTGGACAACGCGGCGAGCACCCGCCCGATCTGGACGCCGACATCGCGCAGCAGGCCCAGGACGAGCGGGTCGCCCGCCTCCGCGGCGGCCGCCAGCGCGGGCAGGCCGTCGCCGCGGCCGCCGCGGGCACGGTACGCGTCGAGCACCGCCCTGATCGAGGCGACGGTCTCCAGGCAGCCCGTGCCGCCGCACTCGCAGCGCCTTCCCGCCGGGTCCACCGGGATGTGCCCGATCTCCCCGGACACCCCGTCGGCACCGCGGTGCAGCGTCCCTCCGGCCACCACCCCGCCGCCGACCCCGTACGACAGCCGCAGATAGAGCACGTCCTGGGCGCCGGCGGCCGCGCCCCACGTCGACTCGGCGAGCGCCGCGAGCCTGGTGTTGTTGTCCGGCAGCACCGGGCCGCCGAAGCGCTCCCGGAGCAGTGACTCGACGCCTGCCGGCGGCTCGCCGGCCGCCCTGGCCACCGGGCCCACGAGGCCCACGCCGACGCCCCTGAGCGTCCTGCGCCACAGCTCGCCGCCGACGACCCTGCGGACGAGCCGCTCGGCGAGCGCCACCCGGTCCGGCCACGGCAGGCCGGGCGCGTGCGCCTCCCCCGCCGTGCCCAGGACCTCGTAAGTCACGTCCACGGCCGCGACGTGCACCGCGCGGCGGGCGAAGTCGATGCCGACGGCCTGGCCCACCGCGGGGTTGAGGGCGAGTTTCCCGGCGGGGCGGCCCCTGCCCCGTGGCGCGTCGTCCGGCGCCGCCTCGATCACCGCGCCCGTGGCCAGCAGCCCGCTGAGAGCCTCGTGCAGGGTCGTGCGCGACAGGCCGCACCGCCGGCTGAGCTCACCCCGGTTGAGCGGGCCGTGCGCGCGCAGCAGGCCGAGCACGGCCCGCTCGTGCCCGCGCCGCGCCGACGCCTCCGCCCCGGGGAACACCACGCCAGGAGACCCGGCCACGTCGGATTGCCGCATAGGAGAAAGCATGCACACTTGGTAGGTTTTATGTCAATTTTGCGCATGGCCGCCTCGACAGTTCGCGCACCGAGTGGACGCGCTCTTCACGCGCGCACAGGGACCTTGACGGCGGGTGCTGGGCGGCACACGATGCGCTGGAACCCGCCCTTCCCGCCGCAAAACCCTCCGCATCGCGAGTTGCATCCCAAAGGGGGATTTATGGGCTTTTCTCGAACGTCGTCCCGTGTCGCAGCGGCCGGTCTCCTGCTGGCCGGGCTGACGGTCGCCCCGGCTCACGCCGCGGCCCTGTCGCCCCCGCCCGGTTACGCGTGCGAGGTGACCTACGCCAGCGTCGACTGGGCCACGGGCTTCACCGCCCTGTTGACGATCGCCAACACCGGCTCCACCCCCTTCAGCCCCTGGATCCTGCAGTTCCTGTTCTCCGGCACCCAGAAGATCACGACCAGCTGGAGCGCGACCTGGACGCAGACACCCCCGAGCGTCCAGGCCGCCAACCCCGCTTACCTGAAGAGCATCGCTCCGGGCGCGAGCGCCTCCGTCGGCTTCCAGGGCACCTACAGCGGGGTCAACGACAAGCCGACCGACTTCACCCTCAACGGCGTGCCCTGCGCGGTGACCTACACGGACCTCTCCTGAGCCCGCGCCTCATGGGGATGTCAGGCCCAGGAGGAGTCCTGCTCGGGGTCGCCGCCGTCGGCGAGCAGGCGCAGGTCGGCCTCGACCATCATCCCCACGAGCTCCTCGAACGACACCGTCGGCTCCCAGCCGAGCTGTGTGCGGGCCTTCTTCGGGTCCGCGCACAGCAGGTCGACCTCCGCCGGGCGGTGCAGGGCCGCGTCGCAGACGACGTACCGCTCCCAGTCCAGATCGGCGGCGGCGAACGCCGCCTCGGCCAGCTCGCGCACGGAGTGGGTGCGCCCGGTGCCGATGACGTAGTCCTCGGGCTCGGCGGCCGACAGCATCATGTGCATGGCGCGGACGAAATCGCCGGCGAAGCCCCAGTCGCGGCGCGCCTCCAGGTTGCCCAGGCGTAGCTCCGCGGCCATGCCGAGCTTGATCCGCGCGACGCCGAGCGAGACCTTGCGGGTGACGAACTCGGCTCCCCGCCGGGGCGACTCGTGGTTGAACAGGATCCCCGACACCGCGAACATCCCGTACGACTCGCGGTAGTTCTGCGTGAGGAAGTGCCCGTACGCCTTGGCCACGCCGTACGGCGACCTGGGGTGGAAGGGGGTGCGCTCGGTCTGCGGCGTCTCCCTGACCTGGCCGAACATCTCGGAGGACGACGCCTGGTAGAAGCGGATCTGCCCGGCGGCCGAGCCCCGCGAGGCGGTGATGCCCGAGCAGACGCGGATGGCCTCGAGCACGCGGAGCACGCCCATGCCGGTCACCTCGCCGGTCAGCTCGGCCTGCTCCCACGACATCGGCACGAACGAGATCGCGCCCAGGTTGTAGACCTCGTCCGGCTGCACCTTCTCCACGGCGGAGATCAGCGACCCCTGGTCGAGCAGGTCGCCGCGGACCAGCCGCACGTCCTGCAGGAGCCGGCGCACCCGCGGGACGCGGGGGTTGGCCTGCCCCCGGACCAGGCCCCAGACCTCGTATCCCTCGCTCAGCAGGTGTTCCGCGAGATAGGAGCCGTCCTGACCGGTGATGCCGGTGATCAGCGCACGCCTGGCCAACGGATCCTCCTCGTAGCGCCCAACTTGGCCTATGAGAGGCGAATGTACCGCCCTGCCCGGCCGTGCCTACATATACATCGCTAGAACGTGTTACACCGAATCTCGTTCGGGTAAGCTAACACCCCAGGTCGGGCAGGGTGACAGTCGATCGAGGACCCTTTCCACCTCACCTACCCCATCTAAGGTCAAATGGTAGTGTTCCTGGCAGCAGCCCCACGGGGGCACGGCGGGAAACCGGCTGGAAAGGGGTGCCCTTTGGCGGAGAGGCTGCGAGTCGCGCTGCTGTCCTACCGCAGCAAGCCCACCTGTGGCGGCCAGGGGGTGTACCTGCGCCACATAAGCCGCGAGCTCGTCGCTCTGGGCCACCACGTCGAGGTCTTCTCGGGCCAGCCGTACCCGGAGCTGGACGACGGCGTGATCCTCAACAAGGTGCCGAGCCTGGACCTCTACCGCGACGAGGACCCGTTCCGCACGCCCAAGCTCGACGAATACCGCGACTGGATCGACGCGCTCGAGGTCGCCACGATGTGGACGGCCGGATTCCCCGAGCCGCTGACCTTCAGCCTGCGGGCCTACCGGGAGCTGAAGAGGCGGCGGCGCGACTTCGACGTCGTCCAGGACAACCAGACGCTGGGCTACGGCCTGCTCGGCATCAAGAAGCTGCTCCCCGTGGTCGGCACGATCCACCACCCGATCAGCGTGGACCGGCGGATCGAGCTGAAGGCGGCCAAGGGCTGGAAGCGGCTGTCGATGCGCCGCTGGTACGGCTTCGTGCGCATGCAGAGCATCGTGGCGCCCCGGCTCAGTCCGATCCTGACGGTCAGCGAGTCGTCGCTGGCCGACATCCACCGCGACTTCGACGTGCCGCAGTCCAACATGCGGCTGATCCCGCTCGGGGTCGACACGCGGTTCTTCCACCCCCGGCCGGAACTGCCGAAGCGGGACGACTCGATCGTCGCCGTCGCCAGCGCCGACTCTCCCATGAAGGGCGTGGCGACCCTGCTGCGGGCGGTCGCCAAGCTCGCCACGGAGCGGGACGTGAACCTCACCGTGGTCAGCAGGCCGACGCCGGGCGGACCGACCGAGCAGCTCGTCAACGAGCTGTCGCTGCACGACCGCGTACGGTTCGTGCACGGCATCCCCGACGAGGAGCTGGCCGAGCTGATCGCCACCTCCGAGGTCGCGGTGGTCCCCTCGCTGTACGAGGGGTTCTCGCTGCCGGCCGTCGAGCACATGGCGTGCGGCACGCCGCTGGTCGCCTCGCGCACGGGCGCCCTGCCCGAGGTGGTCGGCGACGCGGCCGTACAGGTGACGCCGGGCGACCCCGAGGAGCTGGCCGCCGTGCTGCGCCGCCTGCTCGACTCCCCCGAGGAGCGCGCCGAGTTCGGCCGGCGCGGCTACGAGCGCGTCATGGAGCGCTACGCGTGGCCGGTGGTCGCGCGCCGCACGGTCGAGGCCTACCACGAGGCCATCGCCGCCCACACCCCCTCGCGGTGACTCCCCAGAACTGACGAAAGGCAGGCAGCGAGTGCTGACCGTCGACTTCAACCGGCTGCCCGTCGGACCGGGCGACCGTGTCCTCGACCTCGGGGCCGGTGGTGGCCGGCACGCCTTCGAGGTGCTGCGCCGGGGCGCCGACGTGGTCGCCTTCGACATGGACGCCGCCGAGATGGAGAGCGTGGCGGTCATGTTCGCGGCCATGGACAAGGAGGGCGAGGTGCCGGCGGGCGCGACCGGCGACACCGTGGTCGGCGACGCCCTCGACATGCCGTTCCCCGACGCGTCGTTCGACCGCGTGATCGCCGCGGAGGTGCTGGAGCACATCCCCGACGACATGGCCGCGATGCGCGAGATCGTACGCGTGCTGAAGCCGGGCGGCAGGGCCGCGATCACGGTGCCGAGCTTCCTGCCCGAGCGGATCTGCTGGGCCCTGTCGGAGGACTACCACACGGCCCCCGGCGGACATATCCGGATTTATACGTTGGCGGAGCTCCAGGCGAAGCTGAAGGCCTCCGGCCTTGAGGTCGGCGGCCACCACTACGCCCACGGCCTGCACTCGCCGTACTGGTGGATCAAGTGCGCCGTCGGGGTGAACGACGACGAGCACCCGCTGGCCAAGGCCTACCACGAGCTTCTCGTCTGGGACATCATGAAGCGCCCCCTCGCCACCCGGCTGGCCGAGGCCGTGCTCAACCCCCTGATCGGCAAGAGCGTGGTGGTCTACGTCCGGAAGCCCGCATGAGGCGGCTGCCGGACGTTCCGGGGATCATCACCGCCGAGCAGGTCGTCCGTACGGCCGAGAGCATCGCCGCGATCCAGGACGACCAGGGCGGCGTGCCCTGGCCCGAGGGCCACATCGACGCGTGGAACCACATCGAGTGCCTGATGGCGCTGACCGTCGCCGGGCTGCGCGCCGAAGCCCGCAAGGGCTACGACTGGCTCGTACGGCACCAGCGCCCGGACGGCTCCTGGCCGATGAAGGTGCGCGACGGCGAGCCCGCCGAGGCGGCCGGGGAGTCCAACCACGCGGCGTACATCGCGGTGGGAGTCTGGCACGACCTGCTGGTGACCGGCGACGAGGACTTCGCCCGGTCGATGTGGCCGGTGGTGACCCGGGCCCTCGACTTCGTCATCGGCCTGCAGACCGCGCGCGGCGAGGTGCTCTGGCAGCGCGACGCCGAGGGCCGTCCGGCGGAGTACGCCCTGCTCACCGGGTCCTCGTCGATCCACCAGGGCCTGCGGTGCGGGGCGCTGCTCGCCGAACGGCTGGGCGACCCGCAGCCCGACTGGGAGCTCGCCGCCGACCAGTTAGGCCACGTGATCGCCGGCCACCCGGAGGCGTTCGCCGACAAGAGCCGGTTCTCGATGGACTGGTACTACCCCGTGCTCGGCGGCGCCGTACGCGGCCCGGCGGCGGCCCGGCGCCTCGACCTGGAGTGGGACACCTTCGTCGTGCCCGGCCTCGGCGCGCGCTGCGTCTCCGACCAGCCCTGGGTGACCGGCGCGGAGTCGTGCGAACTGGTGCTCGCGCTCGACGCCGCCGGGCTGCGGGAGCGCGCGCTGGCGGTGTTCGCCGACATGCAGCACCTGCGCCACGCGGACGGTTCCTACTGGACCGGATGGCAGTTCGTGAACGAGCGGCACTTCCCCAACGAGCGGTCGGGCTACACCGCCGCCGCGGTGGTGCTCGCCGCGGACGCCCTCTCCCGCGCGACCCCCGGCTCGGGGATCTTCCGCGACGCCGGCGGCCGGCAGGCCCGCATCACCGGCGAGTGCGGCTGCGAGCGCGCCCGCGCCTGACGAGCCGGCCGCGCGCGGCCTTCAGCCGGCGAAGCGGCCGCGGGAGGCCTCGATGTCACCGAGGTACCGGTGGGTCCAGTCGCACATCCCGTCGACGACCGCCCGCAGCGCCCGGCCCGGCTCGGTGAGGGTGTAGTCGACCCGCGGCGGCACGGTGGGGTGCACGGTCCGCTCGACCAGGCCGTTGCGCTCCAGCATGCGCAGGTTCTGCGTGAGCATCTTGTGGCTGATGCCCTCGATCTCGTCGCGCAACTCGCTGAAGCGCCGGGTGCGATCACCGATCGATTCGATGATCAGCAACGCCCACTTGTTGGCGATGTCCGAGAAGATCTCCCGCGCCAGAGAGTCCGCGCGCGTCAGGTCCGCTTCCTCCGGCGAGCCGCTGAACTGCTTGGTCACCATGAGGTTCCCCTGTCACTGAAAAGTGCGTTCTTCCTTGTCAGCGGCCACTCTCCTACAGTTCTTCAGTAACCACAAGAGACTACTGAGAAGGCGGTCATCATGGCCCTCACTCTGCTGAACCCCGCAGGACTGCCGGAGATCGACGCCTACCGGCAGGTGTCGGTCGCGACCGGGTCGAAGCTGGTCTTCGTCGCCGGGCAGGTCGCCTGGGACGCCGACGGGGTCACGATCGGCGAAGGCGACCTCACCGCCCAGGTCGAGCAGTGCTATCGCAACGTCGCCACCGCTCTGGCCGGGGCCGGCGCTTCCTTCGCCGACGTGGCGAAACTGACCGTCTACGTGGTCGACTGGACTCCCGCCAAGATGCCCCTGCTGCTGGAGGGAATCGGGCGGGCGGCGGCGAAGCTGGGGAGCGCCCCGGTGCCGCCGGCCACGCTGGTGGGCGTCGCCGCGCTGGACGTGCCCGAGCATCTGGTCGAGGTCGAGGCCACCGCGGTCGTCGAGTGAGCACGCCCGGCGGGGCACGCCGTCAGAGGCGTTCCAGCACGCGCAGGGACCCGGTCACGCGGACCTCGCGGAACGCGCCCGACTCCAGCGCGCGCAGGTAGACCCGGTACGGCGCCTGCCCGCCTTCGGCCGGGTCGGGATAGATGTCATGGAAGACCAGCGCGCCGCCCCGCATCACGTGCGGCGCCCATCCCTCGTAGTCGGCCGTCACCGGCTCCTCCGAGTGGGCGCCGTCGATGAACAGCACGGCCAGCGGGGTCGACCAGTGACGGGCGACCGTCGCCGAGGCTCCCACGATCGCGACCACCTCGTCCTCCAGGCCGGCGGCGGCGATCGTGTCCCGGAAGAACGGCAGCGAGTCCATCCGCCCGGTCCTCGGGTCCACCAGCTCGGGGTCGTGGTGCGGCCAGCCCGGCTGGATCTCCTCCGACCCCCTGTGGTGGTCCACCGTGAAGACCACCGTGCCCGCCCGCCGCGCCCCGGCACCGAGGTAGATCGCCGACTTGCCGCAGTACGTACCGATCTCGCAGATCGGGCCGCGGGAGCCGTACGCGCAGGCGATCTCGTACAGCGCCTCGCCCTCGGCGGGCGGCATGAAACCGCGCGCCTTCTCGGCGGCGCGGCGCAGGTCGTCGGGCATCGGAGTCAGCATGAGGCGCACCCTACTCGGGCGACCCGAACGATGTTCGGCCAGCCCCTTGTCGGCCCTGATGGAACATGTTCTACTTTGCTTCGTGAATCAGCGCGCGCGCATCGCGATGAGCGATGAAGAGATCGCCGAGCTCCTGCGGGCCGCCGGCAAGCTCCAGCTCGCCACCATCAACCCCGACGGCACGCCTCATCTGGTCACGATGTTCTACGGGCTCGACGACGGCCACGTCACGTTCTGGACGTACGCCAAGTCGCAGAAGGCCCACAACATCGCGCGGGACCCGCGGGTGAGCTGCCTGATCGAGACCGGGGACGACTACGCGCAGCTGCGCGGCGTGCTCGTCTACGGCAAGGCGCGGCTGATCGACGACCCGGCGGCCGTCCTGGAGGCCGGCCTGGGCATCGTGGGGCGCATGGCCGGAGGGCCCGTCGACGATCCCGGGATGCGGGAGTACGTCGAGCACACCGCGCGCAAGCGTGTGGCCTACGTGGTCGAGCCGGTTCGCGTCGTCTCCTGGGACCACCGCAAACTCGGCGATAGCGTGTGAACTCCAGCGCGACGTGACGCACAGGAGGAGAACGCGCCATGAAGATCAAGGTCGATTACGACGTGTGCGAGGCCAACGCCGTCTGCATGGGCCTGGCGCCGGAGGTCTTCGAGGTCGACGACGAGGACAACCTCCACGTGCTGATGCCCGAGCCGCCCGCCGAACTGCTCGACCGGGTCCGCCACGCGGTCCGGTCCTGCCCCAAGGCCGCGCTGTCGCTCGACGACGAGTGACCGCGCGGCACTCCACCCCCGGAAAGACCAGGAGGTCCCCATGCGCGGCGCGCTTCTGCACGCGGTCGGCGACGAAAAGCTCGACATCAGAGACGACTTCACGCTGACGCCGGTGGGCCCGGGCGACGTCCGGGTGCGGGTCAGGGCCACCGGTGTCTGCCACTCCGATCTCTCGGTGCTCACCGGGATGCTTCCGCAGCCGCTCCCGATCATTCCCGGTCACGAGGGTGCGGGCGAGGTCGTCGAGGTGGGCGACGGCGTCACCACCGTGCAGCCGGGCGACCACGTCATCATCAACTGGACGCCCGCCTGCGGCGACTGCCCGAGCTGCAACGTCGGTCAGCCGAACCTCTGCATGACGTACATGATGAAGAGCTTCGCCGAGCCCCGCTTCCGGTTCGGCGGCGACACCCCGGCGTTCGGCATGGCCGGCTGCGGCACCTGGGCCGAGGAGATCATCGTGCCGTGGCAGGGCGCGATCAAGGTCGACGCGGACGTGCCGTACGAGGCGGCGGCGCTGATCGGCTGCGGCATCACGACGGGCGTCGGCGCGGTGCTCAACACCGCGAAGGTGCGCCCCGGCGCGACCGTGGCGGTCGTCGGCTGCGGCGGCGTCGGCCTGTCGGTGATCCAGGGCGCCCGCGTCTCCGGCGCGACCACGATCCTCGCGATCGACCCGCTGGAGTCCAAGCACGCGCTCGCGAAGAAGGTGGGCGCCACCCACGCCTGCACCCCCGACCAGCTCATGGACGCCATCGGCACGTTGACCGGCGGCCAGGGCTTCGACCACGGCTTCGAGGTGGTCGGCAAGTCGGCCGCCATCATGACGGCCTGGCAGGCGACGCGGCGCGGCGGCGACGTCATCGTCGTCGGCGCGGGCGCCATGGACGACCAGGTGCCGCTGACCGCCTTCTCCCTGCTGTTCGAGGGCAAGAACATCCTCAGCTCGCTGTACGGCGACGCCGACGTCCGCAGGGACTTCCCGCGCTTCGTGAACCTCTACAAGGCGGGCAAGCTCGACCTGGAGAGCATGATCAGCTCCCGGATCAGGATCGGCGACCTGAACGAGGCCGTCGCCGCCCTGCGCGGCGGCGAGGTGCTCCGGCAGATCGTGCTGTTCGACTGACGCCTCCTCCGCCGGAGATCTCCCTGCGTGCGGGGATATCTCCGGCGGACCCGGGTAACGACCCCGGCGTCATGCAGACGTTCCTGCCGTACCCGGACTTCGCGGCCACCGCCCGCGTCCTCGACCCGCTCCGCCTCGGCAAGCAGCGGGTCGAGGCCCTGCAGGTCCTGCGGACGCTGACCATCCCCGGGTACGGCTGGCGGCACCATCCGGTGGCGCACATGTGGGCCGGCTACGAGGAGGCGCTGGTCCGCTACGGCCTGGAGATCGTCGCGGCCTGGTGCGACCTGGGCCGCGCCGACACCTGCGCCGGGACGATGAGCAGAGAGCTGCTCGAGTGCCGGGGCATCGAGGCACCCCGCGCCCAGGCGGCCCTCGCGGAGGCGGGCGAACTGCCGCCGTGGCTCGGCGACCCCGCCCTCCACCTCAGTCACCGCTCGGCCCTGCTGCGCAAGGATCCGGACTTCTACGGCCCGAAGTTCCCCGGCGATCCCGACGACCTTCCCTACGTCTGGCCCGACTCCGACCGCGTCAACGCCCTGCTCCCACCCCGCCGCACCTCGTAGCGCCCCGGGCCTGCTCTGCGGCCCCCTGCCGGCCAGTGGGAAGCCCCGTCGAACCGCGAAGCTGGGTCAGCAACTCCAACTGGTCGAAATAGACGCGGAGGCTCAACGTCGCGCGAGCGGATCGCGTCCCGTGTGAACTTGTAGATTGCATCTACGTAGATGTCATCTACATAAGGGGCACGGTGGGCGCGATTCCTTTCATCGGTCGGCGTAGAGAGCTGGCCGCCTTGACCAAGCGTCTCGACCGGGTGAGCCGGACGGGCGCCGGCTCCGCTATGGCGATCAGGGGACGCCGGCAGGGTCCAGGTCCAGCGATCTGCACATGGTGACTCCTCCGCTCCCTAAAGGGACGGCTTCTCGCTAAGCCGCTCGCGCAGCGTCGCGAAGGGCAAGCCCTGCCCTGAGAATGTTCTTGGCCGCGTTCACGTCGGCGTGCGCGGTGTGCCCGCACGCCGTACAGGCGAACTTGGCTTGAGTGAGGCGGTTCTCCCGTGCGCAGTACCCGCAACGGGCGCAGGTGCGGGAGGTGTTGCGGGGATCAACCGCGATCAGCTCGCGACCGGCGCTTTCAGCCTTGTGCGCGAGCACACGCAGGAACACCCCCCAACCCGTGTCCAGGATGCTCCGGTTCAGCCCGGCCTTGGCCGCGACGTTCCGCCCGGGTCGTTCGACCGTGCCCGAGGCCGAGCGGGTCATGTTGGCGATCCGCAGGTCCTCATGCACGATCACGTCATAGTCGCGGACCAGGGTGAGCGCCGCCTTGTGCGCGGTATCAAGACGTTGACGGCGGACCTTGGCATGCAGCGCCGCCACCTGCACGACGGCCTTGCGCCGCCGCTTGGACCCGCGCTTCTTACGAGCCAGAGCCTGCTGGGCCGCCGTAAGACGGCCAGCGGACGCGGCCAGGTGCCGCGGGTTGGCCAGGGCGCCACCGGCGCTGGTGGTGACGAGCGAGGCCACGCCCATGTCCAGGCCCACGGCCGCGCCCGTCACGGGCAGGGACTCGGCGAGCACCTCATCACACGACAACACCACATACCAGCGGGCACCCTCCCGCTTGATACTGATCGTCTTCACCCGGCCCTGGACCGGGCGGTGCTGGTGCACCCGCACGTGCCCAATGCCCTGCAAACGGACGAACGTGGCCGATGGGTGTTCGGGCTGACAGTCCCACCGGCAGCCGTCGCCGTCCCTGGGCCACTCCACCGTGTCGAACCAGCCGCGCCCCTTGAAACGCGGGAACCCCGGCGTACGGCCCTCGAGGACCCGCTTGAAGAACGCCACGAACGCCTTGTCCAACCGGCGCAAGGTGGCCTGCTGAGAGGAAAACGACCACCGGCCCTGACCGGCGGGGTCATCAGCACGAATGTGCTTCAACTCCCCAGACTGGTCACCGTAGCGGACCGTCACACCAGCCTTGCGGTAGGCCGTCCGCCGGTGCTCAAGGGCGGCGTTGTAGAGCTGCCGGTGATCCTCAAGGCAGGCGGCGAGCGAGGCGGCCTGCTTGCTGGTGGGGCGCAGCAGGAATTTGAACGACCGGCGCATACCCACCTCCCCCAGTCCACTCACGTTCAGTAATCAAATCACCACGCTTCGCGGGCTCCGTCAAGTGGCTCGGCACTCCGTTCGACGGCCACGATCTGGCCGCCTTGCGCCGCGATGCCACTCAGGTGCCGGGCTTCGACCCGGAAACGGGCGGCCTCGCGGTGGTGTCGCTGTCCGGAATCCGGCCCGACGCGGAGGGCGTCGGCCTGGCCTGGAACGCCGGCGACGTGGTGGCGGCGTGGGGGTGAGGACATGGCGAAGGGCCGGGTCGCGCGTGTGCGCGGCCCGGCCCCGGGGCCTCACGGGAGCTGGGGAGAGA